>ONCI01000070.1 GCA_900316255.1 uncultured Eubacteriales bacterium | reverse complement strand
CAAGGCTCCGAATCATTCCGTCCCAGCAGGAATTTCATCATTTTCTTCCTGCTATTCCTTTGATTCTATCCTTGTTTGCGTGTCTTATTCTGATTTACCTTGGCGCCAGGACAACGAAAGGCACGCTGATTGCTGCAGGCATACTGCTGATCGCCTATTTCTTCCAGTATGCCATTGCCTATCGCTTCACCAGCTTCGAAGAATTCCCCGATGAGAAGGAAAAGAATCCGGGGAAATAACTGCGGCCGCGCAAAAGCAAACCCGGGACAATCGATGCCGTCCGCCGCCCCCCGCGTTTGTGCTTCCCCCAGCGGGGGAAGCTCCCCCAGTGCGCACACTGGGGGTGATGAGGGAGAAGGTCCGTCAAGCACCACCTTTCCAGCGTGGCTGCTTTTGTGACCTTCTCCCTCATCTGTCGCTTCGTGACATCTTCCCCCGCTGGGGGAAGAACTGTGCCGCAGCGCATCATCTTTCCTGCATTGCAGTATTCGGTACTTTCTCCCTCATCCGACAGCCGCCTTGCGGGGGACGGCGGCTGCCACCTTCCCCCGCTGGGGGAAGGACTATTCTGATTCCAAGTGCTGCAGGATATCTTCACAAACGCCACGGAAGTTGTAGTCCACGTCAGAGTTTGCATAGCGCAGAACGGTAAGACCTAGGCTTTTCAGATAAGCGTCCCTTCGTTCGTCATAGTTTTTGCCGCTGTCTTCATAATGCTGGGACCCATCCAACTCAATCGCCAGCTTCTTTGAGGCAATATAGAAATCCACAATGTATGAGCCGAAGACCTTCTGTCGTCTTACCGTTTGAGGAAGTGCTTTCAAGAAATCAAACCACAGGCGGCACTCCTGCTTTGTCATTGCATGCCGCATGTCTCTCGAATGGTCAAGCAGGACAGGATTCATTTTTGCAGTACTCATGGTAAGCGTCTCCCTGCCATTTTGAATAACGCTTTCGTCCAAGGCTCCCCGCGCCCTGTGCTTCCCCCAGCGGGGGAAGCTGGCACGGCGCGATCTCCCGCAAGCGCCGTGACTGATGAGGGAGAGCGTTTGTCTGCTGCGCGCTTTTCGGCGCTGCAGTTTTCGGTGACTTCTCCCTCATCTGTCGCTGCGCGACATCTTCCCCCGCTGGGGGAAGAACTTTACGAGTCTTACGCTGCTCCTTGTGTTTTCCGACTGCTGGGGGAAGAGCTTTACGGGTCCATTCCGAATTCCGAACTCCGAATTCCGAATTGCTCCGGCAGCTCCGAGAGCGCCGGGGAGTTTGCCTCCAGGCATTGGCAGGTGAGGGCGCCGGCCGTCTGGGAAAAGCGGGCCGTGGTCTCCAGGTCCAGACCCTGCAGGTCCGCCCAGACCATGGCCGCGGTTGCGGCGTCCCCGGCGCCGGTGGTGTTCACCACCGTGATCTTCTGCCGCGGAAGGCGCAGGACCCGCTCCCCTTCCGCGGCCAGCATGCCCTCCGCGCCAAGGCTCAGCAGAACGCGCTTCACCCCGCGGTTCAGCAGAGCGTGGGCGCAGCGCAGCGCCTCCTTCTCCCCGGTAAGGTGTCTGGCTTCCAGGGCGTTGGGCTTCAGGGCCCGGAGCCGGGGCAGGATGGGCAGCAGCTTCTCCGCCTTGGCGGTGGACACGGGGTCGGCGTAAAGAGGCACGGTGAGCTTTTCCGAGAGAAAGTTCAGGGCGGCCTGGCTCAGGTTCGCGTCCAGGACCACGGCGTCGAAGCCGTTGAGTCGGTCCAGCAGCGGGGCCAGGGCCTCCGGGGTGATGCGGTCCACGATGTCCATGTCGGACACGGCCAGCAGCATGTCCCCGCCGTCGTCCGTCACATACAAATAGGTAGAGCTCCGCTCCCGGGGACGGCGGAGGGTCATGGAGAGATCCAGCCCCAGCGCCTCGCAGCTTGCCTGCAGCTCCCGTCCGAAGGCGTCGTCCCCCACGGCGGAGACCAGGCTCACCTCCGCTCCCAGCAGGCGCAGGTTCTGGGCGATGTTGCGCCCCACGCCGCCGGGCCGCAGGCTCACCACGCCGGGGTTGGAGTCCCGCATCTGCAGCGTGCCGGCGGCCCTGCCGCCGATATCCATATTCATCCCGCCGATGACGGCGATGCGCTTTGGATCCTGAAGGATCATGGTTTCCTCCCTGATAGTGAATAGTGAAGAGAGAAGAGTGAAGAGTTGTGGAATCACGCCTGCGGCGTGATGAATTGAAATCCGTCGCCGCAGGCGACACCGAAACTCTTCACTTTTCCTTTTTCACTTTTCACTCAAACAAGCGCCGGTCTCCCGGCGCTTGTTTGCTGTTTACTTGACGTTCCAGATGTCCTTGGCGTATTCCTCGATGGCCCGGTCGGCAGCGAAGAAGCCGCTCTGGGCGGTGTTCATGATGCCGAGGCGCGCCATCTCGTCGGCGTCGCGGATCCGGTCGTAGAGTCTGCGCTGGCAGTCCACATAGGGCCGGTAGTCGGCGATGAGCATGTAGGGGTCGCCGCCGTAGAGCAGGCCGGACACCAGGTCGGAGTAGCTCTTGCCGTCCCGGAAGCCTTCCCGGAAGCGGTTGAGCACCCGCATGATCTCCCAGTCGGCGTTGGCCGCGGCGTTGGGATCGTAGCCCTGCCGGCGGATGCGGGCGATGTCCTCGGTGTGCAGGCCGAAGAGGAACATGTTCTCGTCCCCCAGCCGCTCGTACATCTCCACATTGGCGCCGTCCAGGGTGCCGATGGTCACCGCGCCGTTCATCATGAGCTTCATGCAGCCGGTGCCGGAGGCCTCCTTGCCGGCGGTGGAGATCTGCTCGGAGACGTTGGCGGCGGGCACGATGGCCTCGGCCGCGGAGACCCGGTAGTTCTCCACAAAGATCACCTGGAGCTTGCCCTTGCAGACGGGATCGTTGTTCACGTCGTCCGCCATGGAGAGCAGCAGCTCGATGATGCGTTTGGCGGTCTTGTAGCCCGCGGCGGCCTTGGCGCCGAAGACGAAGGTGCGGGGCACGAAATCCATATTGGGATTGTCGTGCAGCTGCATCTGGAGACTGGCGATGCTCATGGCGCAGAGCAGCTGGCGCTTGTACTCATGCAGACGCTTTACCTGCACGTCCATGACGGCCTCGGTATTGAAGGCGAGGTTCTGGTTGCGCTTCAAGAACGCGGCGAAGCGCTCCTTGTTGCGGTGCTTGATGGCGTTGTAGCGGGCGCGGACCTCGCTGTCATCGGCAAAGTCGGCCAGCTTGATGAGCTCCTCGGGCTTGGTCAGATACTCGTCGCCGATTAGCTCGGTGATGAGCCCATGGAGGCCGGGGTTGATCTGGGCCAGCCAGCGGCGATGGTCGATGCCGTTGGTGACATGGGTGAAGCGCTCGGGCCGCAGGGTGTAGATATCATGGAACAGGTCGTCCTTCAGGATCTGGCCGTGGAGACGGGAGACGCCGTTGACCTTGTAGCAGGCGGCCAGGCACATGTTGGCCATGTGGACCTTTCCGTCCCGGATGATCAGGTTGCGGCCAACCCGCTCGTCCCAGTTGAAGTTGTAGACCAGGTAATCGCACCAGCGGCGGTTGATCTCACACATGATCTCCCACAGACGGGGCAGCAGCTTCTGCACCAGCTCCTGGGGCCATTTCTCCAGCGCCTCGCTCATGACGGTGTGGTTGGTGTAGGCCACGCTCTGGCGCACGATCTCCCAGGCCTCGTCCCAGCCCAGACCGCATTCATCCATAAAGAGCCGCATCAGCTCGGGGATGATCAGGGTGGGGTGGGTGTCGTTGATCTGGATGGTGTGGTGCTTGTGGAAGCTGCGGATATCGCCCCACTTCCGGATATGCTTGCGCACCACGTCCTGGGCGGTGGCGGAGACGAAGAAGTACTGCTGCTTGAGGCGCAGGGTCTTGCCCTCGATGTGATCGTCCGCCGGGTAGAGCACCTTGGTGATGACCTCGGCCATGGTGCGCTGCTCCATGCTCTTCACATAGTCGCCCTCGGAGAAGAGGTACATGTCCAGAGAGTTGGGGCTCTTGGCGTCCCAGAGGCGGAGGGTGTTGATCTCCTTGCCGCCGTAGCCGGCGATGAGCATATCCCGGGGAATGGCGATGACCGCGTCATAGCCGGTGTGCTCGGCGTGATAGTGGCCGAAGCTGTCCCAGCGGGGGGAGATCTGACCGCCGAAGCGGACTTCCACCGCGTCCTCATAGCGGGGGATCAGCCAGCTGTCCGCGGCGATCTTCCAGTTGTCGGCGACCTCGGTCTGCTTGCCGTCCTGGAAGCGCTGGCGGAAAATGCCCAGCTCGTAGCAGATGGAATAGCCCGTGGCCTCCAGGCCCAGGGTAGCCATGCTGTCCATGTAGCAGGCAGCGAGACGGCCCAGACCGCCGTTGCCCAGGCCTGCGTCGGGCTCTTCTTCAAAAATATCGGTGGCGCTGCGGCCCAGATCCTCCAGCGCGCCGGTGACCGCCTCGGAAATGCCCAGGTTGAAGGCGTTCTTCATCAGGCTGCGGCCCATCAGGAACTCCATGGACATATAGTGGACTTCCTTTTCGGCGTGGCGGGGATCCTCCGCGGCCAGGAAGCGGCTCATGATCTCGCGAATGACCATGGCGGTGGCCCGGAAGACCTGCTCGTCGGTGGCGGCGGCGGAAGTGGTGGCGAAGTAGGCACAGAGCTTGTCTTCGATGGCGCTGCGCACTTCGTCGCGGGAAATTTGTGCAATCATTCGGGAAAATACCTCCAAAGGTTTTTTGGAGTTTTTAGTTTTTAGAATTTAGTTTTTAGGAGAGCCGGTAGAAACGCTGTCTGTTTGGACCGTCTTCCCCTAAAAACCAAAAACCAGAAACTAAAAACTTAAATGCGGCCGTCCTTGGGGACGACAGTGGGCAGATTGGGGCTGCCGATGAGGACGCTGCCGGGAGAGAACACGGCCTGCTTATCGGAGATGATGTACTCCAGCCTGGCGTTCTCGCCCACCACGCAGTCGCGCATGAGGATGCAGCCCTTGAGCTTGGCCCCGGCGCCGATGTGGCAGCCGGAGAAGATGATGCAGTCCTCGATCTCGCCGTCGATGATGCAGTTGTCGCCCACCAGGCTGTTGCGGGACTTGGCCTGCTCGCCGTAGTAGGTGCTCACATCCTCGTGGATCTTGGTGCGCACGGGCCGGTCCGCCGGGAAGAGCTCGCGGCGCACTTCGGGACGCAGCACGTCCTTGCTGGCGGCGTAGTACTCGTCCACAGTGCGGATGATGCGGGCGTAGCCGGGGTGGACATAGATGTCCATCTTGCCGTGGGCCTCGTAGAGGAAGTAGGTCATGGCATCCTGGTGGAAGCGGAAGAGGTTGCGGGTCTGGCAGACGTCCATCAGCTCCAGGAGCTTGTCCTTGTTGAATACATAGCCCTCCAGGGAGGGGATGCCCTTGGCCTCGCCGGTGCGGAACAGGTCGATGTACTGGACCAGACCGTCCTCGCCGGGCAGGTAGTTGCTGTGCCTGCTCTCCAGGCCCTGGCCCGCGCAGATGGCGGTGGCGTCGGTGCCGGCCTTTTCATGCTGGCGGATGACGGCGTCCAGGTCGATGTTGGCGGCCATGTTGCCCAGCAGCAGCACCACGTGCTTCTGGGGGATGCGGCGGATGTAAGTGGAGACGGCGTTCAGGGCTTCGATGGTGCCGTTGTAGTTGCCGGTATGGTACTGGGGCAGGCCGAAGGGCGGCAGCATGCGCAGTCCGCCGTGCTTGCGGCTCATATCCCAGGCCTTGCTGCTGCCGATGTGGTCAAGCAGGGACTGATAGTCCCGCTGCATGATGACGCCCACGTCCAGGATCCCGGCGTTGCGCAGGGAGGAAAGGGCGAAGTCGATGAGGCGGTAGCGGCTGCAGAAGGGCAGGGAGGCAGCGGTGCGGTTGGCGGTCAGATCCCGCAGGGCGGGTTCATCATGATAGGCGAAAATAATGCCGTGATAATCTCTCATGGTTCAGACCTCCTCTCCGGAATAGATCATGGCCGCAGCGGGGACCACCGCTCCGGCGGGAATGGTGACGTCCGGGCCGCAGGTGGCAACGCCCCAGCCCTCGGATCCGTCGGGCTCGGTGCCCACATGGGCGCCGGCCTTGATGGTGCTGTTCTCACCCACGATGGCATATTCCACCACGGCGCCGGGCTCCACCGTGGCGCCGGGCATCAGCACGCTGTAGAGCACCTTCGCGCCCTTGCCCACGCGGACGGAGGGAGAGAGCACGGAGTTTTCCACATGGCCTTCGATCTCACAGCCCTCGGTGACGATGGAGTGGATGATCTCGGCGTCCTTGCCGGTGTAATGCGGCGGGCAGACGGGGCTGCGGGAGGAAATGGGCCAATCCGGATCGTAGAGGTTGATGAGGGTGGTGGAGAGCATGTCCATGTTGGCGTCCCAGAGGCTGGTGATGGTGCCCACGTCGCGCCAGTAGCCCTTGAAGCGGTAGGGCCAGAGCTTCTCGCCGTTGTTGAGCATGTTGGGGATGATGTTCTTGCCGAAGTCCTTGCTGGAGTTGGGGTCGGCGTCATCCTCGATCAGGTACTTGCGCAGCTTCTGCCAGTTGAAGATGTAGATGCCCATGGAGGCCAGATCACTCTTGGGATGCTTGGGCTTCTCCTCAAACTCGCAGACATAGCCGTTGTCGCCCACGTTCATGATGCCCATGCGGGTGGCCTCCTCCAGGGAGACCTGCTGCACGGCGATGGTGAGGGCAGCGTCATGCTCCAGATGCTCCCGCAGCATGTCGGCATAGTCCATCTTATAAATATGGTCGCCGGAGAGGATCAGCACATTATCGGGATCGTAGTTCTCGATGAAGGCCAGGTTCTGGAAGATGGCGTTGGCCGTACCGGTGAACCAGGAGCCCTGCTCGTGGGCGCCCAGGTAAGGGGGCAGAATGTACACGCCGCCGTCGGACACGTCCAGGTCCCAGGGTTGGCCGGTGCCGATGTAGGAGTTGAGCTGAAGGGGCTTGTACTGGGTCAGCACACCCACGGTGTCGATGCCGGAGTTGGCGCAGTTGGACAGGGGGAAGTCGATGATGCGGTATTTCCCGCCGAAGGGGACGCTGGGTTTTGCCACGTTCTGGGTGAGGGCATAGAGACGGGAACCCTGCCCACCGGCCAGAAGCATGGCGATGCAGCTTTTCTTCATGAAACAGCCTCCTTATATGTTTGATTTTTCGAAACAATACACAGCACATGAAAATGAATATTGAAAACTGAAGAATGAAGAATTATGGTGTCGCTTCGCGACGGATTATGATCTATCACGGCTTTGGCGCGATCCCGCCATTATTCACTATTCATTTTTCAGTCTTCAGTATTCACTTGGTATTATACTGGTTCATGGCCTTGTCCGGGCCCTTTTCGATGAAGCACTCCACGGCCTCGGCCGCCCGCTGGGCGGCCTTCGCCATATCCTCGGCGTCCTGGCCGTGAAAGGCGGAGAGGACCCAGTCCATCATCTCATACTCCGGGTGGGGCGGAGCGCCCACGCCCAGGCGGATCCGGGGGAAGTCCTCCGTTCCCAGCAGGGCGATGATGTTTTTGAGCCCGTTGTGGCCGCCGGCGGAGCCCTTGGTGCGGATGCGCAGCTTCCCCACGGGGAGGCTCACATCGTCCGACACCACCAGCACCCGCTCCGGCGGGATCTTGTAGAAGCGGGCCGCCTGGCTCACCGCCTGGCCGGAGAGGTTCATATAGGTCTGGGGCTTCATCAGCAGCACCCTGGCTCCGCCCAGATCCGCCTGGGCGGTCAGGGCCTGGAAGCGGGCCTTGTTGATGGCGATGTTCTTCTTTTTGCTGAGGGCGTCGGCGGTCATGAAGCCGGCGTTGTGGCGGGTCCCCTCATACTTGAGGCCGGGATTGCCCAGGAACACCACAAGCCATTCGGGACCGCCCCTGGATGAAAACAACATAGAATATCCTTCGGAAGTGAAGCGTGAAGCGTGAAGCGTTATGGTATCGCCTTCGGCGATGATTCAAATCCGTCCGCGAAGCGGACACCACACTTCTTCCCTATTCATCATTCCTTATTTCTTTAATTGTTGACGTTGTCGAAGATGCTGGAGATGGAGACTTCCTCGTAAATACGGCGGATGGCCTCGGCGAAGACGGGGGCGGTGCTGAGATAGTGGATCTTGTCGCACATGGGCTTGTCCTTGGGATAGGGGATGGTGTCCAGGAACAGCAGCTCCTTGATGCAGCTCTGCTCGATGCGGTCCAGCGCGGGGCCGGAGAGCACGCCGTGGGTGGCGCAGGCATAGACCTCCTTGGCGCCGCCCAGCTCCTTGATGGCCTTGGCAGCTCCGCAGAGAGAACCGGCGGTGTCCACGATGTCGTCCAGCAGGATGCAGGTCTTGCCTTCCACGTTGCCGATGATATTCATGACCTCGCTCTGGTTGGCCTTCTCCCGGCGCTTGTCCACGATGGCCATGTTGCAGCCCAGCTTCATGGAGAAGTTCCGGGCCCGGGCGGTGCTGCCCACATCGGGGGAGACCACCATCACGTCCTCATTGCCCTTGCCGAAAAGGTGGGTGAAGTGCTTGACGAAGAGATTGGCGCCCATGAGGTTATCCACGGGGATGTCGAAAAAGCCCTGGATCTGGGCGGCGTGCAGGTCCATGGTCAATACCCGGTCCGCGCCGGCGGCGGTAATGAGGTTTGCCACCAGCTTTGCCGAGATGGGATCGCGGCTCTTGGCCTTGCGGTCCTGCCGGGCATAGCCGAAGTAGGGGATCACGGCGGTGATGCGTCCGGCGGAGGCACGGCGCATGGCGTCGATCATGATGAGCAGTTCCATCAGGTTGTCATTGACATGGTTGCAGGTGGACTGCACGATAAAAACGTCCTTGCCGCGGACGGGTTCATAGACGGAAATGGAGCATTCGCCGTCGGCGAACTGGGAAACGGCGGAGTTGCCCAGGCCCATGAAAAGCTCGGAACAGATGGCCTTCGCCAGTTCGGGGTTGGAGTTTCCGGCGAAAACCTTGATCTCTTTTCCGTGTGCAATCATTCTCTCTTATCCTCCAAATACTTAGGTGCCCGTCTGTCGGTCCTTCCCGGCCGTCGCTTCACGGACTAACCCTATTATGCATTCAACATTCTACCACAAAGCGACACAAATGGGAAGAGGAAGCGTG
>ONCI01000047.1 GCA_900316255.1 uncultured Eubacteriales bacterium | reverse complement strand
GTACCTCACCGAGACGGCGGGCTGGAGCCCCGTCTTTGCCGACGGGCTCAACATGCTCTGCAATCTGGTGACGGAGTTCCTGTACCAGCGCTTCTTCGTTTTCGGCAAGAGCATCGACACGGCGGAGAGGAAATAGCTTTGCGTTTTGAGGAAAACAGAATAAGAAAAGGCGGGCGAATTCTGTGGATTCGCCCGCCTCTTCGTATCCCGTTACTGATAGATCTGCATGATGCTCCCCTCGGTCCAGAGACCCTCCATGATCTCGGTGATCTCCCGGTACATGGGCCAGGTCTTGAAAAACGCAAACATCTCCCGGGCCTGCCGGTCCAGCTCCGCTTTCCCCCGGGCGTCGGCCTCTTCCCTCCGCATCCAAAGCATGCAGATCAGCTTGTCGATGCACAGGGACTCGGCTTTTTCCACTTCCTCCAGCCGCGCTTTGCCGCTCCGGATGGCCGCCGCGATCTCATAGTACTGAAAATGCAGGGCCGGGATCCTGGCCAGGTAGGCTTCGGCCATGGCCTGCTTGCCCAGACCGTGGTAGGTCTCCGCCAGGATGCGCAGCACGTCGATCTTCAGCTCGTCGTCCTTCGTGCAGGCCAGGATCCGCTCTCCGATCTCCAGGATCTCCGCGCTGCGGGACTTGTCGCCGTTCTGCTCCTGCATATCCTCCAGGATGCAGGTCATCAGCAGGTCGTTGTTGGGGTATTTTTCCAGGGCCTTGCGCAGAAAGGCTTCAGACGCCGCGGGATCCTTTCCGCCCCTTCCGCTCTCCCGGATCAGCGCCTCCACCGCCGCGTCCACCTGGCTCTGGTCAAAGTCCAGCAGGTTATCCAGGGAGGTCCCGAAAAAGATGGCAAGCCTGGGCAGCTGATCCAGATCCGGGCTGGAGACGCCGGTCTCCCATTTGCTGATGGCCTGGGAGGAGATGTGCAGATACTCCGCCAGCTGTTCCTGGGTCACTTTCTTCTCTTTTCTCAACTGTTTGATTTTTGTGCCGATATTCATAAGGCTGTGCTCCTTGTCTGTAGTCTTGGAACCGGTTCGACTGTAGTATAGACCATGGAGAGGCAAAGGTCCAGAACCAATTCATTGGAGAAAAACCAACCAACGGTTGAGAAAACCGGCGGACCGGAAGGAGCCGCGTTTCCCGGGAGCGGGGCCGGCGCTTCCAAGAATTCACAATTTATTCATTGACAAATCCGATTTTCGGTGGTAGACTGCGCGGCACTGGAGATGGGCGGCATCCCATCGGTGCGATCGGCACCAGGCGCGTATCTCCGGCGAGAAGAGCGCGGGCCTGATCAACCAGGCGCCCTCCCCGAAGATCTCGCGCGAACCCGGAAAGCAAGAACCGTTTCCTTGCGGGCCGCCGGCGGCCTCGTTGCCGGACGCTGGCCGGGCAGCAGCGCCAGCCATCCACTCACTTTTGGCAGACGATGATTCATAAGGCAAGAGCAGGTTGCGAGAAAAATTGAGGCCTGAGAAAGGCGCTTCTTCGCAGAAATACTTTGTGTATTGCAAGAAGAAGGGACGAAATCAGGGCACAATTTTTCCGGAAGATGCCGAAGGCGAATGAATCGGCGTTTGCCCTCCATAAGGCTGGGCGGAACACCGATCAGGGCAAAGAGCAGAAGACGCGCGCGGCGTCGTCTGCCGGCCCATGGCAGATCCACATTTGATTGATTCATCAGGATTGCTTTTCTTTAGCCCCTTCCCAAACGGGAAGGGGCGCTTTTTTGTGCTCCCATGCAGATGTGATATTGGCGGATCCGCACCCTTCCCGGGGCGGATCCGCCAATATCATGGGGGTATGTTTTGATTTTTCAGCCGGGCTCGCCCACCAGGAGCCTCCGCAGGCGGACCAGATCCCGGACTGTGAGCTGGCCATCTCCGTTCAGTTCGGCAGAAATCCCGTTCACCGCCGCATCCGCACCGGCCAGATGCTTGCTCAGCCGCACCAGATCCAGAATGTCAAGGGATCCGTCCCCATTGGCATCCCCGGGCAGATAGGGCACCCAGGTGATATTCCCATCGTAGCTTTGGCGTCTCTCCGCAGTCCAGGAGGGGTCGCCGGCAGGGTAATAGGCTGTAGCGCTGACCCGGTAAAAGACGAAACCGCCTGCATCGGGGGCGGGACCGCAGAAGCGGATCTCCCGGAGTGCGGAGCAGAAGGAGAAGGAAAGAGAACCCAGGTGTGTGACGCTGGCCGGAAGGGTCACAGCTGTCAGCGCGCGGCACTCTGTAAAGGTGGAGTCTCCGATGGAGAGCAGTCCCTCCGGCAGGATGAGCCCGGTGAGCCCGGCGCAGAAGCCGAAAGCACCGTCACCGATACGGGTCATCCCATCCGGGATCAAAGCGGCGCCGCTTTTTGCACAGGGCCAGCACAGCAGCGTCCCGGTTTCCCTGTCGTACAGTGCACCGTCCTCGGAGAACAGGCAGGGATTATCCGGCGCGACACAGATCTCCGCAAGACTTTGGCAATACTCGAAAGCGCCGGGAGCAAGGCTTGTCACCGCAGCCGGGATCGTGATCCCGGTGAGAGCTGTGCAGGAGCGAAAGGCGCACGCGCCGATCCTTCTCAGACCCTCCGGAAGTGTCAGCCCGGAAAGCTGAAAACATTCGCTGAAGGCATATGCGCCGATACCGGTCAAGCCAGGGGGAAGAAGGACCTGGCGGATCTGTGCGCAGCTGTCATACCAGGGGGCGGTCCCTTTCGGGAAATCCCACATGTCGCCGCTGCCTTCGATGCTGAGAACGCCCTCGCTGCTGAGGCTCCAGCTCAGTTCGTCTCCGCAGCGGTCGGGAGACACAGGCGGGATCTCCCCGTCGCTGCAGTGGATCGTGACCTGAGCCCGGGGATACAGCACCGTGAGCTGCTGCCATTGCGCCATGGTTCCGGTGTATTCGATGTCCGTCATGCCACGGCAATCACAAAAGTCCAGCGCGGCGCCGTTCCCCGGATCTCTCGGGAGCGTTACGCGGAGCAGGCCGGAGAAGAGGGAGAAGGCGTCGGCATCGATGTCCGTCACGCTCTCCGGAATGCGGAGCTGTGCAAGACTGGTGCAGCCGGAAAAGGGAAAAGCTCCGATGGAGCGGAGCCCCTCCGGGAGGGCAAGGCTTCCCAGAGCAGAGCAGCTTTCAAAGGCATGGTCTCCGATCCGGGAGAGGGTGACCGGAACTTCCGCCTCTTTCAGATTCCAGCACCAGGCGAAGGCATAGTCGCCGATGCCGGTCACGCCGGAAGCGATACACAGGGATCGAATCTGGCCGCTGCTTTCATACCAGGGGGACGCAGCCTGTTCAAAATCCCACATATCGCCGCTGCCCGCAATGCTGAGCACGCCCTCCTCGCTGAGACTCCAGGTCAGAGCGTCTCCGCAGGAAGCGGCAGCAGCGGCGGCAATGTCCCCATCGCTGCAGTGTACGGTGACCCGGTAGCGGTCGGCATTTGCGCCGAGAGCCTCCCATGCGGCCACAGTCCCGCCAAAGCGGATCTCCCGCAGACTGTCACAGCCCCCAAAGAGACCCTGTCCGTTGAGATGGGGGGTGATGCGCGCCACACTGCCCGGGATCGAGATTTCGGTCAGCGCGGAGCAGTCCTGGAAGGGGAAATAGCCCAGGACCTGCACCCCCTCCGGGATCGTCAGCGCGGTCAGAGAGGAGCAGGACGCGAAGGCATAGAAACCGATCTCTCTCACGCCGTCCGGGATCGACACGCTGCTCAGGTTCTGGCAGTCCTGAAAAGCACAGTTCCCAATGCCGGTGATGCCGTGTTCCATCACCACGGAGAAGATCCGATCCCTGAAGTCTTCCCAAAGGGGAGTCTCCGTGCTGCGGCTCCACATGTCTCCGGTGCCGGAGATAAGGAGCACGCCGCTCTCGTCCAAAGACCAGCTGAGATGCTCACCGCACAGACCGGAAGCGGCTTCCGCCTGCGGCTCGTCTCCGACCTGAGCAATGGCTCCATCGCCGTCTGTCGCCACAGGGGCGATGCTGCCCTCCGGCTCCTCGGCCAGGGCGACGGGGAAGAGGGAGACACAGAGAAGCAGCGAGAGCAAGACACTCAAAGGCTTCTTTCCTTGTTTCATGGCAAACCCTTCCTTTCCTGTGTTTTGACGGGTCGTTGTTTCCTGAAACCAGTTTACTACAGAGCCCCGCTTCCCGCAAGCAAAAGCGTGTGCTTGCGACCAAAAGCTTGCGGCAGACGGAAACGCGGAGGGAACAGCGGCTGAGATCCCGGTTATCCTTCGCCTCCCCGAGCCAAGGCAGAGCGGAGCTTGCTTCACCTTCCGCGATCCGGCCCGGTATCCTGCTGTGTCCCTCCCATATGGCCTTTTGCTTTACAAAGGCCCTTTGCCTTGGTATAATGCAAAAGAACGACCATGCCGATTGCGAAAGTCGCAAGCGAACGCCGACCCTTGCAGCACAGAGGACGACAAGTCGCTTGAGAAACGCGTTTCGCAGTTGCAAAAAAGGAGGAATACGCCTATGAAAGCACCCTTTTCCGCTTATCTGAGCGGGATCAAGCCGGGCCTGCAGAAGCTGCTCGGGCTGCTGCAGCCGGACTATGACTACGTGAGCATTCTGGCCACCGACTCCAAGGGCCTCAGCGTCCGCATCTCCCGGCACGCCCGGTCTGTGGGCAGCGAGACCATGACCACCGAGCGGGGCGTGGTGGTGCGCGTGAGCAAAAACGGCCAGTACAGCGAGTACGCCCTGAACGGCTTCGACCCGGAAAAGCCCGAGGAAGCCGCCCGGGAGATCCGGGAGGCCATCGATGCCCAGCTGGCGCTCCTGGCGAAGGCCGGGGTGGAGAGCTATCCCACGCCGCCCCTGCCCGATGAGCCCTGCAGCCTCTTCGTGGAGAAGGAGGCGGAGCAGCTGCCCGAGGAGACCGACGCAAAGCCCCTGGTGGAAAAGCTCAGCGCCCTCATCGACAAGATGGGCGAGCTGTCCGAGGAACTGATCGAGTGCATGGCCTCGGCCCAGTCCACCCACATCTCCAAGCTCTTCCTCACCCGGAACCGGGACATGAGCCAGAGCTACGTCTACAGCGAGGGCAGCGTGGCCGCCGTGGCCATGCGGGAGGGCCGCAACCAGATCGGCTATGAGAGCGTCTCCGGTCTGGGCGGACCGGAACTCTTCGAGGACCTGGAGCCCGCGGCGGAGAAGGCCGTAAAGATCGCCCTGGAGCTGCTGGACGCGGAGCGTATCGAGCCCGGCGAGTATGAGATCATCGCCTCTCCGGAGGTCACGGGCCTCATCGCCCACGAGGCCTTCGGCCACGGCGTGGAGATGGACATGTTCGTGAAGAACCGGGCCCTGGGCAAGGAGTATATCGAAAAACGGGTGGGCAGCGACCTTGTCACCATGCACGAGGGCGCCCTCTGCGCCGAGAATGTGACAAGCTACGCCTTTGACGACGAGGGCACCCTGGCCGGGGACGTGATCGAGATCGACCACGGCATTTTGAAGACCGGCATCTGCGACGCCCTCAGCGCCCTGCGCCTGGGTGTGCAGCCCACCGGCAACGGCAAGCGGGAGAACTTTGAGCACAAGGCCTACACCCGCATGACCAACACCATCTTCGACTCCGGCAGCGATTCTCTGGAGGACATGATCGCCTCCATCGAGGACGGCTTCCTGCTGGAGGGCATGGAGAGCGGCATGGAGGACCCCAAGCACTGGGGCATCCAGTGCATCATCAAGATGGGCCGGGAGATCAAGCACGGCAAGCTCACCGGCCGGATCGTGGCCCCCATCATCATGACCGGTTATGTGCCGGACCTGCTGGGGAACATCTCCATGCTCTCCCCGGACCGGCAGGTCTTTGGCAGCGGCGGCTGCGGCAAGGGCTACAAGGAATGGGTCAAGGTCTCTGACGGCGGCCCCTATCTGAAGACGAAAGCGAGGCTGGGATAATGCTGGAACAGATCGTATCTTTGCTGAAGGAGTCCGGCGTGCACGCCTGGGAACTCAGCGACGTGCAGAACCGGGGCTGGGAGTTCTACTTCATCCGCCATGCCCTGGATCAGAACCGGGCCAAGAACGTGGAGCATATCCAGATCAAGGTCTATCAGCTCATTGAGGACGGCAAATTCATGGGCAGCGCGTCGGCGGAGCTTCCCCCCACCGCGACCTTGGAGGAGGCGAAGAAGCTCATTTCCGACCTGGCCTACCGGGCCACGCTGGTGAAAAACCGGCCCTATCCCCTGAACCCGCCCCGGGCGGGTCAGCCCATGACGGATGCCTCCGACACCGCTGCCATCGCGGAGGACTTCATCCGCACCATGCGTTCTCTCCCCGAGACGGAGAACGAGGACGTGAACAGCTATGAGATCTTTGTCAGCGACAAGATCCGGCGCTTCCTCAACTCCGAGGGCGTGGACATCACCGAGCGCTACCCCGACAGCATGATCGAGGTGGTGGTGAACGCCCGCCGGGACGGCCACGAGATCGAGCTGTACCGCAACTTTACCAGCGGCAGCTGTGACAGCGAGGCCCTGAAGCGGGACCTGGGCAAGGCCATGGCCTACGGCCGGGACCGGCTCGTCACCCGCCCCACCCCCAATCTGGAGAAGGCGGACGTGCTCTTCTCCGGCTCTGACGCCTGCAGCATCTATGAGTACTTTGTGGACCGCTGCAACGCGGCCATGATCTTCCGCAAGCTCAGCGACTGGACCGTGGGTCAGCCCATCGCCGAGGACATCCGGGGCGACAGGGTGAACGTCTATGCCAGAAGGACCCTGCCCAACTCCTCCCGCAACCGGGGCTTTGACGCCGAGGGCGCCCCCATCCGGGACACCGCTCTGCTGGAGGAGAGCGTGCCGAAGGAGATCCTGGGCGGACGGATGTTCGCCAGCTATATGGGCCTGGAAAACAGCTTTAACCCCACCAACATCGAGGTCAGCGGCGGCACCAAGACCGAGGAGGAGCTGCGCCGGGGAAGCTATCTGGAGGCGGTGGAGTTCTCCGACTTCCAGGTGGACGCCATGACAGGCGACATCTTCGGCGAGATCCGCCTGGGCTACTGGCACGACGGCGACACCGTGACCCCCGTCTCCGGCGGCTCCGTCTCCGGCTCCATGCTGGACTTCGTGAAGGACTTTTCCATGAGCGTGGAGCAGGCCCAGTATGACAGCATGCGCATCCCTGCCCTGACCCTGCTGAAAAACGTCACCGTCACGGGCGCAGAATAACTGCTTGCAAAGCCAAAAGACTTTGCAAGCATAAAGGCTGCACCCTGCTGCGCGCACTCGCTTGCGTGAGACGCTCGCACACTTGCAGGGTGAGAGGTGTCTTTTGCGAGGTACACGCCCCCGCAAAAGACGGATCGAACTTTCTTCGCGTCTGCGGACGCGAACTCTGCGAGGCTGCTCTGAAGACAGCGGTCTGCAAGCAGAGACAAGCTCTCCCCGGAAAGGAGCATCTGCCATGCCGAAGCAATTTGATCCACTGGCCCAGCGCTATCCCTCCCAGCGCTTTCCCCTCTATGCCCGGGGCGGGATGGTGAACTGCTCCACACCCCAGGCATCCGCCGCGGGCCTGGAGGCCCTGCGGCAGGGCGGCAACGCCATGGACGCCGCCGTGGCGGCAGCCGCCGCCCTCACGGTGGTGGAGCCCACCGCCAACGGCTTGGGCTCCGACGCCTTCGCCCTCATCTGGAGCGAGAAGGAGCACAGGCTCTTCGGTCTGAACGCCAGTGGCCCGGCCCCCATGCTGGCTGACGCGGACAAGGTCCTCGCCCAGCACCGGGACGCGGAGGGCAAAATGCCCCGCCACGGCTGGACGCCGGTGACGGTGCCGGGCGCCGTGGGCGCCTGGGCGGCCATCACAAAGCGCTTCGGGCGGAGGAGTCTGGCGGAAAACCTCGCCCCCGCGGAGCGCTATGCCCGGGAGGGTTACCCCTGCGCGGCGAACCTGGCCCAGTCCTGGCAGAGCGCTTATCGGATCTATAAAGAGCGGCTCACCGAGCCCTGCTTTGCTCCCTGGTTTCGCACCTTCGCCCCGGAGGGCCGGGCCCCGGAGGCGGGAGAGCTGGTCCGCCTGCCGGACCACGCCGACAGCCTGCGGGAGATCGGCGCGACGGAAGGGGAGAGCTTCTACCGGGGCGCCCTTGCCCGGAAGATCGACGCCGAGAGCCGCAAATTCGGCGGCTACCTCCGCTATGAGGACCTGGCGGCCTATGCGCCGCAGTGGGTGGAGCCCATCCGGGTGAACTACCGGGGCTTTGAGGTCTGCGAGATCCCGCCCAACGGCCAGGGCATCACGGCCCTGATGGCCCTGAACATCCTGAAGGAATTTGACTTTCCGGAGCGGGACTGCGCCCTCACCGCCCACCGGCAGATCGAGGCCCTGAAACTGGCCTTTGCCGACGCCTTCCGCTACGTCACGGACCCCAGGTGCATGGAGCTGGACTATCATCGGCTCCTCGCCCCGGAATACGGCGCGGAGCGCGCCCGGGAGCTGGGAGATTTTGCCCGGGACTACGGCCCCGGCCTCCCGCCGAAGAGCGGCACGGTCTATCTCTGCTGCGGCGACGGGGAGGGGAACCTGGTCTCCTACATCCAGTCCAACTACATGGGCTTCGGCTCCGGCATCGTGGTGGAGGGCACCGGTATCGCCCTGCAGAACCGGGGCGCGGACTTCTCCCTGGATCCCAAAGCTGCCAACGTCCTCCGGCCGGGCAAGCGCAGCTACCACACCATCATCCCCGGCTTTCTCATGAAGGACGGTCTACCGGCAGGCCCCTTCGGGGTCATGGGCGGCTACATGCAGCCCCAGGGCCATGTGCAGGTGGTGATGAACCACATCGACTTTGCCATGGACCCCCAGCAGGCCCTGGACGCCCCCCGCTTCCAGTGGATGCGGGACGGCAGCGTCACCGTGGAGAGCCGTTTTGATCCCGAGCTGGCCCGGGCCCTGCGGCGCATGGGCCACCGGGTGCGCGTGGATCTGGACACCGGCTCCTTCGGCCGGGGCCAGATGATCCTGCGGCTCCCAAGCGGCGTGCTGGTAGGCGGCACCGAATCCCGCACCGACAGCAATATCGCGCTCTTTTGAACAGAAAACTCCCTCCCGAAAGCATTAGCCTTCGGGAGGGAGTTTTCGCCGGAAAGAAGATCACACCTGCGGCGGGGACGGGGATGCGCCTTTTCCTTGCGCCGCACAAACCGTTGGGCCGACCATTGGTCGGCCGCTGCAGGTCCCCGCGGAGGAAACATGGACGGGTGAGACGGACGAGCGATGCTCGTCCCTGCGTGTATTGTTCCGTCCCGCCGCAGGGGAGGGGCTTGCCCCTCCCGGCGGAAGAGGGATCACAAAAGAGAAAGCCGCGGCACATTCGTACACAGTTGCGAATGTGCCGCGGCCTCTGTTCTTCCCCCAGCGGGGGAGGATGTCAGCGAAGCTGACAGGTGAGGGAGAAAGAAAAGCCGTATTTCCCCCACCGTTGGCATCGATCCGATCATCCCCCTCATCACCCTCCAGTGTGCGCACTGGAGGGAGCTTCCCCCGCTGGGGGAAGCACAGGGACCGTCCGCGGATGCCGGAGGCGACCCTGATTATGGCTCTTCCCCGAAAACCACGTTCGCCTCCAGCAGGGCGTCGCAGCGCTCTCCCACGGAGATGGCTTCCCACTGGCGCTCGGTGCCGGCGAAGGAGACGTCGGTCAGCACCACGCAGCCGTAGAAGGCGTGGTCGCCCACTTCCCGGAGGGAGGCGGGGAGCTGCAGATGCCGCAGGGCGCCGCACTCGTAGAACATGCCCTCGGGGATCTGCTCGATCCCCTCCGGAAGGCTCAGGTCTCCCAGACAGAGGCAGCCCCGGAGGGCATAGGCCCCGACGCGCCGGAGACTTTCCGAAAGCTCCAGATCGCAGAGCTGCCTGCAGTTAAAAAAGGCGTAGGCGCCGATCTCTTCCACGCCGGCGGGGAGACTCAGCTCAAAGAGATCGGAGCAGTTGTGGAAGCCGTAGTCGGCGATGGCGCGCAGGCTCTCCGGCAGGGAGACCTGCTGCAGCGCCACGCAGTTGCCGAAGGCGCTCTCCCCGACGGTCTCCAGCCCCTCCGGAAGCTTGATGGAGCCCAGGGAAATGCAGTAGGTAAAGGCGCTGTTCCCGATGCTGCGCAGGCTCCCCGGCAGCTCCGCCCGATAGAGATCCAGGCAGTTGTAAAAGGCGTTGGCGCCCAGAGAGCTGACCCCCTCCGCCACCTCCAGGGTGTAGATGGGATAGCCCGATTCCTTCCAGGGCGGCCGGTTGTGGGACACGCCGTAATCCATCATATCTCCCACACCGGCGATGCGGAGCCTGCCCTCCTCCAGCTTCCACCAGAGGCCGTCCTCACATGGGAGGTAGCTCTCGTCCGGCGCGGGGGCGGGGCTGGGCTTTGGCGTGGGCTCCGGGGTCGGCTCCGGCGTGGGTTCGGGACTTGGCTCCGGGGTGGGCGCTTCCGTGGGCGCAGACTCCGGGGAAGGCGTCCCGGCATCCTCCGGCGCAAAGGCGGGGGCGGCGTCGCTCTCCGGCGTGGGAGCGGGTCCGGTCTCGGAAACCGGCGGGGCTTCCGCCGCGGTCACGGCAGGCGTCGCAGCCGCCGGGGCAGCCGCGCCGCCGCAGGCGGACAGCAGGACGGCCAGCATCAGCAGAGAAAGGCATGCAAAGCGCTCCGGAAGGGAAAAGACCCTGCCGGAGCGTTTTTTGGCGGATGTTCGGAGAGACAGCATGGCGCAGACTCCTGTGAAGAGTGAAAGGTGAAAAGCTGCGGTGTCGCCTGCGGCGACGGATTATGATCCATTTCCCGAAGGGAAATACCTTGGTTTTTCACTTTTCAGTTTTCTCTTTACACTTTATTTATGGTACAGCTTCTTGGCCTGGTAGCGGGGCTCGAAGGTGATGTTCACGCCGATCTTCTTGAACAGCTCCTCGTCCACCCGGGAGAGGATGACGCTGGAGTGGGCCTCGCAGCCCCGGAGCTTGTCCAGCTGGTCGATGGCATAGGCGGC
Organism: uncultured Eubacteriales bacterium; assembly: GCA_900316255.1. GTDB lineage: Bacteria > Bacillota > Clostridia > Oscillospirales > Oscillospiraceae > Limivicinus. Next base: position 2,284 of record ONCI01000047.1, on the reverse strand, counting down.
CATGGGATTCGTCACCGCGCAGACGGACAGGGCGATCAGCAGCTCGTCGGTGTGCATGCGGGGATTGTGGTTGCCCAGGTGCTCCACCTTCAAATGCTGGATGGGCTGGACGATGTTGGGGGTGATGAGCAGCAGCTTCTTGTCGATGCCGGCAAGCTGCTTCATGGCGTTCATCAGGCAGGCGGAGGCGGCGCCCAGCAGGGAGGTGGTCTTGCCGGTGACGATGCTGCCGTCGGGCAGCTCCAGGGCCATGGCGGGCCCGCCGGTCTCCTCGGCACGCTTCAGGGCGGCGGCCACCACGGGCCGGTCCGCGGGGCTTGCGCCCATGGAGTTCATGATAAGCTCGATCTTCCGTAGCTCGGCGGGGTCACTGAGACCCTGTCTCACGGAGACGGCCGCGGCGTACCAGCGGCGGATGATCTCCTGCTTGGAGGCCTCCCGACAGGCTTCATCGTCGGAAATGCAGAGGCCAGCCATGTTGACGCCCATGTCCGTGGGGCTCTTGTAGGGGCTCTCGCCGTAGATGCTCTTGAAGATGGCCTCCAGCACGGGGAAGATCTCCACGTCCCGGTTGTAGTTCACGGTGGTGACCCCGTAGGCCTCCAGATGGAAGGGGTCGATCATGTTCACGTCGTCCAGGTCCGCGGTGGCGGCTTCGTAGGCCAGGTTCACCGGGTGCTTCAGCGGCAGGTTCCAGATGGGGAAGGTCTCGAACTTGGCGTAGCCGGCGTTCACGCCCCGTTTGTGCTCATGGTAGAGCTGGCTCAGGCAGGTGGCCATTTTGCCGCTGCCGGGGCCGGGGGCGGTGACTACCACCAGGCGGCGCTCGGTTTCGATAAAGTCATTCTTGCCGAAGCCCTCGTCGGAGACGATGAGGGGGACGTTGGAGGGATAATCGGGGATGATGTAGTGCTTGTAGGTCCGGATGCCCAGGGCCTCCAGGCGCTTGATGAATTTGTCCGCCAGCGTCTGGCCCCGGTAGTGGGTGAGGACCACGCTGCCGATGAAGAGGCCGATGCCCCGGAAGGCGTCGATGAGACGCAGGGTGTCCTCGTCATAGGTGATGCCCAGGTCGCCCCGGCGCTTGGAACGCTCGATATCGTCCGCCGAGATGGCGATGACGATCTCCGCCTCGTCCTTCATCTCCAGCAGCATCTTCACCTTGCTGTCCGGCTCGAAGCCCGGCAGGACCCGGGAGGCGTGGTAGTCGTCAAAAAGCTTGCCGCCGAATTCCAGATAGAGCTTGCCGAAATGCAGGATCCGCTCCCGGATCTTCTCGGACTGGAGCTTCACATACTTGTCATTGTCAAAGCCGATGCGGAACATGTCCATCCCTCCCGGAGAATCTATTCATCACGATTTGACATTTTACCACACATCCTCCCGGGCGGCAAGGGAAGGAAAATACAAAAATGCAGGCGGTCTACTTTTTTTCTTCATAATTATGTGCTATACTCTACCCTGTATTGTTATCGCCAGAAAACATGAGAGCTTTGCGATTTGCGTTTTGAGAAGAACGAAGGGAACGGGACTTTTGCTTTCTCATACGGATATCTGTTAGAAATCCCGGATTCTTTCCGTCCTTTCCATCAGATATCAGCTTCAAAACGGAAAACGCAAAACGGAAAACTGCTGCATCCGGCGCCTTGCGCCGATGCAGGAAACAGGAAGGATCACAACTATGGGACTGTTTACCAAGCTCTTCGGCAGCTATTCCGACCGGGAGCTGAAAAAGATAAATCCGATCGCGGACGCCATTGAGGCCCTGGAGCCCAAATTCGCCGCCATGAGCGACGCCCAGCTCCGGGAGAAGACGGAGGAGTTCAAAAAGAGACTGGCCGAAGGGGAGAGCATGGACGATATCCTGCCCGAGGCCTTTGCCACTGCAAGAGAGGCGGCCTGGCGCGTGCTTGGCATGAAGCCCTTCCGGGTGCAGCTCATCGGCGGCATCGTGCTGCATCAGGGCCGCATCGCCGAAATGAAGACCGGCGAAGGCAAGACCCTGGTGGCCGTGCTCCCCGCCTATCTCAACGCCCTTACCGGACGGGGCGTGCACATCGTCACCGTGAACGATTACCTGGCCCGCCGCGACAGCGAGTGGATGGGCAAGGTGCACCGCTTCCTGGGCGTGAGCGTGGGCCTGATCGTCCACGGCCTGAGCCCCGAGGAGCGCCGGGCTGCCTACGCCTGCGACATCACCTACGGCACCAACAACGAGATGGGCTTTGACTACCTGCGGGACAACATGGCCCTCTACAAGGCCAGCATGGTCCAGCGGGGCCAC
>ONCI01000021.1 GCA_900316255.1 uncultured Eubacteriales bacterium | reverse complement strand
CCCCTTGCTCAGGTAACAAACATAGTGATTGCAAAAGGAGGCATGACTTATGTTACCGAGTATTTTTGGAGAGAGTTTGTTTGATGACTGGTTTGACTTCCCGTTCAGGGGCTTCGAATCCGATGTGGATCACAAGCTGTATGGCAAACATGCGGCTCATGTGATGAAGACGGATCTGAAGGAGCACGACGAAGGCTACGAGCTGAAAGTGGATCTGCCGGGCTTCAAGAAAGATCAGATTGATCTGCAGCTGCAGAACGGCTACCTGACGATTACCGCGTCCAAAGGCCTTGAAGAAGAGGGCAAGGACAAGAAGGGTAAGATCGTCCATCAGGAGCGGTATTCGGGTTCCATGACCAGAAGCTTCTACATCGGCGAGAATGTCAAGGAAGAAGACGTCAAGGCCAAGTTTGAGGACGGTGTCCTGACGCTTGACTTCCCGAAAGAGAAGCCGATGGCGCTTCCGGAGCATAAAACGATCCAGATCGAAGGATAATACAACCACCACAGCGCCCTGCCATCCGCGGGGCGCTTTCTATTTCAGAGGGGATGTTTGAAATGAAAGAGAATTTGGTTTTGGCTAACTATAAAGTCGAAAGTGAAGCGTACCAAGCACTTTCTGAACTGAAGCGGGAAACGACTAATGCCAATTATACGATTTCCCAGGCAGTGATCGTAAAGAAGGAAAATGGAAAGCTTTCGGTGATGGACGGTTTTGTCAACGGAGCTACGACCGGTGATGATACTATGACCGGTGGCCTGATTGGCAGCCTTGTCGGTATCCTCGGCGGGCCGCTCGGAATACTGCTGGGAGGCAGCATGGGCATGCTGATCGGTGGTGCGGTTGACGCCGGCGACATGGCAGACAATGCGTCTTTGCTGGAGAAAGCCGGTGACAGTATTCTTGACGGCGAGACGGCCATCATCCTGCTTGCCCAGGAAGAGTATGAAACAGCGCTTACAGCGAAGCTAACCAGGTTTGACGCTGCGGAGGTCGCAGCGGAGGTCGAGCACGCGCGCGAAGTGGAAAAACAGATGGCCAAAGAGGCCCGGGAAAAGATGCGGGAAGAGCGCTCCGAGGCTTTCAAGGAATCTGTTGCGAAGAAGAGTGAAGAGCTGAAAAACTGGTTTTCTCATCTGGGTAAAGGCGAATAAACCATAGCAGAGTTTTTCTCGGAAGGAAGATGTTTGTGATGACAGCAAGAAAAACCCTGTTTGTGATTCTTGGAATACTGATGATCCTTGCTGGCATTACCTGCTTTTTCACGCCGGTAGAAACATCATCAGTCATTCCGTTCATTTTTGGGCTTGCCATGGTGATTGACGGAATCGGGCGTATTATTGCATGGTTCAGTATCCGTGAATATGCTCCGCGAAGCGGTTGGGTCCTTGCGAGTTCGATTATTTCCCTGGTCTTTGGACTGATACTGACTACTTCGCCGATGCTCCAAATGTCTGTCGGTGTATTTGTTGTTCTACTGACAGGTTGGTGGATCCTGACTCTGGGTATTATTCGTATCGTCCACGCATTTCATCTGTTGAAAATCAAAAGAGAATCTCCGGATTTTGTATTCGGTGAAATGATTGGTTCAAACTGGTGGGTAGCGCTTATACTTGGGCTTTTGCTTGGTGTTCTGGGTATGATCGTAATTCTTAACCCATTGCTAGGCCTTGGTGTAATCGGCGTGGTTGTCGGTTGCGGTATGATCACAGCAGGTATCAACTTGATCTTCCTTAGCACGAGTGTATGGCTGTTGTAGAAGGGCCATAGCAAACCACGGCAACGAGAAATGCACCCTGCTTTCCCAAAATGCACCCTGCTTTCCCAAAATGCACCCTGTTTTTCAGAAATGCACCCGACTCTCGGGAAAATGCACCCCGATTTTCAGGAATGCACCCTACTCTCCGAAAAATGCACCCTGCTTTTTCGGAAATGCACCCTGAAAAATCTAAAATGCACCCGAGTCTTTTTTTTGGTGCATTTTTCTATCAAAATATGAGTACTAAGCCAACAGAGAGACAGGGATACGTACCTACACAAATAATAGAGAAGAGAGAGATACTCACGGTCCGAGTATCTCTCTCCCACTTTTATCCAACCCTTATCAGACAGTTACCAAGTCATTTTTGCTTCAAAACTCTCTTATGGGTGTTGGCACAAGGCCCTCCCCTACGTTGTGATCGGGAGCTTGCGCTCTGTTTTCGTGTTTTGCAACAGCTCCTTTTCTCAAAACTCAAATCTCAAAACTGTTTACTTGATCTCCAGCTTGCGGCTGGCGGGCTTGACCTCCACCTTCTTGGGCATGGTCAGGGTCAGGATACCGTCGTTGTACGCGGCCTCGATCTTCTCCACATCGATGCCGGAGACGTCAAAGCTGCGGCTGAAGGAGCCGTAGACCCGCTCGCGCTTGACGTAGTTCGGGCGCTTGTCCTCGTCCTCCACCTTGCGCACCGCGCTGATGGTCAGGCAATCGTTCTCCACATCGATGCTGATGTCTTCCTTCTTGAAACCGGGCAGCTCGGCGTCCAGCTTGTAAGCGTCGCCGGTATCGATGACGTCGGTGCGGAAGCTCAGGCTGCTGTTGTCGTTGAAGAAGCTGCGCTGCATCTCATCGAAGGCGCGGAAGGGATCGTACACATTCACATGACGGGTAAAAGGAATCAGTTCAAACATCTCTATAACCTCCATAAAATGAATTACACTTTTAATTCGTTGAAACATTCATTTCTTTCGTTTCATCGTGTATATAAAATAGCAAACAATTATGAACGAATATAGTGATATTTATGAACAGAGTATGAATATTAGCACTCGCAATTCGTGAGTGCTAATATCGGTTCCCTATTGATTCCCGGACTGCCGGTCATTTCTTCCCGATCAGGCAGCAGGCGCAGAAGGCCAGGAGGTTTGCCGCCACGATGCTGGCCCCCGCGGGAGTATCCAGCAGGTAGGAGGCAATGGTCCCCACCGTAAAGCAGAGCAGGGACAGGCCCGCCGCGCAGAGCACCACGGACTTGAAGCTCCGGCAAACGCGCATGGCGGAGAGCGCCGGGAAGATGATGAGGCTGGAGATGAGCAGGGCGCCCATCATCCGCATGCCCAGCACCACGGTGATGGCAGTAAGAACGGCCAGCAGGGTGTTATAGAGTTCCGTCCTGGTGCCGGTAGCTTTCGAGAAGGTCTCGTCAAAGGTCACAGCGAAGAGCCGGGGATAGAAGAGCACGAAAAGCAGCAGGGCGCTGAGGATGGCGTCCGAGCGGCTGAGGGAGAGGATGCTGCCGAACATGTAGCTGGAGACCTCGGTGTTCATCCCTGTGGTCACGGAGACGCAGATGACGCCGATGGCCAGGGCCGAGGAGGAGATGATGGCGATCATGGCGTCGCCCTTGATCCTGCTGTTCTGGCTGAGACGCAGCAGCAGCACAGCAGTCACCACCACCACGGGGATGGCCACGGCCAGGGGCGCCACGTGAAGCGCCGAGGCGATGGCCAGGGCGCCGAAGCCTACATGGCTCAGCCCGTCGCCGATCATGGAATAGCGCTTGAGGACCAGGGAAACGCCCAGCAGCGCCGCGCAGAGGCTGATGAGTCCGCCCACCAGCAGGGCACGCTGCATGAAATGGAAGGAAAACATATGCAAAAACTCGTTCATATCCGGTTCCCTCCCAAAAAGCGGCGGGCCAGGGCGCTCTCCCGGTACTGGGCAGAGGTGCCGAAGAAGAGCTGCTTCTGCCCCAGGTGCAGGATGTGAGTGGCATAGCGGGCCGCCGCGTGGATGTCATGAGACACCATGATGACGGTGATGTTGTCGCAGAGGTTCACAAGCTTGATGAGATTGTACATCTCCCCGGTGGCGATGGGGTCCAGGCCTGTCACCGGCTCGTCCAGGAGCAGGAGCTTTTTGGTGGCGCAGAGAGCCCTTGCCAGCAGCACCCGCTGCTGCTGCCCTCCGGAGAGGGCCTGGTAGCTCTTGTCCGCCAGATCCTCGATGCCCATGCGCTCCATATTGAAGAGCGCACGCTTTTTGTCCTCATCGTTATAGTGCAGGCGGCGGCCCAGGGAGTTGAGGCAGCCGGAGAGCACCACCTCCCGGACGCTGGCGGGAAAGTCCCGCTGAAGCTGGGTCTGCTGAGGCAGATAGCCGATCTCGGTGCTTTTAAGTCCCTCTCCGAACGCAATGCTGCCCCTGTCCGGGCTTTTGAGCCCCAGAAGGCCCTTCATCAGGGTGGATTTGCCGGAGCCGTTCTCCCCCACCACGCAGAGATAATTCCCCGCGTTCAAGGAGAAGTTTACGCCTTCCAATACCGTGCTGCCGTCGTAGGCAAAGCACAGGTCCTTGCATGTCAAGATCGCCATCAGTCCAGGGCCTCCTTCAGGGCATTCACGTTGCCCCACATCAGTTGAAGATAGGTCACGCCGTTTTCCAGATCCTCCGCCGACACATTGTGGCAGGAGTGGAACAGCAGCTTTTTGCAGCCGGTGTCTTCGCAGATCACGTCTGCCATTTTCTCATTGGAGAATTCAATATAGAAGACCGCCGGCAGCCCTTCCTCCCGCACCCGGTCGATGAGGAAGGCCACGGTCCGGGCCGCGGGCTCCGTGTCGTCCGCGCAGCCGGGGAAGGCCGCGAAGTAATCCAGGCCGTATTCCTCCACAAAATAGCGCACCGGGAAGCGGTCGGCAAACACCACGGTGCTGTGCCTGCCTTCGTCCACCGTCTTCCGAAAGGCGTCGTCCAAAAGCCGCAGCTCGCCGCAGTAACGCTCCAGATTCGCCCGGTAGAGGCTCTCCCCTTCCGGGTCCAGAGCGCAGAGCTTCTCGCAGAGCGCCTCACAGATCCGCCGGGCGTTCACGGGAGAGGTCCAGACGTGCTCGTCGTACTCCGGCCCTTCCTCCTCTTCTCCGTGCTCCTCGTGAAGCTCCTGCATGCCCTCTTTTTCTTCCTCTTCCAGGGCCTCCACGCAGTCCAGCATCATCAGAGTTTCCACCGGCTGCTCCTCCAGGAGCTCCTCCACCCAGGCTTCGGACTCACCGCCGTTGCAGAAGAACAGGCTGCTCTCCTGCACGCGGAGCATATCCTGCGGTGTGGGCTCGAAGCTGTGGGACTCGGCGCCGGGGGGAACCAACAGGCTCACCTCTGCTCGTTCGCCGGCGATCTGCCGGGCAAAGTCATAGGCCGGGAAGACCGTGGTCACGATGCTCAGGGGAGCGCCACTTTTCTGTGCGGGATCGCTTTCTCCGCAGGCGGCCAGGCTCAGCGCAAGGCAGAGCAGCAGGACCGCCGCCATCATTCTTTTCATGCTTTTACTCCAAATGATCAGAAGTTTTTCTTTACAAAACGAAAAAGTGTGCTATAATGGCAGAGCTGTCATAAATGGGGGCGTAGCTCAGCTGGGAGAGCGTACGGTTCGCATCCGTAAGGTCAAGGGTTCGAATCCCTCCGTCTCCACCATACCAAAAGGCCATCACCAAAAGGTGATGGCCTTTTGGTATGGTGGAGACAAGGGATTCGAATCATGTCTGAACATGCCGGTGGCATGTTCAGGAAACAGTGCGCACACTGTTGAATTCCTTGATCCGATTTTCCCATCCCCCGCAAGGGAAAATCGGATGCATGCGAATCCCTCCGTCGGTACGTTTCATGAGCGGTCCCTATCGGGCGCCCACACTCTCCATCTATAAGGCCAACACCACAGGTGTTGGTTTTTTGTTTGGTGGAGACTCGGGATTCGAATCATGTGCGAAAGCTACACGGGCTTCTTTCATCCCTCGGCCTGCTGACAGGCCTCGCAGATCCCGTAGAACACCGTGCGCCTGGGGTCAAGGCGGAAGCCGTGCTCGCCCAGCAGGTGGCTCCGGATCTCCTCCAGTTCCTCGCAGTGGAGATGAATGAGCCTTCCGCATTTTTCGCACTTGCAGTGGAAGCAGGTCCCCGGCCCCTGGTGGCTGGCGCTTCTCACATACTCAAAGCAGGCGGGGCTCTTCTCGTCGATGATATACTTGTTCAGGACCCCTTCCCCCACCAGGCTCTCCAGCTGGCGGTAGACCGTGGACTGGCCGATGGGAGCGCCGTCCTGCCGAAAGGCCTCACAGACGTCAAAGGCTGTGATATGCTGCCCGGGCACCGTCTCCAGATAAGAGATCAGCCGATCCCGCTGTTTCGTTTTGTATTTGGGCCGTGCGTTCATCCTTCTCGCCCCTTCCAATTTGAGAACGGTTCCCATTTATAGCACAAGTGTGGTCCGTTGTCAACAGATTTGAAAATCATTTTCAAATTGATTGTCTTTTCTCCGCTTTACTACGCCGACTGCCTGTGCTATACTGTGCCACTGTCGGCGCAGGCAGGCTCTGTCTTTCCCTGTGCCGGGTCTTCATTCAATTTCGGAGGCAAACCCATGAAAAAACTCTTCGGCGGTCTTTCCTTCTCCTGGGGAAAGCTGATCGTATTTGCCGTGATCTGCGGCCTGTATGCCGGACTCACCACCCTGATGCCCTTTGCAAAAGACACATCGCTCCAGGATATCTCCATTCACTTCGAATGGTGGATCTTCTTTGCGATCCTGATCATCGTGAACAGCAAGAGTCCCCTGGACTCCGCGCTGAGGGTCTTCGTCTTCTTCCTGATCAGCCAGCCGCTGGTTTATCTGGTCCAGGTGCCCTTCCACGCGGACGGCTTCGGCGTGTTCCGCTACTACCCCACCTGGTTTCTCTGGACCCTGCTGACCTTCCCCATGGCCTTCGTCGGCTATTATATGAAGAAGGACAAGTGGTGGAGCCTTCTGATCCTGGCCCCTATGCTGGTCTTTCTCGGGCTGCATTTCAAAGGCTACCTGCAGGAGGCCCTCAGTTTCTTCCCGAATCATCTGCTGAGCGCTCTGTTCTGCGCCGTCACGCTGCTCCTCTATCCCCTGGGCATTTTCCGGGACCGAAATCTGCGTCTGACGGGGCTGGCGCTGAGCCTTGTGATCTTGCTGGTGTTCTCCGTGCTGGGACTGCGGGACGGAGGAGAGAATGCCTACAACACGGATCTGCTGCTCAGCGGCGGGGAGACCGCCGGGACGGAGTTTGACGAGAGCTGGAGCGTCGCCCTGGAGGACGAGAGTTTCGGCACCGTCTCCATCCGCCGCGAGGACGTGATCGAGAGTTTTCTGGTCCACGCGTCTCTCACCAAAACAGGCAGCACCAGGCTGATCCTCCGCTCCCCGGAGGGAGAGAGCTTTGTCTATGCCCTGGACATCCAGCGGCACAGCTACGAGATCCGGCGCCTCTCCCCCTCGCCATAAAAAAAGTTTGCAGGACCCGGGAACCTTTTCCCGGGTCCTGCGTCCTATGGTCGGAATCGATATTTGAGAGAAAGAAGGTCATCCCCATGAAGAAACTCTTTGCTTTGATGCTCACGATGCTGATGGTCCTGGCGCTCTGTGCCTGCGGCCAGAGCAAGGCTCCCGCAGCCGAAAAGGCGCCCACCGTTGTGGGCGGCTGGACCATTTCCGAGGATGCCGCTATCACCGACGAGGCCCGCGCCGCCTTCGAGAAGGCCATGGAAGGCTTCACCGGCGTCGGATATGAGCCTGTGGCGCTGATCGGAACCCAGGTGGTCTCCGGCACCAATTACTGCATCCTCTGCGAGGCCCGGGTCATCGTGCCCGACGCCGCGCCCTACTACGCGCTGGTCTATGTCTACGCCGACCTGAAGGGCGGCGCGGAGATCCTGAATATCGCGGCCCTGAATCTGGGCGACATCGCCGAGACCGGCGAGATCAAGGCCGCCGACCCCACTTCCGGGAACCTGCTTGGCGGCTGGAAGCTGGACCGCGAGTCCACGGTGGAAGTGGACGGTGCGCTGCTGCACCTGGCTTCCCAGCTGGTGAACGGCACCAACCACTGCGTCCTCTGCCAGGGCGGCAAGCTGGTCTTCGTCTATGAGTCCCTGGACGGCAAGACCGAGCTCAAGCGCGAGGTCACGCTCGATCCCGGCGCTCTGAGAGGCTGAGCCCTTTCTAAAACGCAGCAAGCCCCTTGCTCTCCCATTGTTGGCATAGATTGAACGTGAAGGGGGGCATACCCTCCCCCCTTCACAATCCCCCCATGCGTGTCCAAGCTCTGCCGCATAGGTTTGTCTACAGTCTGCAAGCCCCTTGCTCTCCCATTGGGAGGGCAAGGGGCTTTTGTTATCGCATCAGGGACTCCAGGCGCTTTTGGATCCGTCCCGCCTGCAGGTCGTTCAGGTCGATGACCTGGATGTTCAGTTCGGAGGCGCGGTTCCGCATCACAGTCCGCCCCCGCTCCGCCGTCACGATGGCTGCCCGGGCGATCTGGCCGCCGAAGCGGTCCCGCAGCACCGCCAGCTCGTTGAGAGCCTCGGTCTTTACATCGCAGGTCTTGCAGCTGATGAATACCGGGGTCACGCCCCGGGTGGCCATCACGTCCAGCTCGTTGGACACCGCGTTGTCCTTCTTGTTCTCTTCCCAGTCCACCACAGCGCTGGTGCGCACGTCGTCAAACAGTCCCGTATCCAGGCAGGCCTTATAGGTATAGAGCTCCAGCACGCTGCCCACGTCGCGCAGCCAGGTGCGGATCTGATGGTCCCGGAAGCGGAAACTGACCTGCTCCCCCGGGGTGATCTGAAGCTGCTGCAAAAAGCCCAGCTTCTCCAGATCCGCAAGGGCTTTCTCCGGAGCCTGGATCCTGGAGGCACGTTCTCCCTTGACCACATAGGGGCCCTGTACATCCAGGGGGATGGCCGCATCCGGCGCCGTCTGGGAGATCCGCTGGAAATAGGTCACGATGTGGGTCCAGTCCCGCCGGTGCTCCAGGTAGAGCACGAAGAAGGGATCGTAATCGTCCATATAGCGGTCCAGGATCCGGTTATCCACCCGTCCGGTACGCATGGAGCCGCCCGCCATGCGGAAGCAGTCCTCCACCGTAAAGCGCACGTCGCAGGGCAGATCCGCGGCAAAAGCAGCGTTGCGGATATCAAAAAACCGGTTCCGCTTGCGGCTGTAGGTAAAGACCGGCACAGGCCGCTCCGCGCTGAGAAGTCCCGCGGCAAAGAGCACCGCGTCCGTGCCGCCGGTGATGTCGATGGCGCAGTCCTCCTCCTGTTCGGTGATGCTGCGCAGGCGCTGCAGCACCGACTCGCTGTCATAGACGTCGGTGCGGACAAAGGAGAGCTCCGGTGCCAGTCCCCGGTGCCGGAAGTATTCCTTCAGCTGCCGGTGGACCCGCTTGTCCCCGGCCACATTCTCCGGGCAGACGTAGATCACCCGCTGCGGCCGGAACATCTCCACGCCCAACACGTTTTCCAGGGGCCGTTCATCGTACAGTTCGATCAGGGTGCGCATGGCGCCGCCTCCCTTTCTGACTTTCTGGCTTCACTTTACCACAGGCCGCTCCGCATCGCAAGTATTTCTCCGCCCCCGGTTTTTCGGATCCTCTATCCCGATATTGCCTGTGCCGGGTCGTTTGCGGCGAACGCAACCAAGTTTTCGATGGATTCCGCCATCCGATGATCATGATGGATAATTTATGATAATATCGAGTTCCAGGGAAAAGCATCTTGCTTGTTTTTGTGAAATATGGTAGATTGGTGCAGGAATGTTTTCCGCATAATTTGGCTAAAACTGACAAAGAAGAGGAGGTTCTCTTATGACGCAGGAAGCTTGTGGATTCGGAACAAAGGCAATTCACGCAGGCAACGAGAAGGACAGCCGTTTCGGCGCGCTCTCCACGCCCATCTACCAGACCTCGACCTTTACCTTTGACAGCTGCGAGCAGGGCGGCCGCCGCTTTGCAGGCGCGGAAAAGGGCTACATCTACACCCGGCTCGGCAACCCCACGGCTGCTGTGCTGGAAAACAAGGTGGCGGCGCTGGAGGGCGGTGAAACCTGTTTGGCCACGGCCTCCGGCATGGGGGCGATCTCCTCCTGTCTCTGGACCATTGCCGGGGCGGGCAAACACATCATCGCCGACGGAACGCTCTATGGCTGCACCTTCGCGCTTCTCAACCACGGCCTGAGCCGCTACGGCGTTGAGGTCGATTTCATCGACACCTCCGATCTGGACGCGCTGCGCTCTCATCTGAAAGAAAACACCGTGGCCGTTTACCTGGAGACGCCTGCCAATCCCACCTTGAAAATCACGGACGTGGCGGCTGTCGCCGAGCTGGCCCACGCCTACAGTCCCGCCATCAAAGTGGTCTGTGACAACACCTTCGCCTCCCCGGCGCTTCAAAACCCTTTGAAGCTGGGTGCCGACGTGGTGGTTCACTCCGCCACCAAGTACCTCAACGGCCATGGGGATGTGGTCGCCGGTTTTGTGGTGGGTAAGGCGGATTTTATCCAGCAGGTGCGCATGTTCGGCCTGAAGGACATGACCGGCGCTGTTATGGATCCGTTTGCCGCCTGGCTGCTGCTGCGCGGACTCAAGACACTGGAGCTGCGGATGAGCCGTCACTGCGAGAACGCCCGGAAGATCGCCGCTTTTCTGAACGCCCACCCTGCGGTGGAAAAAGTCAATTACCCGGGGCTGGAAAGCCACCGAGGCCACGACATCGCCGCCCGGCAGATGAAGGATTTCGGCGGGATGCTGAGCTTTGAGGTTCGGGGCGGAAAGGAAGCCGGGATGGCGCTGGTGAACGGCCTGCGGCTTATCACGGTGGCCGTTTCCCTGGGAGACGCCGAAAGCCTCATCGAGCACCCGGCTTCCATGACGCATTCCACCTATGCCGAGGACGAGCTGCGGGCCGCCGGGATCGCTCCCGGCCTGATCCGCCTCTCTGCCGGGCTGGAGAACGCGGAGGATCTGATCGCCGATCTGGAGCAGGCCATGGCGCAGCTGTAAGCGGGACGAAGATCACAAAGCATCGCGGCGGGCCGTTTGGCCCGCCGCGATGCTTTATTGGATCTCATCGGCTATCCGTCGCAGGACCGCTTCCAGATCAATTTGTTTGAACGCGCGGCAGTTGGCATAATAATCCGCGCAGCCGTTTTTGTAGAAGGGTGTGCATTCCGGCAGGAAGGGACAGGTCCTGCACATTTCATCGGCCTCAAGCTCCGCCCTCGGATCGGAGCAGATGACCGGATCCGGATCGTATACACTGCCAAAGGCCGTGTTCCCCGGAAGATGTTCACAATGATAAAGCTGCCCGTCAGGCGCGATCACCACGTTTTTGTCGCCGCTGTCAGCGCCGCAGTAGTTGGTTTTCAGGGCGCTTCGTTTTTTCTCGTTATCCGCCAGATTCATCTCCACAAGTCGATCCTTCAGGCTTTGGATCCTTCGTTGCAGGTCGATTCCGCTTTCCAGAGATTTCACTTGAAACAGCATGGCGGGATAGAAAGACAGCTTGTCCCGGCAGGCAAAGCGAGTCCTCACTTCCTGCGCAAAAGCCTCCAGCCCGTCAATATTGTCTCCGTCATAATTGCAGCGCAAGGTGACATGGATCCCCTTCTCCAGCATCCTCCCCACAGCATCCATCATGGCGTCATAATGGTGTGACGCCGGATTCACATACTGCTTCCGTGCCTCGTAGTCGGCTCGTAAGCCATCAACAGAGACTTGGGCAGACTCCAGGCACCAGAGAGAAACAGCCTCCTCCAGAAGCTCGGCGCTCATCAGCGTGGCGTTTGTAATGATTTGGGAGCGAAAGGGGATGCATTTCTCCCGCAGTCCGCGACAGATCCTGGATATGATCTTGCTTCCCGCCAGCGGTTCTCCCCCGAACCAGAGGAGCGTTACCGTATCCTGCCAGCGGGTCTTCTCAATGAATTCCACGACCTTATCCGCCGTTTCCTCGCTCATGGACAGGACCGGCAATCCTTCTTCGTAACAATAGACGCAGCGGGCATTGCAGGCTGTGGTGGGCAGGATCGTATAGATTTTGGTTCCGGGCTTCTCGTTGGCCAGAAGCGGCAGCAGGGAACACAGCTGTCTGTACTGCTGGTAGTCGTCCGTCTCCTTCTCCACCAGGAAGCCGTACTTCACGCAATCCCCAAGGCCGGCCTCCAGCAAGGCCGCTCCCTTCACGCTTTCCTGCTCCAAAGGCTCGATCAGACGCAGCTCCGCATCTGACAGGGAAACAACCATTCCCGTCTCCATATTTTTCAGGAGCCCGCCATTTTCTTCGGCCGCAGAAAAGACATATGGGTTCAGGCGGTAATCCCTGTCGGGAAAAACGCTCTGCTGCATGATATCCAGGACCATCCGATTCCCGTTTCGTACGATTATCATGGTTTGCTCCTTCTTTCCTCTGCGCCCGCCGGCATTTCCCCCAGTCGGGTCGTGATCCGGGGCGCAGCCGCTGAAACTGTGTCTCTGCGCTCACTTTACCACAGGCTGCTTGACGGCGCAAGTATTTCAACCTTCGAAAGACGATCTGAGGAACCTTTGGAAAAGGAAAAGATCCGGGGTATACTCCCCGGATCTTTTGCCTTGTGACTGCTCTGGTGTGATATCAGGCCGGATCAGTCCAGCTCGCCCTCGTCCTCACACTGACCGGAGACGGTCAGGATATCGGCGTCGACAAACTGCAGGATCTCCATCTTGGTAGCTTCATAGGTCTTCATAGTTGATTTCTCCTTTTATGATCTGTTGATTTTTTATCAGCTCAGGTAGTTTTCGGCGGAAATGCCATACTTCATCAGGCACCGCATCAGCTCCTTGAAAGCCTCGTCCGTGGACTTCTCCAGACGGTTCTTGGCATAGGTCTCGATGCTGTACTCCAGCACGTCGCTGATGAGGGTGTCCCCGTCATAGATCTTTGCCGTCACCGTGCAGCGCATATCCTTGGCAGAGATGCCGGTGAAGCTCGCGAAATAGGCCTTATAACCGGAATTGTAGTCAAACTCGGAGGCGGGGATCGTCACGGAAACCGTCTCACCATTGACCTTGGTGTAAGTCAGGACAAGCTTCACCGTATCGGCAGGAGCCTCGTTCTTGCCGGCACCAAACTGCATGTAGTACCGAAGCTCCACATAGCTGCCCATCACGATGGTCTTGCCATAGTAGAAAGCACTGGCGTCCGGAGTGGTGATGGCGTTCTCCACGCTCTTGAGTTCGGGCATCTCAGCCGTACCGTAGGCCTGCTGCTCCGCGGTCAGATCCGCGTTGGCCAGGTTGGCAGTGTTGTAGTTGAAGTAAAGCTGCGCCTGAGAACCATAATTCAGCAGATCGACCAGCAGGGTCTTGAATGCGGCGTCGGTGGACTTGTTCAGGCGGTTGTATGCATACTGCTTCAGGTTGTAAATATCGACGGTATTCTCGTAGCTTTCGCCGTCCTTGGTCAGATACAGGGTGGCATACAGGTCGTCGCCCAGTTCCTTGGCCGCGATGTTATCGAACACCATCTTCTTATAGTTCTTCCCGCCTAGTTTGGAGTCCTCCCAAGAGGTCAGGTTATACTCGCGCCAAGTGTAATCGGAACCCTCCCCGTTGTAGTGCACCTGGCGGATCTCCAGGCGGTCAAGCTCATAGCCCTCCACATACTCGATGGGCATATAGTAGTTCAGGGACAGGTTGTTGCCGAAGGAAGCGCTGTGGTTGAAGGGGAAGTCTACCTTACCGCTCTCGCCCCCGACGGTAATGGTGGCGGGAGTCACAGTGAACTCGACCAGGTTTTCATCATAGTTGGCTGCCTTGACTTCGAGGTTCACCTGAGTTTCGCCGGGCTGGGCATCAGCCAGGATCTTAAAGGTGTAGGTCACGACCTTACCGGTAAAGGTGGAGTCGGGATAGGTATCATAAAGAACCTGGCCATCGGCGCCGAGAGTCCATCCGGATTCCGTGTCCGCTTCGGTTCCCTGCAGCTCCAAAACTGCAGTGTCAAACAGCGGCATCAGCTTCATCGCCATCACGCCGGGATTGCTCTGGATCGTTACATCCACCGTAACGGTGTCTCCGGCATTACCGGAAGCATTGCTGAGAGCGATTGTGCCAACTGCGGGATCGTCTGCATAGGCAAAGCCCGGAAGGAGTCCGCAAAGGAGCAGGCAAACCATTGCCAGGGAAAGAAAACGCTTCATTGCTTTCATGTTGCTCTCCTTTCAACTGAAATCAGGCGGGGCGCAGGAGAGAGAAACACGCTGTGCCCGCATCCTGATTGTGGCAGAACACACTGTCACTTTCATCATACGGATATTATTGTATCGGAAATCATCGCATTCGTCAATGGCCAAATTCAAATCCCGGGGTATTTTTTATTTTATCCCACGTGGGGGAAGGACACGTGCCTGATCTGCGCGCCCTTCCCCCACTTTCAAAATGGGGCAAAATCGGGTTTTTTGTCTGTCTATGCGGATCGGCCGTCAGTCAAGCACGGCTGTGGGATCGCCGGCCAGATACTTCCGCATACGGACCAGGTCGGCGGAGCCCACCTTTCCGTCTCCGGTGACGTCAGCATTTCCGCTGTTGATGTCCAAGGTGTCGTGCATCTTGTTTTAACTATCAATCATTTATTTCCGGTTTTATGATTGCATCTTTCGTTTCGCATTTCGCAGAATACGCAAGCAAAAAAGAGCTGTCTCAAAACGATTCCCGTTGTCATCCTGTGGGAAGAATCTCTTGTTCCGAAAGCTTATAAAAGAGTTCGAAAGAGATTCTTCGCTTCGCTCAGAATGACAGGTCGTTTTGAGACAGCTTCTTGCTACAGTTCTTATGACAGGTTGTTTTGAGACCGTTGCTTCTTCAGTCCTTCGCTTCGGGATACTCCCCGCAGAGGAGGCGGTAGGGCGGCTCATCCTCCTCGATTTGAGGAAAGCGGCCCATGGGCGGGTTGAAGCGGTTGTCGGTCTTGTCGTCGTTGCACTGGCTCACCTCGCCCAGCAGCACCGGCCCGGTGCCGGGCTCCACCTCAAAATCGTGGTAGAGGCCCTGATAGATGTGGATGCTCTCGCCGGGGCAAAGCCGCACCTGGGTCCCGGCCGGGACGGTGAAGCAGCGCCCGTCGCACTTCACGGTGACGGGGCTTTCCCGGTCGATCTCCTCATCGGGGAGAGAGTTGTAGACCCGGATGAGCACATTGCCGCCGGCCCGGTTGATGATGTCCTCGGTCTTGAACCAGTGGAAATGCATGGGCGAATACTGCCCTTCCTTCAGGTACAGCAGCTTTTCCGCATAGACCTTGGGGTAGCGATCCGCCATGGCACGGTTGCCGTTGCGGATGGTGATGAGGGAAAAGCCGATGCGGTCAAAATCCCCCTGGCCGTAGTCCGTGATGTCCCAGCCCAGCATGCAGTCCCGGATCTCGTCGTATTCGTGGCCCAGGCTCTGCCACTGCTCCGGGGTGAAATCACAGAAGGGCGGCAGGGAGATCCGGTATTCCCGGATCATGGCCTCCATTTCCCGCAGGGCGGCGTTGATCTGACTTCGTTTCATTCTTTCCCCTCCTTCACGCCGACGCCCAGGCTCCGCAGTTCCCGACGCAGGCGCTCCATGTCCTGATAGAACACCAGCCCTTGCATGCCGCAGCGGCCGGCCCCCTCAATGTTGGGCGGGTAGTCGTCCAGGAAGAGGCACTCCGCCGGGTCCAGCTTCTGCTCGGAAAGGAAGGTTTCATAGATCTCGTGCTGGGGCTTCAGGAGCTTCCAGTCCGCGGAAACCAGCATGCCCCGGAAATGCTCCGAGCCCGGGATGCGGCGGAAATAGCCGTTGAGGGCGGAGGTGGCGTTGGAGAGCAGATAGATCCCATAGCCCAGGCCGTCCAGTTCTTGGATCAGCTCCGCCATGCCGGGGACGGGCCAGAGCTCGTCCTTCCACCAGAAGACGCAGCGGACCGCCGCCTCGTGGAGCCGCCGGGGCAGGCGGGAATAAAAGCGCTCCAACGCCGCCTGCTCGGACAGGCTGCCCCGGTCCAGGGACACCCACTCCACGCTCTGGAAGACCTCCCGGAGGAGGAGCTGTGCGTCTTCCCCGCTCAGCCCCAGCCGGGCCACGATGCGGGCGGGGTCCCAGGCGATGAGGACGCCGCCCATATCAAATACCACGTTTCGGATCATACCGTTTCCTTTTTCGCTTCCTTCTTTTCCTTCCTGCCGAAGAGCTTTTCCCAGCGCTCACGCCGTCTCTTCCGGATCTCCAGCCGCTCGCCCAGGTCTCTCGAGCCTACGCCGTACACCAGGTAAAGGACGATGCCGGAGACCACCATGATGAACACCGTGGAGGCACAGCGGCGGCCCAGGGCGTTCATGTTGGCGCCGCGGGTGGCGTCCGCCAGCATGCCCTGGATGACCATGGCATAGGTGATGCCCTGCGGGCTCTGGAAGGTGGCGGACATGTCGTATTCCGTGAAGAGGGCGTTGAAGTTCAGGGCGAAGACCGCCAGGACCGAGGGCAGGATGATGGGCAGCTTCACCTTCAGGAAGGTGCGCAGCCCGCTGGAGCCCAGGTTCCGGGCGGCGTCCTGCAGCTCATCGTCGATGGCGTAGAAGCTGGCCTTGATCATGCGCAGGGAGAAGGGCAGCTTCGTCACCGTATAAGCCATGATGATCAGGAAGCGTACGTTCTCTTTGGAATAGAGGTTGTTGTTGCCCACATACCAGACGTCGGTGGAGTTGAAGTAGGTCCGGTAGGAGTAGCAGATGAGGATGGTGGGCAGCAGCCAGGGGAAGAGCAGAGAATATTCCAGCACGATGCCGGAGAGCTTGCTCTTTTTCTTGTTGAAGATGTAGTTGCAGGCCACCACCACGATCACGCAGGCCAGGGCCGCCGCGACGGCGGACATGAGAAAGCTGAGCTTGATGCCGCCCAGGGTCTTGTCGTTGGAGAACACGCCGGAAATGGCGCCCACCACCGTCTTCTCCCGGCCGCGGTCATTCACATAGGTATAGTCCTGCTTGCCGATGAAGTTGATGATCGTCCATCCGTTCAGATCCAGGCGCTTGCCCTTGATGGCGCTGTAGTTCTGGAAGGAGAAGATGATGATCATGACCACCGGGGTCATATAGATGATGAAGAGGATATAGGCATAGATGTGGGCGATGACGTTCCAGAAGGGGTTTGTGATCTTCTGCTTCTGGAGCTTGGCCTTGGTTTTGGAGACAGAAAGGTAATGTCCCCTGCGCTCGTAGGCGGAGAGCACCGTCAGCAGCACGATGGTGAAGGTGGCCAGGATGATGCTCAGCAGGGCGGCGCGGGCCTGGGGGAAGGCCTCGTCCGCGGTGGAAGAGCCGGCCAGACGCACGATCTCGGGGTTGATGGAGTCATAGCCCAGCAGGGTCGGCGCGGACATGGCGCAGAGGCCCGTGATGAAGGTCATGACCGTGAGGGAGAAGAGGGTGGGCAACAGAGAGGGCAGCACCACCTTCAGCAGGACCTTGAAGGGCTTGGCGCCCATGTTGCGGGCCGCCTCCACGGTGTTGTAGTCGATGCCGCGGATGGCGTTGCGCAAAAAGAGCATGTGGTTGGAGGTGCAGGCGAAGGTCATGGTGAAGAGCACCGCGTTGAAGCCGGAAAACCAGTTGGGATTGAAGTCCGGAAAAGCGTTCTTCATCAGGCTCGTGAGCATGCCGTCGCTGGCATAGAGGAACATGTAGCCGGTGACCAGGGCCACGCCGGAGTAGATCATGGTGGTCATGTAGCCCATGCGCAGGATCCTGGCGCCCTTGATGTCGAAATACTCGGTGAGCAGCACCAGGGAAATGCCCACCACGTTCACCGTGACCACCAGATAGATGGCAAGCTTCAGGGAATTCCAGACGTAGCGCTTCATAGTGCCCGCCAGGAAGAAGCGGATGACCGCAAAGGGATCCGTCTCCCCTGCCGCGTTCTTGGTACGGAATATGCTGGTGAGGGTGTTCAGGCAGGGCAGCAGCATGAAGCCGAAGAACAGATAGGCGAAGAATGCGATGCCGAACACCTGCAGCAGCATCTCCGGCCGAAGCTTTCTGTCAAGGCTGCTGTTCATTGCGCCACCTCTGCTTCCTCATCCGGCTCATAGGACATCACGTCGCCGGGATCGATCACCACGTCGATATCGTTGGGCAGCTTGCCGCCGGCGGGCCCGCCGTTCTTCTCAATGACCTTCAGGGTCTGGCAGCCCACGTCGATGAGATACTTGATGTACATCCCGTAAAACTCCCGGCTGAGCACACGCCCGCGGAGGGCAAGCTGCCCCTCCTTGGGCTGCACACCCACCTGGATCCGCTCCAGGCGGATGTAGTTGTGCTTCTTGGGGCTGATCTGGGGCGCAACGGCGGCCAGCTTCTCCGACAGCTCATCGGAGAGGCGGTTGATATCCCCCAGGAAGTTGCACACGAACTCGGTTTTGGAGAAGTTGTAGACCTCGTTGGGGGTGCCGATCTGCTCGATATAGCCCTTGTTGAACACGGCGATCCGGTCGGACAGGGTCAGAGCCTCCTCCTGGTCATGGGTGACGTAGATGGTGGTGATGCCGAAGTCTTTCTGCATCTTTTTCAGCTCGTTTCTCAGCTGGACCCGGAGCTTGGCGTCCAGGTTGGACAGGGGCTCGTCCATGCAGATGATGGCGGGCTCCGTCACCAGGGCGCGTGCGATGGCCACGCGCTGCTGCTGGCCGCCGGAGAGCTGGGACACGGCCTTCTGCAGCTGCTCGTCGCTGAGATCCACCTTCCGGGCGATCTCCCGCACCTTCTTGTCGATCTCCGGCTTTTTCATCTTCTTTACCTTGAGGCCGAAGGCGATGTTGTCATACACCGTCATGGTGGGGAAAAGGGCATAGCTCTGGAAGACGATGCCGATCTCCCGCTTCTCGATGGGCACATGGGTGATGTCCCGCCCCTTCATGGTCACCGTGCCGGAAACGGGCTCGATGAAGCCGGTGATGGTGCGCAGCGTGGTGGTCTTGCCGCAGCCGGAGGGGCCCAGGAAGGTGAAAAACTCCCCTTCCTTCACATGTACGTTGATGTTGTGCAGGGCGGTGAAATCCCCGAACTTGACCACGATGTCTTTCAGTTGGATCATAAGGCATTACTCCTTTTCAGCGCTTCTCTTTTCTCTCATAAATGGACATCCGGAAACGTCTTCACGCCGGAGGCGCTTCCGGATGCACATGGATGATACAGGTATGGCGAGCCGGAGAGATCCGGCTCGCCATATAGAATTCGGGCTTTGCTTACTCGGCCTTCTGGGTCAGGGTCGCCCAATCCAGGTTGTCCCAGTCGGGCTCAGCGGGGGCGTCAGCGGCGTCTTTCCAATAGAAGCCAAGGTTGGTGAGGATGTTGGTCCACTCGGCGCTGTGAGCGGCAACATACTCGGCATAGGTCATGCCGCCCTCCACTTCGTTCAGGGCGAAGTTGGGGATCTGGTAAATGGCGGGGATGCCGTCGGGATAGAGCTCAGCCGCAGCAACGGTGTTGCAGGGGAAGGAGTCGAACTCTTCGCCCCACTGGGCCTGCACAGCGGCAGAGCCGAACCACTCGGCAAAGGCCTTGACGGCCTCGGTCTCTTCCTCGGTACGGTCAGCGCGGTCGAGGATGCCCAGATACTCGGCGATGTAGTAGGTGCCGTCCTTGATGTCGGCCAGAGCCCAGTTCTCCGGGTTCAGAGTGCCCTTCAGAGGATGCTCGCTGCTGTCGGCAGCGGTATCGATGGAGCCGTAGAGGGAGGAGGAGTAGAACTCGGTGACCTGCACATCGCCGCGGTTCAGAGGCTCGATGCCGTACTTCCACTCGTCGCCGCCGAACTTGCCGTCAGCGCAGAACTTCCACAGGGTCTTCCAGCCGTCAACGGAGATGCCGCCGGCAGGAGAAGCGGGATCCACAAAGGGATAGAGCATGGCGGAGTTGATGTTGGCGTTGGTGGTGCCGCCGACCTTGTTCTGGCGATACCAGGTGTAGCCGGAATTGACCACGTCAGCCCAGTGATCGAAGTGCAGCTCTTCGCCGTTGGTGCCGAACTCGTCGGTACGGTAGAGCATCAGCACGTTCTGGATGACGATGCCGTAGGCCTTGCCGTCATACTTGAAGGCGCCCACTTCGTCAGCCCAGGAGGGAGTCCAGTCCATGACGGACAGGTTCTCGTACTGGCCGCCGACCAGCTGGCCCCAGCGGGTCTCGTTCAGGCCGAAGATCAGGTCGCCGTCCTTGTTCTCGTTGGCGGCCTGGATGGCGGCGGCGTCGCCGGAGTAGACTTCGTTGGTGTCCAGGCTGATGGTGAAGCCGGCGTCAGCAGCGGCGGCGATCAGCCAGTCCACACGCTCGGTGGAGTTGGAGTTGGAGTAGATGCGGATGGTGTAGCCGGAGTAATCCTTGGCCTCTTCGGCAGGAGCCTCAGCGGCGGGCTCTTCGGCGGCGGGGGTCTCTTCCTTCGCTTCCTCGGCAGGGGCCTCGGCGGCGGGTTCCTCCGTCTTGGGGGCCTCGGTCTTGGCTTCGCCGCAGGCGGCCAGGGCAAAGATCATGGCCAGAGCAAGCAGAAGGGCAAGCAGCTTTTTCATGTTGGTTCTCCTTTTTTTGATTTTTTATGTTGATACTCCCGACGGAGATGAGATCCGCGGAGTAGGAACATCATTTGCCAGCGCTTAGTATAGTTTTTTGAAGCGAAATTGTCAATTCGGGCCGGCATTTTGCCTCTCGATTCGTGAGCTTGCACAAAGTTTCCGTTTCATTTTTGGTCATGTTTCCGCTTGATTCTTCGCGCCAACTCTGCCCCGTCTCGCCGCAGTTGCGGCCACCTTGTCCGCCCGCTTCGTGTCCATCGATCCTGCAGAGGCCGGACGAGCAATGCTCGTCCCTACGGGTCGGTGCGAAATCTGTGCATCCGTAGGGACGGCCATTGGCCGTCCGCCCCGTCCCGCCGCAGCGCCGCCCCCCGGGCAAATCCGGTCCCTCTCCTCTCCCGCGCAAAAGCCCCTGCGGAACTTTGTCCGCAGGGTGCTTTCGTGTGAGATTTGATTGTTTCGCGCTTATTTGAACTTCACGATCAGGGCGCTGCGGGGTCCTGCCGTCCACAGGTTCTCTCCCAGCAGTACCTCTAATTCATCGTCAAAAGGCGAAGGCTCAAAAACCACTTCTTCTTCCGTAGGATTGATGACAGCCCATGCAACCAGTTCGCCGTCGACCGTCCAGTTCACATGGATCATATTTCTTTCGTCAAGCTCCGCCGTGACATCGGCCTTGGCGAAGAAATCATTCTCCCGGCGAAGTGCGATCAGCTCCCGATAGAAGTTTGCCATCTCCCAGGCCGCGCTCTCCGGGGTCAGGGCCTCCCAGTCCAGGTTGTTTACCTCGTCGGAGGACATGTAGCTGTTGTGGTCGCCGCCCTTCGTGCGCAGCATCTCCTCTCCCGCCAGGAAGAAGGGCGTGCCTTTGGAGAGCAGCACGATCTCGGCGCAGAGCCGGTTCATCTGCTGCAGTTCCTCCTCAGAGGCGTCGGGATTGGTGACCAGGAGCTTGTCCCAGAGGGTCAGGTTGTCGTGGCAGGAGGTATAGTTGATGACCATGGCGTTCTCCACGCCCCAGCTGGCCGTGCCGTCCCGCGCGCCGCCCCGGATACCGAAGATCACCTTCTGGGCATTGCCCTTGCTGGGACTGCCGTTTGCGTAGCCGCTCTCCTTCTCGTTGAAGACGCTTCCTTTCAGCCCGTCCCGGATGGCGTCGTTGAACACGGCGACTGAGCCGATGCCCCGGCCGCTGGCCTGGATCTGGGCGATGTTTTTCTGACTGGCCTGCACGTTGTCCCGCAGGGGCGTGGTGCCGCCGGTCCAGCCTTCGCCGTAGAGGATGGCTTTGGGATTCAGCTCATGGACGGCCTTTTCGATCTCCTGCATGGTTTCCACGTCGTGCAGGGCCATCAGGTCAAAGCGGAAGCCGTCGATCTTGTACTCCTCCGCCCAGTAGCGGACGCTGTCCACCATGTACTTGCGGAACATGAGGCGCTGGGAGGCGGTCTCGTTGCCGCAGCCGCTGCCGTTGGCGGGGCTGCCGTCAGAGGCGAAGCGGTAATAGTAATAGGGTACGATCCGGTTCAGATTGGAGTCCAGGGAGTAGGTATGGTTGTAGACCATGTCCATCACCACGGCAAAGCCGTTTTCGTGGAGGGCCTGCACCATCTGCTTGAACTCGTTCACCCGCACCTCGCCGTGGAAGGGATCGGTGGAATAGCTGCCCTCGGGGGCGTTGTAGTTCTTGGGATCGTAGCCCCAGTTGAACTGCGGCTCGCTGCTGCTCTCATCCACGGTGGCGTAGTCGTAGACCGGCTGCAGATGCACATGGGTGACTCCCAGCCACTTGAGATAGTCCAGCCCCACGGGAAGCCCGGCGCTGTTGGTGAGGCCCGTCTCCGTAAAGGCCAGGTACTTGCCGGGGTACTTGCTTTCCGCGATCCGGTTGGAGAAGTCCCGCACATGGACCTCCCAGATCACAGCGTCCCCGTAGCAGTCCAGATCCTCGTACCAGCCGCTCTCCCGGAAACCCTCCGGGTCGGTGCTTCTGAGGTCCACCACCATGCCCCGGTCGCCGTTCACGCCCACGGTCCTGGCGTAGGGGTCCACCGCCTCCTGGGTACCAATCGCGGTGGTGACGGAGTAGGTATAATAGGTGCCGTGGCCGCAGGGAGCCGTCAGACTCCAGACGCCCTTTTCGCCCTTTTCCATGTCCAGCACGGCGAAGGGCTCTCCCCCGTCGCCCTCTTCAAAGAGGTTCAGCTTCACATCCGAGGCCGTAGGCGCCCAGAGCTTGAAAACCGTATGATCTCCCTGGATCACCGCTCCCAGATCGTCCCCGTCGTAGCAGTAGTTTTCCACAAATTCGGGAGAGTCAAAAATATCCGTGGGCATGGCGGCGATCTCGCCGTAACCCTCGATCTCCACGGTATAGGCCTTGGACACGTCCAGTTCCTCCTTGACGGTGATGACGCCGGTGACCACGGTGTTGTTCAGGCTGGAGAGCTCCTCCAGCTCCAGCTCCCGCCCGTCCTGCCGCACGTGGACCTGACCGAGGCTCTCGATCTTGGTGGAGGGGCTGAGCGTATAGCGGATCTGGGTGGGGGAAATGATGCCCGCCAGGGTAAAGACCCGGATCGGCTTCAAGGTAACGCCGCCGTCGTCACTGAGATACTGCATGCCGTCGCCGGGCTGCAGATAGATGACGGTGTCCTCTCCGGTCAGCTGGACGAAGCGGTCGTTCTCATAATCCTTGGTGGCATCGCCCCAGGAGGAGCCGCCGGGCTTTGAGCAATCTCGCCGCACGATAAAGCCCACCTCCTCCACGTCCTCCGGCACGTTCACCATGCATTTCACGCCGTAGGCGCAGGGATGGAAGAGCTCTCCGTGCCCGTCCTTTCCGGGGAACCAGAGCCAGACGTCGCACTTGCTGTAATCCGCGTCCGGGTGCTTCCAATAGAGGGTCAGCTGCCGGCAGCCCTCTTCTTTCTCCAGGAAGAATTCCTCTTCCGCTCCCGCCTCGGGGGCAGGCTCCTCCGGGGCCGCTTCTTCCGCGGCGGCCGTCTCTTCCGCCGGTTCCGCTTCTTCTGTCTGGGCCGGCGCCTCCTTGGGAGCCGGGGTATCCGTACAGGCGGTAAGGAACGAGCAGAGCATCAGCAGCGCAAGCAGAAGGGCGATGCTTCTTTTGCTTTTCATGCGGGCACCTCTTTTCTTTCAGCATTACTTGGGTTCTTTGTTTTTATGGTAGCACCATGTCCCCGGAAAGTCAACGGAAGCCGCCTTGCGGTTTGCGCACAGACTGTGCTATACTCTTTGCGGAAAGAGGCGAATTCGATGAACAGCAAAACAGATACCGTATACATTCCCGGTCCCGGCGGCTTTCTCCGGGCACTGCTGATCCGGCCGGAGGGAGAGGCGGGCGCGCAGGGGCGTCCCGGTGTTCTCTGGATCCACGGCGGAGGCTACTCCATGGGCATGCCCGAGATGGCTTATTTCTCCCGCGCTATCTCCCTGGTGCGCAAATTCGGTGCCGTGGTGCTGGCGCCGGACTACCGGCTCAGCCACGAGGCGCCCTACCCTGCCGCCCTGGAGGACTGCTATGCCAGTCTTCTCTGGCTGCGGGACCATACGGAGGACCTTGGCATCCGCCGGGATCAGCTCATGGTGGGCGGAGAGAGCGCAGGCGGCGGACTCACGGCAGCCCTCTGCATGCTGGCCCGGGACAAGGGAGAGGTCAACATCGCCTATCAGATGCCGCTCTACCCCATGCTGGACGACCGGGACACGCCCTCCTCGAAGGATAATCACGCCCCGGTCTGGAACACCCGCCGCAATCACCGGGGCTGGCAGCTCTATCTGCGGGATCTGCAGGGAGCGGAGCCGCCGGCCTACGCCGCACCGGCACGCCAGACGGATTTTTCCAATCTTCCCCCCGCCTATACCTTTGTGGGGGACGCCGAGCCCTTCTACTGCGAGACGCTGGACTTTGTACAGCATTTGCGGGACGCGGGGGTGGAGGCCGAGGTGGACGTATTCCCCGGCTGCTTTCACGCCTTCGACCTGTATGAGTTCTGGTCCGAACAGGGCAAGACCGCTGTCGAGCGCTTCGAGGAGCAGTTTCAATACGCTCTGGACCACTACTTTGCCCAGAATTGAACCCAGAACGGAAAAACGGCTATGGGAAACCATGTTTCCCATAGCCGTTTTTTCTTCTTCCATGTGCGTCGGCGACTGTTCGGAGCGCTGAGAACCTCGCTGCATGCACGTCTGCAAAACGGGAAGCCGCATTGGATAGCCGGAGCATTGTTCTGTTCGCTCTTCACTCTTCCCTATTCACTCTTCACTTTTCCAAAGCGGCGGTCCCGCTGCCGGAAGGCCGCGATGGCCTTGTCCAGCTCGTCGGTGCCGAAGTCCGGCCACAGCACGTCGCTGAAATAAAACTCCGCATAGGCGCACTGCCACAGCAGGAAGTTGGAGATGCGCTGCTCTCCGCCGGGGCGGATCAACAGATCCGGATCGGGGATGCCGGCGGAATAGAGGTAGCCTCCGAACTGTTCCTCGCTGAGCTCCCCCTGAGTCCTGCCTGCGGCATAGTCCTCGGCATAGCGCTTCGCCGCGTGGACGATCTCGTCCCTTCCGCCATAGTTCAGGCAGATGTTGGCCTGAAAGCCCTGGTAGCGTTTGGAGATCTCGTCGGTCTTCCGCACCAGCTCCTGCAGCTCCAGGGGCAGGCCAGCCACGTCGCCGAAGATCTTCATGCGGATCTTGTCCCGCTCCATGGTGTCGATGGCCTCGTTCAGATAGCGGCGCAGCAGGCGCATAATGGTCCTGACCTCATCCTCCGGCCGCTTCCAGTTCTCTGTGGAAAACGCGTACACCGTCAGATACTCCACCCCAATATCCTTGCAGTAGGTGGCGATCTTCCGGAAGTTCTCCGAGCCCGCCGCGTGTCCCGCAGTCCGGGGAAGGCCGCGGCGTCTGGCCCAGCGGCCGTTGCCATCCAGGATGATGGCAATATGCCGGGGGACGGTGTCCCCCGGCTGATTGGTTTTTTTCTCCGCCGCCATCAGATCTCGGTCAGCTCTTTTTCCTTCTTCTCGGAGATCTTGTCGATCTCCTTGATGAAGTCGTCGGTGAGCTTCTGGATGTCCTTCTCGGCGATCTTGTAGTCGTCCTCGGTGATTTCGGAGGCCTTCTGCTGCTTCTTGAACTTCTCAATGGCGTCCCGGCGGATATTGCGGATGGCGACCTTGCTCTCCTCGCCGTACTTCTTGGTCTGCTTCACCAGATCCCGGCGGCGCTCCTCGGTGAGCGGGGGGAATACCAGGCGGATGCAGCGGCCGTCGTTCTGGGGATTGATGCCCAGCTCCGAGGCCAGGATCGCCTTTTCAATGCCCTTCAGCAGCTTGTTGTCCCAGGGCTGGATCAGCAGGGAGCGGGGATCGGGCGTGGCAATGGAAGCCACCTGCTGGATGGGGGTGGGGACCCCATAGTAGTCCACCTGGATCTGATCCAGAACCGCGGCGTTGGCCCGGCCGGCACGAATGGTTGCCAGCGTGGAAGTCAAAGCCTCGCAGGTCTTGTTCATTTTGCTTTCAAATTCTTTGTAATCAGACATGATATTCCCTCCTCAATTGTATTTCAAATCGTTTTGCTTTCAAGCCACTGTGGTGCCCAGCTTTTCGCCGGCCAGGACGCGCAGGATGTTCTCCGGCTCCGCCAGGGCGAAAACCACCACCGGCAGCGCGTTGTCCATGGCCAGGCTCGTCGCGGTGGAGTCCATCACGGCCAGGTGCCTTGCCAGCACTTCATCATAGCTGATGGTGTCAAAGCGCACCGCATCCGGATTCTTCCGGGGGTCATCGGTGTAGACGCCGTCAATGTTCTTGGCAAGCAGCAGCGCATCCGCCCGGATCTCCACCGCACGCAGGGTCGCCGCGGTGTCGGTGGAGAAGAAGGGCATACCCGTACCGCAGCCGAAGAGCACGATCTTTCCCTGTTCCAGGTACTCGATGGCCCGGCGGGTGTCATAGCGCTCGCCCACGCCCTGGATATCCACGGCGGTCATGACCCGCGCGTCGGCGCCGATCTGCCGGAACACGTCCGCCACGGCCAGGCAGTTCATGGCGGTGGCCAGCATGCCCATCCGGTCCGCGCTGACCCGCTCCACCTTGCCGCCGCCGTCCTTGACGCCGCGCCAGAAATTGCCTCCGCCGATCACGATGCCGACCTGCACGCCGCTCTCCGCAGCCTGCTTGACGGTCTCGCACACCCGGGAAACAAAGGGAAAATCGAAACCGGTCTTCTTTTCCCCGGCCAGGGCTTCCCCGCTGATTTTGATCAAAACGCGCCGATAGATAGGCTTCATGCTGCAAACTCCTCCTGTACGCATATCGCTCCAGGCAATTTTACCACAGCCTTCTCCTTTTGACAATTCCCAATTGACAAAAACTCCCCTGCCCCCTGCGTTACAATGAGGCCATGAAATCGCTCTATCTGGATCTGTTCTTTTTCCTCAATCTCTCGGCGGATTATCTGATCTGTCTGAGTGCCGGGAGGATCTGTTCCCTGCGGCTGAGACGGATGCGGTATCTCCTGGCCTCGCTCCTGGGTGCGGTCTATGCCGCCCTTTCCGTTCTGCCGGCTCTTGCCTTTCTCTCCGCCCCCTGCTGGCGGCTCGGGGCGGCTCTGCTCATGGGTCTGCTTGCCTTTGGGGGAGAGGCCCGCCCCCTGCGCTGTATGCTGACCATGCTCGCCGTCGCGGCGCTCTTCGGCGGTGCGCTCTATGCGCTGATGCCCCGCCCGGGAGCGCTTCGGTGCTTCTCTCTGCGGGAGCTCCTGGCCGTCTTTTTCTGCTGTTACGGACTGCTGAAGCTGTTTTCCCGCACCCGCGAGCGCTGGGACGGGCAGCGGAAGGCGCAGGTCAGGCTCCTCTTTCAGGGTCGGGAGGCCGTTTTTTCCGCTCTGGTGGACAGTGGGAACAGTCTTCGCTGCCCTGACACCGGCGAGCGCGCAGTGATCGTCTCCCCTCCGGCGCTGCGTCCCATTTTTCTGGAGCACAGCGTCCTTCTGGAGGAGCTTGCACCCATTGACCTGGTAGAGGCGTTGTCACAGCTTCCGGCGTATATGGGGAAGCTCCGGCTCATCCCCTTCCGCAGTCTGGGCGGCAGCGGGCTGGTGCCGGTGTTTCGTCCGGAACAGATCTGGATCGACGGCAGGGAGGCCGGGGATCTATTGGTTGCCGTTTCTCCGGAAGCGCGGGGAAACGGTTTTGAGGCAATTCTTTGACAGGAGGAAGCATGCAAATCGAAGGAAACGTTCCAAGTCTGCAGGACAGGATCCTGCAGCTTTTGGGACTCCAGTCCCAGGTCTACTACATCGGCGGCAGCGACACGCTGCCTGCCCCCCTGAGCCGCGCGGAGGAGGACAAGAGCATCGCCGCGCTCTGCCAGGGGGACGAAAGCGCGCGAAGCCGCCTGATCGAGCACAATCTGCGCCTGGTGGTGTTCATCGCCAAGCGCTTTGAGAACACCGGCGTCAACATCGAGGATCTGATCTCCATCGGCACCATCGGGCTCATCAAATCCATCAACACCTTTAAGCCAGGGAGGAATATCAAGCTCGCCACCTACGCTTCCCGCTGCATCGAAAACGAGATCCTGATGCACCTGAGGAAAATCAGCGCCCAGCGGAGCGAGGTGAGCTTTGATGAGCCGCTGAACACCGACTGGGATGGGAACGAACTGCTGCTCTCGGACATTCTGGGCACGGAAGCGGACGAGGTCTCCCGACCTCTGGAGGACGACGCGGACAAACAGGTGCTTTTGGAGGCGCTGAGCTGCCTGTCGGAGCGGGAAAAGAGGATCGTCTCCCTGCGCTTCGGGCTGCCTCACGGACGGGAGTATACGCAAAAAGAGGTGGCCGATCGAAAAGCGGATCCTGGAACGTCTGAAAAAGGACATGACGCGCAGGATGCAGGTATAATAAAGTGAAGAGTGAATAGTGAAGAGAGAGAGAGAGAGAGACGGAAATCGAGCAAGAGGTTCAGGCCTTGCCTACCAGGTTCACCACCCAGCGGCGCCTGCGGACCAGCACCGCGCCGATCAAGCACTTCACCAGGTTCAGCAGCTCCACGATGGCATACATGAGCACGATCCCCATGTCCGTGCCGCGGGAGAAGTAAAAGGCCGCAGGGATGCTGAAGACCCAGACGAAGAGGCTGTCAAAGGCGAAGGTAATGAGGGTCTTGCCGCCGGAGCGAAGGGTGAAATAGCAGCTGTTGGTGTAGGAGAAGAGGGGCATCATGGCGGCATAGACCAGCAGGAGCTTCACGGCCAGGGCCTTCACGGTATCGGTAGTGTTGTAGACCTGGGGGATGAAGGGCGAGACCAGGGCCATGAGCAGGCCCACGCCCACACTGAGAGCCAGGGAAAAGGCGATGAGTTTGCGGTCCTCGTCCACGGCCCGCTCCAGTTCCCCGGCGCCGAGAAGCTGGCCGACGATGATGGAGATGGCATTGCCCATGGCGATAAAGGCGCAGAAGAAGAGGTTGCCCACCGTGTTGGAGATGTTGAAGGCGGAGACCACCTCCAGGCCCCTGAGGGAATAGCACTGGTTCAGCACAGTCATGCCGCCGGACCAAAGGAATTCATTCAAAAGCAGCGGGGTTCCCAGGACCAGGATACGGCGAAACAGCGCAGACGGAACGCGGAGGCTGCGGTAGAGCCCCACGGCGAAGGGACAGCGCTCCCGGTGGCTGTGGGTCCAGACCAGAATGATGGCAAGCTCCACGAAGCGGGAGAGGACTGTGGCCGCTGCCGCACCCACCACCCCGAGAGCGGGAACGCCAAGCTTGCCGAAGATGAGGACATAGTTGAAAACAAGGTTCACGAAAACGGCGACGATGCCGGCCCGCATGGGGAGCAGGGTCTCCCCGGTCTCCCGCAGGGTGCCGGAATAGACCTGGGAGAGGGCAAAGGGCGCCGTCTGGATCAACATGACGGCCATGTATTCTTTGGCATAATGGAGGGTGGCCGCCAGGTCCAGGTCCTCTTCCCCGGGATGGAGGAAAAGGGTGATCAGCTTGTCCCCAAACAAGAGGAAGACCCCCAGACAGGTCAGCACCGCAAGCAGAGCGAACCAGAGCTTGAAGCGCACGGTGCTGCGCAGCCCTTCCTGATCGCCCTTGCCGTAGAATTGGGCCGTGAAGATCCCGGCGCCGGCAAGGCCGCCGAAGATACAGAGATTATAGACGAAGAGCAGCTGGTTCACGATGGCGACGCCGGACATGGGTTCGGTGCCCACCTGGCCGACCATCAGGTTATCCAGCAGGCTCACAAAATTGGTGATGAGCTGCTGAATGAGGATGGGGACCATGACGGCGGAAAGGCGTCGGTAGAAGGCCCGGTCGCCGATATAAGAGCGAAGACGCATGGCAGACTCCAGATAAACGGTATTTGCGGGATTGGATCAGATATACCTGTCTCCCCGGGAGAGATGGCGAACAAGGCCGACGGAAACCAGGAAGAGGCCGGCCACAAAGGGAAGGAAGAGCCAGCCGTATTCCAGCAGCCGGGTGGTGGCGATGAAGTCATAGGCTCCGTGGAGCAGGCAGGGCACCAGGAAGGCCAGGAAGCGGAGCCAGCGGCTCTTCTGCCGTTTTCCGGAGAGAGCCTCCCGCTTGGCCGCCCCGTACCAGGCGCCCATGAACACGCCGAAGCAGGCGTGGCCGGGGACCGCGGTGAGCGCGCGGGCGATGGCCGTGCCGAAGCCGTAGGCCAGAACATAACGGATATTCTCCCAAAGGGCAAAGCCCAGGGACAGAAAGACGGCATAGACCACGCCGTCAAAGCAGCAGTTGAATTCCTCCTCCCGCCAGGTCCGGCGGTGGAGCAGGAGAAATTTGAAGCCCTCCTCCGAGACGGCCACCACCCCAAAGTAAAGCAGCGCGTCATAGACCACAGAGCCCTGGGCCGCGACAGCCTGGGTAGGACCTGCCCAGCGGAAATTCCAGGCGACGGCCTGGCTGGGACGGAAGAGGCGCTGCAGGATCAAAATGCCCGCCTGCTCGGAGAGAGCGGCCAGCTCTGTTGCCACGACGCCCCAGAGGACCAGGCTGATGAGCAGAGAGAGCGGCTCCTTTTCCAGACGGTCCGCCCGGTAGACCTGCACCAGCAGAAACAGGGCCGGGATCACGGCGGCCAGGATCAAAATCAAATTCACGAAGCTCACTCCCTCCTTTCGGGTATCGTTGGTATTGTAGATGGTTTTGCCGCGGCTGTCAATGGAAAGACGGAAACGGCAAAGGAGCGGACCCGAGAACGTTGACTCCGGCCAGGAGGATGCGCCCGTTGGATCTTCCGAAGGGATGACAGCCCCTCCGTCATTGCCCTGGTGCCGGCGTCTTCCTTCTTTCTTGCTTAGGCTCTCCCGTTTCCGCTTCCTTATTTCCTTTCCGTTCTTTCTTCTCCTCCCCGGGACGGGAGAAGCGAGACAGGACAGGCCGAAAGAAAACCCCCGGGCCGCAGCCCGGGGGTTTGGTGCTTAAGGTTTTCGCGAGAGAAGGCGCCCTTCCCTGCCGATTCGCTTATCCTCCCTTCTGCAAGGGAGGCTGTCCGGGATCAGCCGCCGAAGTAGGAATCGGCTTCCCGGCTGTAGAGCACCAGGGCACGGATGAGATCCGTGAGATCGGATTCCTCACCGGTATTCAGCTGCTTGTAGGCATAGCTGAGGGCGCAGTAATCGATCTCGGCGATCACACCGGAGGCGGCGGAACTGACCTCCACATGGAAGTTCTTGCTCAGATCCGTAGAATAGATATTCTTGATCGGGACGAAGTAGTAATCACCCTTCTGGACCGGCGTGACCTTCTTGCCGTCCACCATGAAGGTGTACTGGCTGATATCGCCGGTGACCTTGAAGTAGTGACGGATGGTGAAATCCTCCCGCAGGAGCAGGCTGCTGCCGATGAAGCTCAGTCCGGCGCCGTCCTTCACGTTCACCTGAGGCGCATAGTCGGTGACAGACTCCAGCGTTACAGCGCTGAGGTCGGCCAGGACTTCGGCGCGGTTCTCCTCATCCACCTTGAAATACAGCTGCGAAAGGCTTCCCAGGTCGGACAGGGCGTTGACCAGCTTGATGAGCTTTTCATTGCCGGTGCCGCGGGCCGCTTCGATGTACTGCTGGGCAGCATAGCTGTAGCCCTCGGCAGTATAGTCGGCGCCCTCGCGATCAAGGAGCGCAACAGCCTCGTCCGCACCGTTGAAGACGCGGAGCAGGTGCTTCTCGGTGAGCTCCGTGAGCTTCACGAAGATGGTGAAGCTGCGATAGGTCTTGCCGGAAATCGTGCTGGTGGGAGCAGAGCTCACGGAGAATTTCACGCCGTCGATGCTCACATAGGCAGCGCTGTCAGCCAGAAGCGTCTCGGGCAGATCCAGATAGAAGCGGATGCCGATCTTGCTCTGGAGAAGCAGGGTGCGGCCATAGACCACGGCGGCGTCCGCGGCAGGCGTGCAGATGATATCCGCACGGTCGCGCACGCGGATGCGCGGGAAGTAATTGCTGTCCTTCCAGGTGTCGTCATAGGAGCTGAGACCGGTGGCCTCGATCCGGCAGCCGACAGCCAGGTCCATCACATCCACGGCGGTGGTGATGTAGCCGTCGATGAACACGCGGGCGATATTGCCGGCGGCGTCCTTGACCAGGATGGTCTGGATCAGGCCGTTCTCGGTCTCAAAGCTCTCCACGGTGCCCTTCAGGGTGACCAGGGAGCCCAGCACGCTCAGATCGTTGATCTGGGCGGCGGTGACTTCGATGGGCTGGACAGGCTCGCCTTCACCGATGACCTCGATGCTCATGACCTGCAGCTCCATCTCAGCCTGGTAGAAGTCGGTGTAGCCCGTGATGCGGACCCGATCGCCGATCTTGTAGTTGCCGGAGACGGGGAAGCAGCAGATGCCGGCGGTCTCGTCCTGGACATAGATGCAGTCGAAGAAGGCGGTGTCCTTGTCATAGCCGGAGGCGTTGGAGGTCACGGTGCCCTCGATGGTGTAGACCAGGCCGATCTCGGTCTGCTTCTGGACCTCGGCAATGGGCGTCACGGTGATCTCGTTGAAGCCCTTCACCAGGTTCTCGCAGATCTTGTAGTTGGCGTAGTTCTTCTGCATGTCCGCGTCGGAGGAGCCGCTGGAAGCAGCAGCCTGGACCTCAAAGTTGGACATGAAGGCAGCGCCCGCAACGATGATCAGGCCCTTGTCCGTCAGCTGCTCGCTGGCCATGAGGACCACGCGCTGGCCGTCGCCGTAGGGATAGATCTGTTCATTCAGGCCGTCTCCGTCGCAGTCCTTGGTGTAAGTGCTGCTGTGACCGTAGACGATAGGCGTCACAGTGGCGGGAACGCCCTCGCCCTCAAAGAACACGGAGCAGCCGCCGTAGTTGGAGTAGACCTCGGAATAGTTGCGGTCGTTGGGATGCTCGGGATCCACGATGACGTCCTGCATGAGGTAGCTGTCAAAGTTGAAGGCGTCCAAATACAGGCGCTGGGACTGACCGCCGTTGAGCACATCGTCCACAGCCTCGTCATCGCCCAGGCGGATGCTGGAGCCCAGCGCGGCCAGCAGTTCGTTCTGGGTCTGGGCCATGTGCTTGACCTCGGGATTGCCGGTGATGACAGAGTAGTTCTCGTAGTTGTCGGCCCAGCCGCAGACGATCACCTGGCCGCCGGCCTGGTTGAAGGCGGTAATGGCGGCGATCTCCTCGGCGGAGTAGGTCCTCGGGTCAGACTGGGCGGCAGGCAGACGGCGGGAGGGCGCGGTGAAGATGATGGCCACATACTTCTCGTTGGAGCAGGCGGCGATCAGTTCCTCGGAGGTTTTCAGCTCCACGGTGCGGACGCCGTAGCCCGCGGCCAGGGCGCCGAAGTTGCCCATGCTGTCCTTGTAGTTGCCGGCCACATACTCGTTGTAGTGGGAGGCGTCGATGCCGATGTAGACCAGCTTGTCGGCGTCCTTCACCTGCAGCTCGATGTCCTTGGTGAAGGTGTACTCCTCGCCGTCCATTTCCACGATCGCCGTCACGGTGATGGTCATGATCTTGGCAACGGCGGGCGTGTACTTGAAGTCCACGGTGGCAGTGGAGCTGGCGGGAATGCTGTGCTGCTCAGAATCGGTGCCGATGACCTCGCTGCCGTTGACGGTGTAGACGATGGACTTGACCGTCGCGGCGGTGGCTTCGCTGTTGTAGAAGGTGGTGCTCAGGGTGAATTCCTCACCGGTGACCGGCGTGGAGGTGCCGCATTCCACAGCGGAGATGCCCAGCTTCAGGCTCTCGCCCACCCACACAGGCGCCGTGACCGCCAGGTCGCCGTCGGCCTGGGTGACGCGGACGAAGTAGTAATTGTAGGCGGGATCCAGGGTGACCTCCAGGAGGCCGGTCTTGATCTCGTTGGGATCATCCCAGGTGTAGGCCACCTTGCCGGAGTTGGCGACCAGCTCCACCTTGGTGATGGAGTCGCTGTCGTCCGGATCGTAGACGGAGACGGAGAAGGCCAGTTCCTCGGGGATCTCGCTGAAGATGGTGCCCAGAGGCTCGTCGTTCACCGTGTACTGGATCTCCAGGTTCTTGTCCTCGGTGGCGTAGATGCGGTAGAGCTTGATGGCGTCGTAAATGCCCTGCTCGCTGAAGTTATCGGTGAGGATAACATCGCGGGCGTCGTTGGCGTTGCCCCAGCGGCCCTTGTGGTTGTCCTGGTTGTTGGTGGGGCCGACGTGCCAGCCCTTGTCCAGGGCCATGATGTACTGCTCGTAGCTGGGATAGTAGCCGCCGGCGCCGATCTGGCCTTCGCCGTTGCCGACCTCGACCAGATAGATGCGGCTGTCGGTGACAGCATCCCAGTAGGAGAAGTCCGTGAAGTTGCCGAAGGTCTTGCCCGGGTGGTTGAACTGGCTCAGCGCGCCGGAGAGCGCCTCATTGCCCAGCAGGGCGTAGTAGGCCTTCATGCCGGCGTCGTTGGTCTTGTTGTTCAGGGTGGTGTTGTTGCGGGAGACAAGACCGGGGCTGTTAAAGGTGTTGATGTGGCCGGGGCCGCCGGACCAAGTCATCTCAAAGCCGGCGATGGCCACGAGGGCGCCCTGGGAAGCGTTGAAGTTCGCAACGGTCTGCTTGTAGGTATCCCAGGTGACTCTGCTGGCGTCGGTCATCTTGCTCACGTCATAGAGCGCTTCCTCGGGGTTGGCGGCAGAGGTGGAGTCAAAGTAGTTGGAGTGGTCGGTGAAGGCCACGAACTGGATGTTGCCGCTCTCGGGGATCTTGGAGATGTAGTCCAGGGCGGCATCCAGGGTGCCGGAGCCGTCGGAATAGGTGGTGTGGGAGTGCAGCTGGCCGAAGAAGAGCTGGAGCTGGGCCTCGCCCACAAAGAAGCTCCACATCTTCTCCACGGTCTTGCCGTCAGCGCGCACCGCGGTGATGATGACGGTGTAGCGTCCGTCGGCCATGTCCTCGGCCGCCTGGTAGCGCAGGACGCCGTCGGCGTAAACCGCATCAACGGGCTCGTCGTTCACGGTCATGGTGAAGACGGCGTTCTCGCCCACGTTGCCGATCTCGGCGGAAATGACGGGACGCTTGTCCTCCAGGGTCTGGGCATTGGGAGCGGGCGTCAGCTTGCCGATGTAGGGCTCGTCCGCCACAGTGACGGTCTTGACGCCGGCGTAAGTGAGATCATAGCTGTTCTTCACGCTCACGGTGACGGTGAAGGATTTGATGATGCCGGAAGCGTCCAGCACCGCGGCGGGCAGGGTGAAGGAGCCGGTCTTGTCCGCAAAGCTCATCTCCTGCACCTGCTCGGTCACATCGCCGATGGTGTAGGTGACGGAGATATCGGCGATCTCGGGTGCAAGATCGTCCAGCGTGAACTTGACCTCATAGTCCTGACCCACATAGCGGGTATCCTCGCAGTCGAAGTTCACGGAGGGGACCTGTGCCACGCCGTTCACCACAGCGGTGCCTTCCGCCACGGGATAGAAGTTGAAGCGGAAGATGGCGGCGTCGGAGCTCTTGAAGGTCCAGCCGGAGAAGGAGCCGGAGAAGAACTCGATGCAGACGGGGTTCCCGTTATACTTGGCGGTGCGGTTGTAGATCAGGAAGCCGTCGCCGTTCTTGGTGAGATACCACTTGGTGTACCCGTCCTGGGTATCCTGGAGGAAGAGGTCCTCCGCGTCGCTGGTGGCAAGGTACTTGCCGCCGGTCTCGAAGGTATAGTCCTCCCCTTCTCTGGTCACGGTGAAGACCAGGGCGCCGTTGGAGACGACAGCCGCGTCATTTTCCACCGTGGCGGGGGCCAGCTGGAAGCTGTTGCCCATGTCGTTGGGCAGACCCAGCACGCCCTCGGCGGCGGCGCAGTAGATCACGACCTGCTGGCCGTCGGCGGGCTCGCCTTCGCCGGGCTGGTCGGCGGGGATCTCATCCACCAGATAGAACTGCTGGATAAAGAGCTCGCCTTCGTTGTCCTTGTAGTAGCAGCTCCAGTAATTTCTGTCGGCATACCACTCCATCCGGTTGCCGGAGCGGCCGGTGTTGGTGATGTAGAAGCCGCCCTCGGTGCCGTCGACAGGCGTCACGGACCAGTTGGGGTAATCCTTATCAAAGGACATGCTGGAATAGCTTGTGGCCATGGAGAGCTTCTTTCCATCGGCCGTGGAGAAGGTATAGGTGCCGTCCGCGTTGACGCCGACGGTCCAGACTTCGCTGGCAGCAAAGCCGGTGAGCTTGCCGTCCTTCACAGCCACGTCCACGCCGGAGTTGTAGTTGCCGGAGTAGACCTGGCTCAGGGCCTTGTTGTGGGCCGGGTTCAGGATCACGACCATGGCGCCCTCGGTCAGGTCGGCCAGGTCGGTGACGAAGCCGGTCTTGGCCTCGGCCTTGCGGCTGATCTCGCTGGCCAGGGTGTTGCGCAGCTGGAGGGTCGTGTTGTAGATGCCAACGGCGCCGGTGAAGTTGATCACGTCGCCCTCGGCATAGGTCTCATCGCCGGTGACGGCCTTGTAGATCTGAATGGTCTTGCCTTCGGCGTCCGTCAGGTTGATGTTGCTGCCGCTGACGGAGCTGACG
>ONCI01000080.1 GCA_900316255.1 uncultured Eubacteriales bacterium | reverse complement strand
AGTGGTAAAATCCCGGTTTGTTCTTGCTTTTTCGCTCCATCGTGCTATAATTTTCTTGAAAAGGTAAAAAAGAAGGAGGTATTCCCATGAACAGAAAACGCGTTCTTTGCCTGGTTCTCTGCCTGGTCTGCGTGGTCACGCTGCTGGCCGGCTGCGGATCTGCCAAAAAGAAACCCGCCAAGGAGACGGAAGGCTTCAACATGAAGTCCCTGGAAGGCCTGTACACGGAAGAGATCGCCCACCGCGGCACCATCCTGCTGACCGCGATCGATGAACAGACTGCCGCCATCACCGTGGATTGGCCCGGCAGCGCATCTACGAGAGGCAGCTGGGATCTGACCGGCCGCTACGATGCCGAGAAGCAGGCCATCGTCTATAACGACGCCATCTACATTGAAAAGACCTTCACCGAGCAGGGGGCCGAGAGCGACAAGGTGGTCTACACCCGCGGCTCCGGCGTCTTCACCCTGGATCGGGGCAAGCTCTTCTGGAGCGATGAGACCCAGCCCGAGCGGGGCCTGAACACCTTTGTCTACAGCATGAGCCTGGACGAATACCGCAGCGCCCAGAGCGGCTCCGAGATCCCCGTGGTGACGGCGGCTCCCTCTGACGGCAGCGCGCTGCCCGTGGTGTCTCCCGCGCCCACGGCCACCCCCGCGACCCCTTCGCCCGCGCCCGCTCCCACTGCCGCGCCCAGCGGCCTGCCCATCATCAAAAAGTCCCCCACGGATGAGACCGTGCAGGAGGGCGGCACCGCCTACTTCGTCGCCAAATACGCGGACGCCATCTGGGCCGTGTGGCACTTCCTCAGCCCCGACGGACAGACCGATATGACCTATGAGGCCGCGGCCAGCTACTTCCCCACGCTGAACATCGTCAACGGCATGTACAGCACCATGCGGCTGGAGAACATCCCCATGGCGCTGAACGGCTGGCGGGTCTACTGCCGCTACACCAACAACCAGGGCAGCACCGATACCGGCACCGCCCTCATCACCGTGAAGGCTGCTCCCGCGCCCACGGCCACGCCTGCTCCCGCCCCCACCATCGCGCCCACCGCGACGCCTGTGGGACCGGTGGTCAACGAGTGGCGTGAGACTGCGGATCTGGACACCGCCATCCAGGGCTCCGGCATTTCCTTCTCGCCCCCCGTGGATGTGGTCATCCCCGAAGGCCTGCACTTCAAGGGCTACCGCTACCGCAGCGGCATCATCGAGGCTGACTATGCCAACGCCATCGGAGACACCGTTCTCTTCGTGCGCAAGGCCAACTCCCTCTTCGGCACGGACCTGACCGGCGACTACAACAGCTATTCCAGCTCCTGGGATATCTCCGTGAAGGGCCTGACCGTCCACTGCCTTGGAGACGGCATCACCTCCAACACCTCTACCTTCACCTCCGGCAGCTTTGGCTACGCCATCTGCTTCAACATCGGCAATGAGGGCATGGGCCTGAGCGAGGATGAGATCAATTCCTTCGTCAACTGCATCCAGTAAAAACCGCATCAAGCAAAACGATCCCCTGCGGAGTTTTCTCTGCAGGGGATTTTCTTGCTGCCTGTTATGAAAAATCAGCTCTCCAAAAACGCGAAGATCTTTTCCCAATAGTTTTGCAGCTTCTCGCCCTCGGCGGAAAACAGCTCATGACGCATCCCGGGCAGCTTCACCAGCTCGCAGTTGGGAGCCTTTGCGGCAAAGGCGTCCTGGGACTCGTTTTTCACATACGTGTCCTTCTCCGCCTGGAACAGCAGCACCGGGATCCGGATCTTTGCGATCTGGCGCGGAGATGTCACCCGGCGGCAGGCCAGGATAGCCTCCCGGCCCCATTTGGAGGATCCGGCGCAGGTCTGCAGCCGCTTGTCCGCAAGCTTTTTGCCGTAGTACCAGGCGAAGCGGACCGGGGAGTTGGACGCGCTCTGCTCATAAGTCTCCTCGGGGAAGGCTGTGACGGGGGAGAGGGGCTCCTTGGCTTTCTCACCCATGCCCTTCAGCGCCGCAAAGGCATAGGCCACCGGCAGGGGGACCTTGCCGAAGCTGAGGCCCAGCATGGGGGAGGAGAGGACGGCCCGGGAAAACAGCGCCGGGTACTGCTCGATGGTCCAGGCGCCGATGCAGCCGCCCATGGAGTGGCAGTAGAGATAGAGCGGCAGCTTCCCGGCGGCGGGCTTCACCCGATTCTCCGTCAGATGGCGCAGATCCTCCACATATTCCTGGAAACGGTCCACATGCACCACCAGGGGATTGCCGTTTTCCCGGAAGGAACGCCCGTGACCCCGGTGGTCCAGGCCCCATACCTCATAGCCCGCCTGGAGCATGTAATAGATGCTCTCATTGAACTTGCTGACGGATTCGGTAAAGCCGTGGCTGATGACGATGACGCCTTTGGGCGTATCGCAGCGGTAGTGCTCATAATAAATGGGCTGACCCTGGACCCGCTCATCCAGACCGGTCTCCCGGCGCTCTGCCAGATAGGGCTCCACCAGGTCCGCCATCTGCTGCTGATACTGCTCCTCTGAGATCCAACGCATGGCGCTGCCTCCTTTTCCCGGGACTCTGCCCGGCGTTCTTCCCCTCCACTATACCAGAAAGTGCCAGGCATGGCAACCGAAATCCCGCGCGCCTGCCTCTCCCGGCGCCGCAAGACGGAAAACTGTCACGAAGCCGCACTTGCCTCTCCCCGCGCCGGGGAGAAGTGTCACGAAGTGACGGGGAGGGGCCGCGAGAACGGCGCTTCTCCGGCTTGGCATGAGGCTTCGGCGCGTTTGCCCTTGATTTTGTAACATTTACAGCGTATACTATACAAATCGTGTTTCAGCAGCAGGTCCATGGAAAAACCTGCATCACTTTTCCCGGAGGAAACTATGGCAAAACACATGGCAAAACATATGCCCCAGGAGAACGGAAAGAAGAAGGGCCAGAACTATCTCCACGGCGCGGCGATCCTCACCGCCGGCGTCATCATTATGAAGATCCTGGGCTTCTTCTACAAGATCCCCCTGGGCAATATCCTGGGTGACGAGGGCTACTCCATGTTCATGGGGGCCTACAGCATCTATTTCATCTTCTTCACCCTGGCCACCGCGGGTCTCCCCGTGGCCCTGTCCCGCCTGGTGGCGGAGGCGGACGCCAACGGCCGCGCCCGGC
This sequence comes from uncultured Eubacteriales bacterium, assembly GCA_900316255.1. Taxonomy (GTDB): domain Bacteria; phylum Bacillota; class Clostridia; order Oscillospirales; family Oscillospiraceae; genus Limivicinus. Next base: position 10,300 of record ONCI01000080.1, on the reverse strand, counting down.
AGGAGCAGAAGCTCTTCCGGGTGGCGCTGGCGACCTTCACGGTGCTTGGCCTGCTCTTTGCCTCCATCATGTTCTTCTTCCCCCGCTGGCTTGCCGCCGTGTATCTGGAAAACCCGGACGCCGCGCCCAGCGTGCGGGCCATGGCCCCGGCCATTCTGCTGGTGTGCATGGTCTCCGCCTATCGGGGCTACTGCCAGGGCAACGGCAACATGCTCCCCACCACGGTGGACGAGGTGCTGGAGGTCCTCTTCAAGGTGGTGGCAGGTCTCGTGATCGCCGTTCTGGTGCTGCGGGCCAGGGCCGGCAGGCCGGACGCGCTGCCCATGGGCTCTGCCGGCGCCATCTTTGGCGTCAGCGTGGGCTCGGCGGTGTCCCTGCTCTACATGGTGCTCTACAAGCGCCGGCACTATGATGTGCTGGCCTCCCCCTATACCGCCGGGGTCCGGGATCCCAAGGACGTGCCGGATGACGACGACACCGTGGACTCTGCCCTCACCATCGTCAAAAACATCTTCTCCATCGGCGTCCCCATTGCCCTGGGCGCCTGCATCATGGCCCTGCTCAACAGCGTGGACTCCAAGCTCTGCATGAACCGGCTCCAGAGCGCCGCGGGCTTCAACTATCAGCAGGCCAAGGTGCTCTACGGGGTCTACGGCAAGGCCCAGACCCTGTTCAATCTTCCCGCCGCTTTCATCACGCCCCTCACCATCTCCATCGTGCCGGCCATCTCCTCGGCCCTGGCCAGGGGAGACCGGCTCAGCGCGGGCAAGGTATCCGAGGACTCCATGCGCATCTCCGCGCTGCTGTCCGTGCCCATGGGCGTGGGCCTCGCGGTGCTGGCAAAGCCCATCATGGACACCCTCTATCCCGGCAGTCACCCGGCGGGCCCCGGCCTTCTGGGCGTGATGGGCGTCGCCTCCTTCTTCGTCTGCATCCTGCTGATGGAAAATGCTATCCTGCAGGCCTCCGGCAAGGAGAAGCTCACCATGGTCACGCTGATCGTGGGCGGCCTTGTGAAGATCCTAATCAACTGGTTCCTGGTGGCCAGGCGGGAGATCAACATCTACGGCGCGCCGGTGGGCACGCTGGTGAGCTATCTGGTCATGGCGGTGATGAACTATGTGTTCATGTGGCGCGGCCTCTCCTACCGACCGCGGCTGCTGCGCTGCTTTGCCGGCCCCGTCCTCTCCAGCGCCGTCATGGGCGTGACCGCCTGGGCTGTCTTCGGACTGCTGGCCCGGATCCTGGGTCATGGCCGCTTTGCCACCCTTCTGGCCATGGCCGCTGCCATCCTCGCGGCGGTGGCGGTGTACCTGGCCGCTGCCATTTTCTCCCGTTCCGTGACGAAGGAGGACATGCGTCTGATCCCCGGTGGGGAAAAAATAGCCAAAATCTTGCGTATGCGCTGAAAAAAAGCATCAAAAACCGGAAATACTACTTGATAAACCGCAGCTTTTATGGTAAATTAATCTTCGCTGTCTGTCACAGCAAAACATGTAAAAAATGGCCTTGTGCCAAAAGATTCTTAGGAGGAATTATACGATGAATAAAGCAGAACTCGTTACTGCTGTTGCCAAGAAGACCGGCCTGTCCAAGAAGGATTGCGAGCAGGCTGTCAACGCCACTTTTGACGCCATCACCGAGACCCTCGTCGCCGGCGAGAAGGTCCAGCTGGTTGGCTTTGGCGCTTTTGAAGTCAAGGAGCGCGGCGCCCGCATCGGCCGCAACCCCCAGACCAAGGAAGAGATCGAGATCCCCGCGACTCGCGTTGCTTCCTTCAAGATCGGCAAGGCTCTGAAGGACGCCGTTGCCAAGTAAGGGTTCCTTGTGATACAATAACTGCGCAGTCCGTTAGGACAGCGCAGTTTTTTTCATTGCGAAACAGGATTCGCAATCCACTTTCCTATAAAGGAGTGTATGTATATGCGTCTGGATAAATATTTGAAGGTCTCCCGCCTTATCAAGCGCCGCACCGTGGCCAACGAGGCCTGCGACGGGGAGCGTGTCAATGTCAACGGCCGCCAGGTGAAGGCCAGCTACCAGGTCAAGGAAGGGGACGTGATCGAGGTCGCCTTCGGCAACCGCACCATGCGGGTGGAGGTCACGCAGATCAGCGAGACCGCCAGCAAGGCCGACGCGCCCGCCATGTACAAGGAACTGAACTGAAAGGAATGCCTGATAGAAAACCGGGAAATCATTCCCGACCTTTCTATCAGGCATTCTTTTGTGTCATACTAATTCCTGATAGAAAGTAGACAAAGATTTGCGAGGCAGAATTGCGCCAGACAAGGCGGACTCCGCCGAGCATAATGGAGATATATGGTCAAGGAGTCCAACGCAGTATGGCACAATTCTGGCCGCAAAGACTGTCTTGTTTCTATTAGGTATTAGTATCAGACAGACGCGGGGCTTCCGTTCGCCTTGGCCAGATAACGCCGGATGGTCTCCACCATGTGGCGGTTCCGGAAGGCGGCGTCGATCTCCTCCAGATCCACGGTCCGGCCGGAGAGGATCCCCTGGATCAGGACCTCCGCGTACATGACCTCCCGGGTCATGGGGTCCTTCAGGTAGCTGAGGATGTCCATATTCATCTTCTCGTTGATCCCTTCGATCATGCCCGTGTAAAAGCTGCAGTCCTCGCCGAAAAGCTTTCCGATGTCCTCCAGATACTGAAAGCCCGTGACCACGTCCTCCAGACGCATCAGCCTGCGCTCCTTCGCGACGATGCTGCCGCCGTTGAGCAGCTTGTCCGCCGTGGTGTTCAAAATGTCGCAGAGATCCAGCAGCACCCCGGTGTCGGGGAGAGAGTCGCCGTTTTCCCACTTGGAAACAGCCTGAAAGGAAAGATTCAGCTTCTCCGCCAGCTCCTTCTGGGTGAGACCTGCGGCTTTCCGCAAACTCTGGATGTACTGTCCGATTTTCAAAGTGTCCATGATGCTTCTCCTTGTTTTTGGTTTTCGTGGCCCACGACTGCATCATATCGCGGGAAGGGCAATTCGTAAATAACGAGAAAATTGAAATAATTCTATTTGCAGTTGAACTTCGACCCTGAAAAAGATCGGCGCGCCGGCCAGGCGCGCCGATCTCAGACTGTAGACAAACCTATGCGGCAGAGCTTGGATATGCCCCCCTTCACGTTCAATCTATGCCAAAATGGGAACTTTTTCGGAAGTTTCCATTTTGGCGTTTCAAGCTGTCGACACTTTGTCGACAGCTTGAGATCGGCGCGCCGGCCAGGCGCGCCGATCTTTTGCCGCAATGATTCAGTATTCGTAGATGCCGCCGCCGATGAACTCCCGCACCAGGGAGTCGGGGGACACGTCCTCATCCGCAATATCGCCGAAGAGCTGCAGGGCGGGGAGCACCGAGCGCAGCTCGTCAAAGCGCTCCACTCCCTCGGGCACGGAGCGGAAGAGCTTGGTGGCCGTCTCGTTGTACACCGCCAGCTCATAGGGCAGGCTGGTGTCGAACTGGTAGTTGGCCTTGTCCTTGAAGGGGGAGATGTGCAGCTTCTCGCCCCGGCGGACGTTGGCCCACATGGCCATAGTCTCCGACGGGTCGCTGCCCCGGAACAGATAGTCCCGCACCGTGCGGCGGACCAGGCGGAACCAGGTGGCCTTGAAGACCTCCCTGCCCTGGAAGAGCACGTTGCTGCGGGCGGAGATATAGAGCTTGAAGGCCTCCGGGTGCTGGTCGGTGATGCTGTCGTTCAGGGCGTGGATGCCCTCGAAGATCACGATCTCGTCCTTCTTGAGCTTGATAGACTTGGAGGGCTCCTGAATGCGCATTTTCCGGGAAAACTCATATTTCGGCACGTAGATCCGCTTTCCCTCGCTGAGCTCGGTAAAGTGCCGGTTCATGAGCTCCATGTCCAGGCACAGGGGACTTTCGTAGTCGATGTCTCCCTCCGGGGTGCGGGGGCAGGTGGCCGGGTCCACGGTCTTGAAATAATCGTCCATGGCCACATAGTGGGTGCCTACGCCGTGCTTTTCCAGCGCCTCGGCGATCTTCATGGCGGTGGTGGTCTTGCCGGAGCCGGAGGGCCCGGAGAGCAGCACGATGGGGCTGATCTTCTGGTTTTCCAGGATCTTCCGCGCCGCCTGCTCCACCTTCTTGTGGTAGACCGCGTCGCATTCCTGGACGAAGCCCTTGGGGTCGGTGACGGTTTTGTAGTTGATCTCGCTCAGCTGAAAAGACATTTACTCCCACTCCTTGTCATAGAATTCCCGGATCTTTTCCTTGTCCGCGCAGGTCTCGTCGATCTTCTGGATATACTCCAGGGGGTATTTCGGCGCCATCAGGCGGATGTTGCGCCCGTCGCCCGGGGCGATCAGCTTGGTGGAGCCGCCTCCGCCCATGGCGAGGATGCTGCAGAGCTCCTCCATGATGCAGATGTTATACAGGTTCACAAAGCCCGGCCTGGTCCAGCCCACGTTTTCAAAGCCGCCGGACATGAATTTCTGCCGGTAGAGATAATAGGGCTCGTAGCCCGCCTGCCGCAGACGTGAGGCCGCCTCGTCCAGCATGGCGCCAACCTCGTCCTCCGAGGGAAGAGGGGAGCCCTCCAGGGTGATGCGGCTGCCTTTTTTCAGGCTCAGGGTGTGCACCGTGATGTTCTCCGCCCCCAGGGAGAGCACCGCGTCCAGGGTGCGGGAGAAGCCCGCGGCATCGTCCCCGGGGAGCCCGGCGATCAGGTCCATGTTCACGGCGAAGCCGCCCACGCGCCGCACCTTTTCCAGCGCCGTCAGGATATCCGCCGCCGTGTGCTTTCTGCCGATGATCTCCAGCACCTTGTCGGACATGGTCTGGGGATTCACGCTGACCCGATCCACCCCGTGGCGGCGCAGCACCCGGAGCTTTTCCTCGGTGATGGTGTCGGGCCGGCCCGCCTCCACGGTGTATTCCCGCAGGGCGCCCAGGTCAAACTCCGTCTCCAGCAGGCTGCAGACCCGCTCCAGCTCCTCCGGGGAGAGGGTGGTGGGGGTGCCGCCGCCGAAGTAGACGGAGACCGGACGCAGTCCCAGCGCCCGGACCTGGGCCGCCGTGGCCCGGATCTCCTGCTCCAGGGCGTCCACAAAGGGGGGGATCAGCTTCATGCTCTTCTCCACCGACTGGCTCACGAAGCTGCAGTAGGCGCAGCGGGTGGGGCAGAAGGGGATACCCACATACAGGCACAGATCCTTCGGACCCAGACTCTCCTGGGCGGTTATGGTGTGGCGGCTGGCGTCCAGGCAAAGCGCGGTCCGCTCCGGGCTTACGTCGAATTCTTCCGTGAAACGGCGGGCGGCCTCTTCTTCCGACAGCCCCTCCCGCAGGAAGCCTGCCAGCAGCTTTCCCGGCCGCACCCCGGTGAGGGCGCCCCACACGGGCTTTTTCCGTCCGGCGCGGAGCGCGGCGCGGTACATGGCGTTTTTGATGAGGCGCTGGCACTTCCGGTCGGTGATCAGGTCATCCGTCAGCTCCCGGTTTTCCGCTGCGGCCCGGCCCCGAAAGCATCCCGCTCCGGTCCGGAGCAGGCAGCTGGCGGTGGTAAAGCGCTCCCCCCGGTGCAGGGAGATCTCCATCCGCTCTCCCGCGGGTCTTCCCTCGGGGTAGACGGGCCGCTCCTCCGGGAAGAGGGTCAGCAGCATCTGCTCCACCGCGTACTTATAGCTATGGCCTTTCAGGTATAAATTCACAACGTTTTCTCTCCTGGTGTCATGATAACGTCCGCCGTTACTGTCAAGTTCTCATTATATCAGATACGGGGAAGAAACACAATCTGCAAAAAATGTATGCGGAAAAAATGAAAAAAAGCACATTTCCTTCAAACTTTTTGTTGTTTTCTGGAAAAAAACATTGTATTATACGTACATATAAGGTAAAGTTGGGGTAAATATCATGTATTGTGTGGGAGAGAAAATCATATACGGGGAGAATGGCGTCTGTACCGTGGAAAAGATCGAGCCCCTGGGCCTGTCCGGCGCGTCCAAGGACAAGCTCTATTATCATCTCAGTCCTCTGATCGGCTCCGGCACCTATTTTACCCCGGTGGATTCCGGCGCCTACATGCGCCCGGTCATGAGCCGGGAGGAGGCTGAGGCGCTGATCGACGCCATGCCCGGCATCGCGCCTGCCATCTGCAACGACAATCGCTTCAACCACGTGGACGCCTATTACAAGGAACTCTTCCGCCAGCACAGCTGTGAGGCGCTGGTCGCCATCGTCAAGGGCCTGCGGACCCGGATGGCCACCCGCAAGACCCGCAGCAGCCGGGCGGAGGCCACCATGAAACGGGCGCGGGACATGCTGCACGGGGAACTCTCCGTGGCCCTGGGCCTGGAGCTTGGCGAGGTGGAAAGCTACATCACCAGCCGCATCGGCGAACAGTCCCTTGACCAGTAAGCGAAAGCAGCCCAGCGCAAAAAACGGGAACTTTTTCGAAAGTTCCCGTTTTTTTGCGCTTTTTTATCGGTGCCTGCGCATATACTCCACCGTCCTGTGCAGCGTCTGGGTGTGCCGGAGCTCCTCCAGATGCCCGGCAAAGTCCAGGTGATAGTGCTCCTGCAGCGCCTGGAGAAGCCTCTCCTGTTCAGCCTGGCGGTGCCGCTCCTCCTCGTCCGTCAGGTCCGCAAAGGAGAGCTGCCGCTCCTCTTCCGCGCTCAGATTGTAGAGGCTCACCCCGATGAGCCGCACCGGGGCAGGGTCCACCTGGTCCAGCAGCTTCACCGCCTCCCGGTAAATGGTCACGGCGTCGTCGCAGGCCGGCAGGGCCCGGGAGCGGGTGATGGAGCGCATGTTGGCATAGGTCAGCTTCAGGGAGACCCCTCTGCCGTAGAGGGAGACCCGGCGGGCCCGGCTCTCCACCGAGAGGGACAGCAAAAACAGCACCTCTTTCAGAAAAGAAGGGTCCTCCACATCCTCCTGGAAGGTGAGCTCCCGGCCGATGGATTTGGCGTCCTCCGGGCGGTAGGGGGTCACGGGCCGGTGGTCGATGCCGTAGGCCACCTGGACGATCCAGCGGCCCTGCTTGCCCAGCAGGCGGATCACGTCCTCCTGCCGCTCCCGCAGCTGGCGCACGGTCTCGATCCCGGCGGCGTGAAGCTTCTGCGCCGTCTTTTCCCCCACGGTGTAGAGCACCCGCACGTCCCGGTCCAGGATCAGGTCCACAAAGGCCTGGGGCGTGGGGATCTCAAAATAGCCGTCGGGCTTTTTCTCCTCGCTGGCGGTTTTGGCGGCGGTCTTGGAATAGGCAAGGCCCACCGAGCAGCTGAGCTGCAGTTCCTCCCGGGTCCGGCGCTTGATCTCCCGGGCGATCCGGCGGGCGCCCTCCCAGTCCCCGGCCTGTTCGGTGATGTCCAGGTAGGCCTCGTCAAGGGCGATGGCCTCGGAGGCGGAGGCGTAGCTGTCCCAGATCTCATGGAGCTGCCGGGAGACGGCCCGGTACTTGTCAAAGTCCGGGTGCCGGTAGATGCCCCGGGGACAGAGCCGGTAGGCGTCCTTGATGTTCATGCCGGAGCGCACGCCGAAGGGCCGGGCCTCATAGCTGCAGGTGGCCACCACGCCCCGCTCATGGGGGAGGGAGCCGATGATCAGGGGTTTTCCCCGGAGAGAGGGGTCGTCCCGCATCTCCACCGAGGCGTAAAACGCGTCCATATCCACATGCAGGATGATCCGGTCCACGCGCATCGCCCCCCCCTTTCCTGCTGACCTGTCTCAAGAGTATTGTATCACCGACGCGGCGATCCAACAAGAGCCTCAGCCCTGGGGAACGGGAAAACCGCCTTCCGATCCGGAGTCGAAAGGCGGTTTTATGCGTTTTGGCGCCGCGGCGGCTCAGTGGCCCACGTGCTCGTGGAGCTCCTCCTCGTCCATGTCCCGGAAATCCTCCGGGTCATAGGCGATGCCGTTGCGGTCGTAGTAGTCCTTCACGGCGGCGCGGACGGCCTGCTCGGCCAGCACGCTGCAGTGGAGCTTGTGCACGGGCAGCCCGTCCAGAGCCTCCACCACGGCCTTGTTGGACAGCTCCAGCGCCTCCTGTACGGTCTTGCCCTTGATGAGCTCGGTGGCCATGGAGCTGGTGGCGATGGCGCTGCCGCAGCCGAAGGTGTTGAACTTCACGTCGGTGATGACCTGGTTTTCGTCGATCTTCAGGTACATGCGCATGATGTCGCCGCACTTGGCGTTGCCCACCTCGCCGACGCCGTCTGCGTCCTCAATCTGCCCCACGTTGCGGGGATTGCGGAAATGGTCCATTACTTTTTCACTATAGAGAGCCATGAGATTACCTCCATTACAAGTTTCTGTATCCCGGGATACCCCTCCGCTCCAGTGTGCGCACTGGAGCACCTCCCCTTAGGCAGGGGAGGCAAAGAGGAAAAATGATTTCAGATCAGATGCGGGCGCTGGCCCTTCTGCAGCTCATCCCACACCGGGGACATGCCCCGCAGATAGTCCACCACCCTGGGGACGGTGGCGATGATGTGGTCGATCTCCTCCATGCTGTTGTACTCCCCGATGGAGAGGCGCAGGGAGCCGTGGGCCACCTCGTGGGGCAGGCCGATGGCCAGCAGCACGTGGCTGGGGTCCAGGGAGCCGGAGGTGCAGGCGCTGCCGGAGGAGGCGCAGACCCCCGCGTCGTCCAGCATCAGCAGCAGGCTCTCCCCCTCGATGCCCTCAAAGCACATGTTCACCGTGCCGGGAACATGGTGCTCCAGGCTGCCGTTTATTTTGCTGTGGGGGATCTTGCCGAGCTCCGCAAAGAGCTTGTCCCGCATGGGGATGATCCTGGCGGTGTTGGCTTCCATGTTGGCGCAGCTCTCCTCCAGGGCCGCAGCCATGGCGGCGATGCCGGCCACGTTCTCGGTGCCGGCCCGCTTGCCCCGCTCCTGGGCGCCGCCCTCGATGATGTTGGTCAGCACCATGCCCTTGCGGGCGTAGAGGGCGCCGACCCCCTTGGGGGCGTGGAACTTGTGGCCGGAGATGGCCAGCATGTCGATGTTCATGGCCTTCACGTCGATGGGCATGTGGCCCGCGGCCTGCACCGCGTCGCAGTGGAAGGGGATCTTTTTCTCCCGGCAGAGAGCGCCGATCTCGGCGATGGGCTGCACGGTGCCGATCTCGTTGTTGGCAAACATCACGGTGACCAGCGCCGTATCCTCCCGGATGGCGGCCTCCAGGTCCTCCAGACGGACCACCCCGTCCTCGTGCACGTCCAGCAGCGTCACCTCGAAGCCCTCTTTTTCCAGCTTGTTCAGGGTGTGCAGCACGGCGTGGTGCTCGAATTTGGTGGAGATCAGGTGCTTTTTGCCCTTCCGCGCGCCCAGGCGGGCGGCGGAGACGATGGCCTGGTTGTCGGCCTCGGAGCCGCCGGAGGTGAAGTAGATCTCTCTGGGCTCGGCGTTGAGGCACTTGGCGATGGTCTCTCTGGCAGCCTGCAGGGCCTCGGCGGCGTTCTGGCCGAAGGAGTAGAGGCTGGAGGGGTTGCCGTACTGCTCCGTCAGGAAGGGCATCATGGCGTTCAGCGCGGTCTTGGATACGCAGGTGGTGGCGGCGTTGTCGGCGTAGACAAACATTTCAATCTTCCTTTCCTTATAGGCTCCCCTGCATAAGGGGAGCTGTCAGCCGTCAGGCTGACTGAGGGGTCGTTATTTCAAGCTATGATCGGGCGGGGGGCTGCTTTTCCACTTCTGGCCGGTGAGCAGATCCTCCAGCGTAACGGTTTTCAGGTAGGCGTTGGTGATCTCGTCCAGCTCCTTCCACATGGGGATGGTCTGGCAGGCGGCGGCCCGGTCGCATTGGATGCTGCCGTCCTTGATGCAGGAGACGGGGGCCAGATTGTCCTCAATGGAGCGCAGGATCTCTTCCACGGTGTAGTCCGCGGGAGACTTCGTCAGCCGGTAGCCGCCTTCCTTACCCCGGGTGCTCTCCAGCAGCTCCGCCTTTTTGAGGCTTCCTACGATGGCCTCCAGATACTTCATGGAGATCTGCTGCCGCTCGGCCACGGTCTTCAGGGACACGAAGCCGTCCTCCGGGTGCTGGGCCAGGTCCAGCATCACCCGCAGCGCGTAGCGCCCCTTGGAGGTGATATTCAATCCAATTCCCTCCTTTTCACTGGGATTTACAAACTCAATATACCAGAACTTTAGTAGGAATTAAATAGACAATTTATAAAGAATGTACAGAATCCTGAGGACCATGAAAAAAGCAGCCTTTCGGCTGCTTTTCAAGGTGTAGACAAAGTCAAGAAAAGAAAAGGTCTCACCGAGTTTTTCGCCTCGGAAGGCGAAAAATAAAGTTCAATCCGTGTTTTCCGGGGGCG
>ONCI01000062.1 GCA_900316255.1 uncultured Eubacteriales bacterium | reverse complement strand
TAGCCGAAGCCCGCGCCCCGGTAGTGCATGGGCACGGTGATGGCGGGCTGCAGCTGTTCGGCCAGCTCCGCGGCCACATCCGGGCCGATGGTGAAATGGCCGCCCACGGGGATCAGCAGGATATCCACCCGGCCCAGGGCCGCGATCTGCGCCTCCGAGAGGCGGTGCCCCAGGTCCCCCAGGTGCGCCACGCGCAGGCCCTCGGCCTCCAGCGCGTGGATGGTGTTGGGTCCCCGCAGGGCGCCCTGCTTTTCATCGTGGAAGGTCTGGATCTTTTCGACGCGGAGCTCTGCCGCTTTCCCGCTGAGCTTTACGCCCGCCCGGTAGTTGTGGTCGCTGTGCTCATGGCTGCACAGCACCAGATCCGCCTCCAGCGGCGGCAGGCTGAGGCCGGGCACACTGCCGGGAGCATAGGGGTCCAGCACCGCGGAGCCCGACTCTGTCTCCACCAGGAAGCAGGAATGGGCATACCAGGTGATCTTCATGGCGATCTCCTCCTGTTTTGGATTTGTCCCTATTATACCATAGACGCAAAGCATCTATGGTATCATTTGTCATGTTTTTCGGTTGCCGCGTCAGCGGCGAGAAAAACGACTTCAAATCGTATCATAACGGCATCTATGCCGTTATTATAGCAGAGCGCCGGCGGCCCTGGCAAGAGGCCCAAGGCCAAAATGCGCGGCTGCGCCATTGCTCGCCCCCCGCCGAAGGCGAGGGGGGGCTTGGGTCCGGCGGTACAGCGCAGAGAGGGGGTATTCGCAGGTCCAGCGGCCCCTCTCCGTCACTTCGTGACACCTCTCCCCGACCCGGGGAGAGGCAAGCGCGCTATCGTGACACCTTCCCCCGCGCGGAGAGAGGCAAGCGCGCTTTGTGCTGATTTCCAAAAGTTTCCTTTCCGCCCAGGCCACCGGCCAAAAAGGGTGTTGACCCCCGGGGCGCAAAATGCTAAGATATACTGTACAAAGGCCTTTCTGGTCTTTGTGATCTTCGCCGCCTATTCTTATCTGCAGATCGCCGGGTACGAGGAGCTGCGCGCTCCCTCTGCCCCGGCCGAAGCCGCCCCTGCCCAGGCCGCGGAAGCCCCCGCGCAGGAGGAGATCCCCGTCATCGCCTCCGAAGCGCAGACCGAGGCGCCCGCCGCCCAGCCGGAGCAGGGCGTCATCGCCGCCCCCGAGCAGGAGGCCCAGCCCACCGCGGAGCCGGCGCCCACGGTGGACCCCAACTCCCCCTACGGCAAGGCCCTGGCCAACGCCGCGGCCAGAGGGCTGCCTGAACCCCCGGCCCTGGATGTGACCAGCTGGGAGTTCACCCTGGTGAACGGCGACCACTCCATCGGCCAGTATGAGCCGGAGCAGCTGGCTTACCTGCACCAGACCCTGGATGAGACCGATATCCAGACCGCCTACAACGGCAACCGCTGCCCGGTGGACATCCGCATCGCCGAGGCGCTGATCGCCATGGGCCGGGGCTGCAAGGATGCGGGGCTGCCCGTCTTCCTGTCCTCCGGCTACCGCAGCTACGGGGACCAGGCCGCCAACTTCACCCGCGTCTGCCAGAACAACGGCATCACCGACGGCAAGGACGGCGCCGGCCACTACATCACCATGCCCGCGGGCTGCAGCGAGCACCAGCTGGCCCTCTGCTGCGACATCACCGACCGTTACTACGCGGTGAAGAGCGCCGATATCGTGCAGAGCGACACCGTGGAATGGCTGCTGGCCCACTGCGCGGACTACGGCTTCGTGCAGCGCTTCCCCGCCGGCAAGGAGGACGTCACCGGCGTGATGAACGAGACCTGGCACTTCCGCTATGTGGGGCTGGAGGCTGCCCGCTACATGACCGACAACCATCTGGTCCTGGAGGAGTTCCTGGCCCTCTACGGCGTGGAGTAAGGAGGAGCACATGAAAAAACGTATTCTTGCGGGCCTTCTGGCCGCGCTGCTGATGGCTGTCTGCGTGCTGGCGATCCCCGCCCCCGCCGCGTCCGCTGAGGAGCCAGAGACGGAGGAGACCGTCGTGGAGGAGCAGGAGACCGAAGAAGCGCCGCAGCCCACGCTGCCGCCGGTATCCGCGGAGAAGCCCACGGTCCCGGTGATCACGGACCCCCTGCCCGATGTGGACATCCACAGCTGGGAATTCATGCTCTGCAACTCCTACAACTCCCGGGGCTGGCTCACCTGCCAGCGGGGCAATCTGGAGGGCATCGGCATCGATGAGCGGATCCGGGAAGCCGCAGCCACCCTCATGGCAGACGCCAGAGCCGCGGGCTACACCATCTTCATGGCCCGGGCCTACCTGAACACCGAGTGGCTGGAAAACATGTATCTGACCACCTTCTGGGTCAGCCGTGACGACCCCATCGTCACCGCCCGCAAAGCCCAGGCCCCCGGCGTCAGCGAGCACCAGACCGGCCTTGCCATCGACTTTACCGACAACTTCGGCTATGCCGCCACCTATGAGTTTGGGTTCGATGATCCGGAGATCTTCGATTCCGAGCTCTTTGCCTGGCTGATGGAACACTGCGCGGACTACGGCTTCGTGTTCCGCTACCCGGCGGAGAAGGCCCCCTGGTACGGCACCCCCTGCACCCACGCTCACTTCCGCTATGTGGGAGTGGAGGCCGCCAAGTTCATGACCGAGCACGATCTCTGCCTGGAGGAGTTCATCTCCCTCTACGATCCGGACGCGGTCTACATCCCCGACAACGGCCGCCTTGCGTGACGGTTTGGACAAAAAAACACCCTTGAAAAGCCTGAGAACAGCTTTTCAAGGGTGTTTTTTTCTGTTATACCAGGCGGATCTCCCGGCAGGAGCCGGAGCCGAAGCTCTTTTCCATCCCGGCCTTGTAGGTTTCGAAATAGTCCGTGGGCATCAGGGCCTGCACGCAGCCGGCAAAGCCGCCGCCGTGGACCCGCCAGGCGCCCCGGCCCTCCAGCAGCTCCCGGCTCCGGCTCAAGCCCTCGGCCAGCTTGGTGTCCCCGGTGGCGCTGGTGATGATGTTGTTCAGCAGCTTTTCCGAGGAACGGCCGGACTCGTTCATGAGGCGCATATAGGTCTCCCCGTCCCCGTTTTTCAGAGCGTCCCGCATCAAGGGGACCCGCTCGTTCTCATCGAAGAAGTGCATGGCCCGCCGCACGGGTCGGTTCGCCGGATCCCAGCCCTTGGCCCGGAATTCCGCCGGGTCCACATCCGCCAGCACGCCCTTGTCGAAGAGGTTTGCGATATAGGTCATGTCCGCCGGGATGCGGGCATAGGAGCTGTCCAGCCCCGCGTGGCTGCCGCCGGTCTCGGTCAGGCACATGGTGAGGCCCATGGCGGAAAAGTCCGCCTCCAGGCGCTGGATCTCCCGGGTCTTGAAGTCCACATACACGGTGCCGCCCAGGGCGCAGACCAGCTGGCTCATGAGCCCGCAGGGCTTGCCGAAGAAGCGGTTTTCCGCCTCCTGGGCCGTCTTGGCGATGACGACAGGCTCGATCCCGTTGTCATTGTACAGGTCGTTGAGGATCCGCCCGATCAGCACCGAGAAGGCCGCCGAGGAGGACAGGCCCACGCCCACAGGCAGGGTGCTTCGCAGCTCCGCATCGAAGCCGCCGATGTTGAGGCCCAGGTCCTTGAAGGCCGCGGCCACGCCCCGGATCAGGGCGATGGGGGAGCCGAACTCCCTGGGCCGCACGCTCAGCTGGTTCAGCTGCAGCTCCAGCAGGCCGTAACCCTGGGTCTTGACCCGGATCCAATCGCTGCTGTTTCCCTCGACCTTGGCCGTAAGTCCCATGTGGACCGTGGAGGCCAGGATCCTTCCGTTCTGATGGTCGGTATGATTGCCGGCAAGCTCCGTTCTGCCGGAAACGCTGAAATTCTTCTTCACATGTGCCCCCTGTTCTCCGCACGCTTTCCATCACTTTTTTATCAGAATAAACCATGCACAGTGCAAAGTCAATCGGAAATCCATTGTTTTCCAGGGAATTTTTCATCGCTTACAAAGGCCTTGCCATTTCCATACGCGGGCCGTATAATAGAAATACGAACACCGTGTCCAAATCACAGGAAAGGGAGAGTTTGATTATGCTTCCAGAAAAGATCCTCGGTTTCGGCATCAGCAAAAGCTGCATCCGCGAGCTGGCCGCCTACGGCGCAAAGCGCAAGGCGGAGATCGGCGCGGATCAGGTCTTCGATTTCAGTCTCGGCAATCCCAGCGTGCCGGCGCCCCCCTGCGTGGAGGAGGCCATCCGGGAGCTGCTGAGCCTGGACAGCATGTCCCTCCACGGCTACACCGCGGCCGCGGGTCTGCCCAGCCTGCGCAAGGCCATTGCAAAGGACCTGCAGGAGCGCTTTTCTCTTCCCGCCCGGGAGGATCTCATTTACGTCACCTGCGGCGCGGCGGCGGGCCTTGCCATCTGCCTGCACGCGCTGGTGATCCCCGGGGAGGAGGTCATCGCCTTTGCCCCCTTCTTCCCCGAATACCGCATGTTCACCGAGGGCGTAGGCGGAAAGCTGGTAACGGTGCCCCCGCTGGCTAATCTGCAGCCGGATCTGGCGGCCCTGGAAAACAGCATCACGGAAAAGACCAAGCTTCTTATCGTGAACACCCCCAACAACCCCTCCGGCGTGGTTTTGTCCGAGGGGAGCCTGAAAAAGCTCTGCGGCATCCTCCACGCGGCGGAGCTGCGCTACGGCCACCCCATCTACCTGGTCTCCGACGAGCCCTACCGGGAGCTGGTGTATGACGGGCAGCCCGTCCCCAGCATCCTGCACTACTACGACAACGCCATTCTGGACTATTCCTACAGCAAGTCCCTCTCCCTGCCGGGGGAGCGCATCGGCTACCTGGCCGTCAGCGCCCGGATGGAGGACGCCGCCACCGTCTTTGCCGCCATCTGCGGCGGCGGCCGGGTCTGCGGCTTCGTCAACGCCCCCAGCCTGATGCAGCGGGTCATCGAAAAGTGCCTCGACAAGACCTCCGACGTGTCGCTGTACAAGGTGAACCGGGACCTGCTCTACACGGGGCTCAAGGAGTTGGGCTTTGACTGCGTGTATCCCGACGGCGCCTTCTACCTCTTCATGAAGACCCCGGAGCCCGACGCCAAGGCCTTTGCCGAGCGGGCCAAAAAGTACGAGCTGCTCCTGGTCCCCAGTGACGATTTCGGCGTGCCCGGCTATGTCCGCATCGCCTACTGCGTCTCCGCGGACCTGATCCGCCGTTCCATGCCCGCCTTCCGGAAGCTGGCGGAGGAATACGGTCTCTGCTGAGTCCGGACCCGATGAAAAACGCACACCCTCCGGGTGTGCGTTTTTTGCGGGCGCGGTGTCCCGGCTCCCGGGGATCCCGGCCGGGAAGCCGCACAGCTCCTTGCAATTTCGGAGTTTTTTGATATACTATGAAAGCTGGCGCTTCCACAGGAATTTTTTATGCAAACGCGCCCTTCTCGCCCCTGGCGGGGCAGCCGAACGGCATGCGATAAAAACCATGCGCTTGAGGCTTTCATGCCTCGTGGTGCGCCGCGAGGCGCATGGGGATTTTGTACAGATACTTCGTTTATAAAGGAAGAGATTATGGAACACGATCAGATGAGTTTGACGGAGCGAGGGCTGCTGCGCGCAGTGCAGGCCATTCGGACCTACCGGGTGCCGCTGCTGACGGCGCTGATCTCCGGTCTGCTGGCCCACGGCTTTGCCTTTACCAACAAGCTGCTGAACGCCGACGAGATCGGCGCTCTCTACGCGAAGGGCGGCGGCACCGACTACGGCCGCTGGGCCATCGATTCCACGAAGTACCTGTTCCCGGACGCCTCCATGCCCTGGATCTACGGGATCCTGAGCATGCTGATGTTCACGGCCGTGGTGTGTCTGACGATCCGCTTCTTCCGGATCCGCAGCCCCTTCCTGCAGGGGGCCCTGGCGGCCGTCTTTCTCTGCTTCCCCGGCCTGACGGCGCTCTACTGCTACATGTTCACCAGCGCGCCCTTTGCCTTTTCCCTGCTGCTGGCTGTCCTGTCGGTGCTCTTGGGCTGCTCGGACCGCTGGCCCCTCCGGGTGTTGGGGATCCTGCTGCTGACCATCAGCCTGGGGATCTATCAGGCCTATATCGCCGTGGCGGCAAGCTACTACCTGATCCGGATGATCCAGATGCTGCTGCGGGATGAGCGGGAGCCGAGGGAGGTATTCCTCTTCGGGCTGCGGGCCCTGGCCCGGATGCTGCCGGCGCTTCTGATCTACTATGGGATCAGCCGCATCGCGCTGAACGCTCTGGACGTGGAATACGCCTATTACGGCTTCTCCGAAAACAGCATCCTCCGCCGTGTGGCGCTGGCCTACAACGCCCTGCTGAAAACCGTGACCCACGGCTATTTCGCCTATGTGCCGAACATGCTGTCCCGCCTGATCCACCTGTTGATCGGGCTCTTCACGGCGGGCTGGCTGGGTCTCTGGCTGCTGCGCCACCGCAGGGAGCCCGCCCGCGCCGGGCTGCTGCTCCTGTGCCTGGTCCTGCTGCCGCTGAGCATGAACTGCGTGTTCCTGCTGGCCAATGTGGAGGTCATCCACAGTGTCGTGCTCTACAGCTTCGTCTGTGTGTATGTGCTGGTGGCCGTGGTGGCGGAATGCATGGAGGCGCCTGTGGCAAAGCCGGGGCGCGACCTGGTGCTCTGCGGGATGCTGCTGATCTGCATCGTCAACATCTATTTTGCCAACAAGACCTACCTCAAGCTCTATCTGCAGTACGAAAACGCCTATGCCACCTACAGCTCCATCATCACCCAGGTCAAGATGACCGAGGGCTTTGACGAAAACTGCAAGCTGGCGGTCCTGGGCAAAGGAAGCAATCTGCTGTACATTCCCGAGGAGCTGGACACCGGCGATCTTGCCGGCCCCGAACAGGACCTGGTCAACGTGTACACCCGGGAGCGGCTGATCCGGCGCTTCCTGGGCTTCGACATGCCCTTCGCCTCCGACGAAGAAACGTCGATGCTGTGGGCGGATCCCCGCTATGCAGCCATGCCGGCGTACCCCTATCCCGGCTCGGTGCAGAAGATCGACGATTTCATTGTGGTCAAGCTCGGCTGAATCAAAACCCTCGCATTCAGGGCGTGCAAGTTGGGGATACGTCAGCCGCAAACAGGATCTTTTCGTGCGGGACCGCGCGATGCTCTCCTTTCACCAACGCTCCCCGAAAAAAGGAAAAACGCTGCATGGCAAAGCCATGCAGCGTTTTTTGCGTGTTTGGATAAGCCGGATCAGTACTCCAGGTTCTTGTCGGTCTCCTTGGAGAAGACGTGGGCCACCTTGCCGTCGAAGTTGAAGTACACGGTGTCGCCGATGTTGTAGTTGCCCTTCATGTCGATGGTGGGCACGATCACGATCACATCCTTGCCCTCGGCGTTCAGGTGCAGGTGCACGCTGGAGCCCATCATTTCGCTCACTTCCACCGTGGCCTTCACGCCCTCGTCCGAAACGTCCGTGTGCTCGGGACGCACGCCCAGAGTGATGGGCTGAGACTGCACGTTGTTCTTCAGCAGACGCGCTTCCTTGTCCTCGCTCAGCCGCACCTTGATGCCGCCCACTTCCACGAAGAACTTGTCGCCCTCCCGCTTCAGCTCCGCGTCAAAGAAGTTCATCACGGGCATGCCGATGAAGCCGGCAACGAACAGGTTCGCGGGATGGTTGAACACTTCCTGAGGCGTGCCGATCTGCTGGATGTAGCCGTCCTTCATGATGACGATCCGGTCGCCCAGGGTCATGGCCTCGGTCTGGTCATGGGTCACGTACATGAAGGTGGTGTTGATGCGCTGACGCAGCTTGATGATCTCGGCGCGCATCTCGTTACGGAGCTTGGCGTCCAGGTTCGACAGAGGCTCGTCCATCAGCATCACCTTAGGCGCACGCACGATGGCGCGGCCGATGGCGACACGCTGGCGCTGGCCGCCGGACAGGGCCTTGGGCTTGCGCTGCAGGTACTGGGTAATATCGAGGATCTCCGCCGCCTCGCGCACCTTCTTGTCGATCTCGTCCTTCGGGGTGTGCCGCAGCTTCAGGGAGAAGGCCATGTTGTCATACACGGTCATGTGGGGGTACAGAGCGTAGTTCTGGAAAACCATGGCGATGTCACGATCCTTGGGGGCCACGTCGTTCATGACCTTGCCGTCAATGATCAGCTCGCCGCCGCTGATCTCTTCAAGACCGGCGACCATGCGCAGGGTGGTGGACTTGCCGCAGCCGGAGGGGCCGACCAGCACGATGAATTCCTTGTCCTTGATGTCCAGGCTGAACTGCTGAACCGCAACGACGCCTTCATCGGTGATCTGCAGGTTTACTTTCTTCTTCTCGGGTTCATCAGCGCTCTTTTTCTTGTTCTTTTTCTTCTCTTCACCGCTGATGTAGGGGTAGACCTTCTTGATGTTTACCAGCTTGACTTCTGCCATGTTTCTCGACTCCGCACACAGAGCATCCGCTTGCTGTGTGCTCACGGCCAGCCGCGTTGGACTGTGCCGCGTTGCGACAGGTCTCCACACTGCCGCAGCCCGAGTCCGGGCCTGAACTTTTCCTCCTTTTTTTCACAACTTGCTGCCCATGGTTGTGGAGTGGGCAGGGTTGTGGAAATTACAACTCAGTGGTGTGCCAGGATCTCCAGCACTTCGGCCTTCTCCGGCATGGACCGGATGGCGCCTTTTTTGGTGGTGACCAGATAGGCCGCGGCATTGGCAAAGCGGAGCATTTCCCGCAGCTGCCGCTCCTTGAGCCGGTCCAGACCGTTTTCCAGAACGAAGTTCAGGACGCTGGCGCAGAAGGTGTCCCCCGCGCCGGTGGTCTCGATGGTGCCGCCCAGCTTGAAGGACGGGACAAAGACCCGGGAATCCTCATAGAAGGAGTAGCTGCCCTCCGCACCGGCGGTGACGTTCAGGAGCCGGATGTTGGGGTACTGGGCGCGGAGCTTTGCGGCTCCCTTGTCAAAATCGGTCTCGCCGGTCATGAATTCCAGCTCGTTGTCCGCGATCTTGAGGATATCGCAGTTGCGCAGGCCCCAGTCGATCTGCTCCCGGGCCTGCTCCAGGCTGTGCCAGAGGGGCGGGCGCAGGTTGGGGTCAAAGGAGATGAGCGCACCGGCGTCCCGGGCCAGGTTCAGGGCCTTGCGGGTGGCCAGCATGGGCTCGTGATGGGTCATGGAGAGGGTGCCGAAGTGGAAGATGCGGGTGTCCTGCAGGGCCGCCACCGGCAGCTCGTCCGCACGGAGCATCATATCGGCGCCGGGATCCCGATAGAAGGAGAAGTCCCGGTCCCCGTTGGGAAAGGTCTTCACAAAGGCCAGGGTGGTGTGGACGTATTCGTCCTCCAGCAGGAAGTCCATGCAGATGCCGGCTCCCTCCGCCGCTTCGCGCAGCTGCTTGCCGAACATGTCCTTGCCCACCTTACCCACAAAGGCGGTGTGCTTACCCAGCTTCTGCAGCATGGCCAGCACATTGCAGGGTGCGCCGCCGGGGTTGGCCTCCAGAAGGGGGTTGCCCTGACCGCTGACGCCGTTTTCCGTAAAGTCCACCAGAAGCTCGCCCAGGGCGATCACATCATAACGCTTTTTCATGGAAATCACTCCATCAGCAGTTCATATTTTTCCACGTCCACCAGAACGCTTCCGTCAGAGGAAAAGCTGACGGCAGCGGCGTCCAGGGGCGTATAGAGGACGAAGGAGGCGGCCTGCTCGCCGTCGTTGACAAAGAGCTCCAGGCTGTAGCGGTCCATGATGACCCGCAGCTTCAGCACCCCGTTTTTCAGGCGCACCGGGAATTCCCGGACGTTCACGATGTCGTGGGGGAAGCCGCTGTGGGTCCGGTCCACCTTGATGGTGCCGGTCTCGGGCCGGTAGCGGATGAAGGTGAAGTGCTCGCCGTCCCGGGCCACGTACAGGCGGAACCACTTGTACATGCTGTTCTCATTGCCGGGGCGGATGGTGACGGTCATGTCCACATAGCGGCCGCTGATGCCACGCAGGCTGGTCTCGCCGTTGATGAGCACATTGTGATAGTCGATCATCACGCCGCGGTAGGCCTCCAGCTCCCGGACCGGATTCTGGAAAAGCCGGCCGTTGCGGACGGAGAGCTCCCGGGGCAGGGTCATCTGACCCATGAAGCGCAGCTCCTGCACCTTGCAGGAGGAGGTCTCCCAGTTCTGCATCCATGCTATCATAACCCGCCGGCCGTCTTCTGTCAACAGGGTCTGGGGTGCGTAGAAGTCCAGGCCGTAGTCGATGGCCTGCACATTCTGCCGGTTCAGGTGGTGGGAGTGGCGGTCAAAGCTGCCGATGAGGCAGACGTTGGCGTTGCCGGGGTGGAATTCCAGGCCGATGGCGGCCATCTCCTGGGGAGAGACCAGCAGCACGTCCTTGCCGTCCAGGTGGAAGAAGTCCGGGCACTCCCACATGCGGCCGTACTGATTGTGGCAGGCGGAGAGAATGTTGACAAACTCCCAGTGCCGGGCGTCCTTGCTTTGATAGAGCAGGATGTTGCCGCTGCCGTCGGCGCTGCGGTTGCCCAGGACGACATAGTAGGTATCGCCCTCCCGCCAGATCTTCGGATCCCGGAAGTCCTGGGTGCTGCCGCCCTCGGGGAGCATGGAGCCGTCGATGACGGGGTTGCCTTCGATCTTCTCGTAATCCACGCCGTCGCCGATGGCGATGCACTGGGTCTGGAAGGCCTCGATCATGCCGTTGCGGCGGCGGATGTTGCGCACGCCCGTGTACATGAGCAGATGACGCCCGTCGGGCAGCTCGAGGGCGCCGCCGGAAAAGCAGCCGTCCCGGTCATAGTCCATATCCGGGGCCAGGGCCGCGGGGAGGCGTTCCCAGCGGATGAAGTCCCTGGTCTTCACATGTCCCCAGTGCATGGGGCCCCATTTGGTGTCATAGGGGTAGTACTGGAAGAACAGGTGATACTCCCCCTTATAGGGGGCGAAGCCGTTGGGATCGTTGATCCAGCCGATGCCGCCGGTCACATGGAACTTGGGAAGCTCCTCCCGGGTATAGGGCAGATATTTTTTTTCAAAGTCGCGTGCGCGCTGCAGCATTTTGCTGGTCATGTATGTTCCTCCTGCCGCTCGCTCCGAACGGAGCGCGGCGTTCCTTTTTCTATGAGCCTGTCTGTTTCGGCATAGAGAAGGGTTCTCCGGGGAGAGCCCTTCTCTATGCCCATTCGCGCCGCCGAAGCGGCGCGAATGGGTGCGGGTAATTACTTGGCGATCAGCGCAGCGTCGGAAGCGGCGTCCACGTACTTCTGGAAGATGGCCAGGAGCTGATCCAGCTTGTAAGCCTGCAGATCGGCCTGGAACTGGTTCCAGTCGGCGTCGGTGATGCCGTTCATGATGGCGTTGGCACGGTAGGTCTCGATGCACTTGTCGATATCGGCAAGCAGGTTGGAGATCTCCTTGGTGTCGTCAGAGGACAGCAGCGCGTTGGGGAACACGTACTTGGTGTGGGGCAGGTGACGTACACGCCGTAGTAGCTGTCGAGAACAGCCAGAGGACCGTCGACCATCTCGGCCTCGCGGACCTCAACGGGAGAGTGGTCGCCCAGGTCAGCGTGCTGGAGCATGGGCTCGCCCTTGTCGTTGGTGCCCATCACGAAGATATCGAAGCCGTCATCCTCGCCGTAGGTGCCCCAGTTGTTCTGAGGAGACTGGATGGGATCGTACATCTGGTCGAGCCAGGCGCAGATCAGGGCGGGGTTCTTGGCGTTGGCGGTGAGAACAGCGCCGCGGCCGCGGTCAAAGCCGGAGGTGAGGGAGCCGGTGTTGGGGGTCAGGTTCACGGTGTCGGCCTTCAGCATGGGCATGGGAGCCCAGCCGGCGGTGCCGTTCTGGATGTCAGCCATGGTCAGACCAACGATGTTGGCCACGTCCCAGGAGAAGCAGACGCCGTAGCGGCCGGACTTGCCCTTGGCAACGTAGGTGGACCATTCCTGGGTGAAGGCATCGGGGTCAAACAGGTTCTCGGTGTAGAGCTTGTGGAGCCATTCCACGCCGGCGCGCCAGCCCTCGGTGGAGGCAGCGCAGATGACCTGCTTGTCATCGGTGATGACGATGTGGCGCCAGTCGTCGGGATCGCCGTAGCCTTCGCCGAAGCCGTTGCAGAGCACACGGCAGTCCTCATTGCCGCCGTTCACGATGCAGGCCAGGGGGATGATGTCGCCGTCGATGTTGAATTCCTTCTTCAGAGCGTCGGCATTGTCGCGGAAGGCGAGCAGGACCTGCTCGAACTCGTCGACGGTCTTGGGCATCTCAAGGCCCAGGAAGTCAAGCCACGCGGTGTTGATGAAGGGCATGTTGCCGATGGTCTGGATGGCAGTCTTGCCAACGCCCAGCTGCTCGATCCAGGGCAGGGTCCAGATGTGGCCGTTCTCGTCCTTGCACATGTCAAGGTATTCGGGAGCCTGCTCGAAGACCTTGGTCAGGTTCGGCATGAGTTCGGGGGTGATGTAGTCCTCCAGGGGAATGATAACGCCCTGCTTGGCATACTTCAGGATATCGGCGTCACCAAGACCGGCAGGGGAAATGAACTCGGGCAGGGTCTTGATGTTGGCCAGCTCCAGCGCGATCTTGTCGCCCCACTGGTCGCTCTGAATGGCCTTCCAGTTGACGTGGACGTTGGTCTTCTCCTCGAGACGCTTGTAGATGGTGCGGTTGTTGGGATCAGATTCGGTGCTGGGAGGGAATCTGGTCAGACCGGAGATTTCCGCCTTCTCGGCCAGGGGGAAGGTGTAGCCCTCAGCGGGCACCTCGGCGGGAGCGGGAGCCGCGCCGCCGCCGGCATTGCCGGAACCGCCGCAGCCAGCCAGCAGAGCCACGCTCATGACGATCGCCATGATCAGGGCCAGGGACTTGCTCATTTTGCTCATTGCTATTCTCCTTTTCATTTTGTGACGATTGCAAAAGCTCTTTTCCAATCGTCCGGTATTGCTTAACAGGCAGATACCTGCTGTCGCATGATTTAGCCCTTGACAGCGCCGGCCATAATGCCGTTGTCAAAGTACTTCTGGAAGAAGGGGTACATGATCATCAGGGGCAGGGAGGAAATGATGATGGTCGCGTACTTCAAAAGCTCTGCCAGCTGGGCGCGGGCGGCGGTGGACTGCATGTCGGACACCATGCCGGGCTGAGGCTGGCTCTGGATCAGGATGGCACGCAGGACCAACTGCAGGGGCTGCTTGGAAGCGCTGTTCAGGTAGATCATCGCGTCAAAGTAGCTGTTCCACATGCCCACGAACTGCCACATGGAAATGGTGGCGATGATGGGCGTGCAGACGGGCAGCAGGATCTTGAAGAAGTAGATCATTTCGGTGGCGCCGTCGATCTCGGCGGCCTCCTGCAGATCTCTGGGGATGCCCATGTAGTAGGTGCGGGCAATGATCATGTTCCACACGCTGAAGGCAGGGGGAATGATGATGGCCCAGATGGTATCCAGCATGCCCAGGTTGGAGATCAGCAAGTAGGTCGGGATCAGGCCGCCGCCGAAGAACATGGTGATGACGAAGATCACGTTGAAGAAGCCCTTGCCCTTGAAGTCCGCACGGGACATGGGGTAGGCCGCCAGCAGGGTCACCACGACGGAAACGACGGTGAAGACGATGGAGTAGATCAGCGCGTTTTTGAAGCCGACCCAGATCTGGGAGTTCGACAGCACGCGCGTATACGCAGTGGTCGTCCACTTGCTGAAGTCGAAGGACAGGCCGCTGTTCTGCAGCGTGACCGGGTCGACAAAGGAGGCGAGGATGATGTAAATGACCGGCAGGATGATGGCGACGAGGAACAGGGCCAGGATGATATAGGCGATGATCATCAAAACCTTATCGCCGGCGGGGAGCTTGGCAAATTCGCTTTTTTTCTTCTTGGTCGTCATGTTCAGCACCCCCTTAAATGCCCTTGCCATCGTTCATCTTCTTGACCAGGGTGTTCATGGTGACCAGAAGAATGACGTTGATGACGGTGTTGAAGAGACCGACGGCGGTGGAGAAGCCGTAGTCGCCGTCCAGAAGGCCCTTCTTGTACACGTAGGTGGAGATGATTTCGGAAGCGTTCAGGTTCAGGTCGGTCTGCAGGGCGTAGGCCTTTTCAAAACCGACGGACATGATGTTGCCGACAGACATGATGAACTGGATGAGGACGGTGTCCTTGATGGCGGGCCATTCAACAGCCTTGATCTGCTGGACGATGTTGGCGCCGTCGATGACAGCCGCTTCCTTCAGTTCCTTGCTGGCATTGGACAGAGCTGCGGTGTAGATGATGGAGGCCCAGCCTGCGCCCTGCCAGATGCCCGACGCGATGTAGATGGTGCGGAACGCGGAGGGCATGGTCATGAAGTTGGTGGAGGTACCGAGCAGATGGTTGATCATGCCGGTGGGAGCCAGCATGATGCGGACGATACCGCAGAGCACGATGACAGAGATGAAGTTGGGCATGTACAGCACCAGCTGGATCTTCTGCTTGATGCTCTTGGAGAGGATGCGGTTGAGCAGGAAGGCCAGCAGGATGGGAGCCGGGAAGCCCCAAAGCAGGCCGTACACGCTCAGCTTGAGGGTGTTCATCAGGTAACGCATGAAGTCCGGGGATGACAGGAAGCGCTTGAAGTGCGCGAAGCCAACCCACTCACTGCCCAGCAGGCCGCGGATGGGGTTGTACTCCATAAACGCGATCAGCACGCCGCCCATCGGAACGTACCGGAAGATGATCGTCAGCGCGAAAGCGGGAAGCATGAACAGCGCGTACAGCTGCCAGTGCTGCCGGAAATACACAATAAAGTTGTGCATCTTCGACCCGCCGCTCTTTCCGGTATCAGGCGACAAGGCTTTTTTCATAGAACTCCTCCTTCTTTCAATTCTCCATCCGAATGTGTGTATGCGCTTCGGATTGTGCATTTGCACGCTTTTGGCTGGAGTTTTGCACGTTCATAGTATCATCCCTACCACTTTATGTCAACAAAAAATTAACAATTGCGCAACATCTACAAGCGGCAGAAGGGCATTTTGTGAATTCTGTCAAGAAGGACTTTTCTCTCCCCGATTGTCAAATGCGCAGGCCCTCCCGCGCTTGGGTTTGACATCCTCACACAGGGTATGGTATGATGACAACGATCAGGATTTTGGGGTGTGAAGTTATGAAAAAAGTTACCATCCAGGATATTGCGGACGCGCTGGGCATCTCCCGCAACACGGTTTCCAAGGCCATCAACAATTCCGAGGGCCTGGCCGACGCCACGAGGGAGAGGATCCTGCAGAAGGCCGTGGAAATGGGATACAAGCAGTTTTCCTTTTTCAGCACCGTTTCCTCCTTCTCCGCCCTGGCCGACGCCCAGGGCAAGGCGAGCCCGGGCTTTCAGGGAGAGATCGCCCTGCTGACCACCACCTTCCTCACCCAGTCCCACTTCGCCTCCACCATGCTGGACAAGTTCCAGCGGGAAATGTCCCAGCTGGGCTACACCATGAACACGCACCGGGTCACCGAGCGGAACCTGCGGGAAATGAGTCTGCCCCTCACCTTCCAACGGGAGCGGGTCAGCGCCATCCTCTGCATCGAAATGTTCAACTTCGCCTATGACGAGATGATCTGCGGGCTTGGGATCCCCACCCTGTTCGTGGACGGTCCCGCCAGGCTGCAGGGCAGGCTGCTGCCGGCAGACCAGCTCTACATGGACAACAGCACCGAGATCACCCGCTTTGTAAACGAGATGCTGCGCCAGGGGAAAAAGCGCATCGGCTTCGTCGGGGACTATCAGCATTGCCAGTCCTTCTTCGAGCGTTACGCCGCCTTCCGCTTCGCCATGCTGACGGCGGGGGTGCCGGTGGATGAGCGCTGCTGCTTCCGCACCAATCGGTTGGAGTTGGAAGATGTGGAGGCCCTGGCCAACCTGGAGCAGCTGCCGGACCTGTTTCTCTGTGCCAACGACTTTGTGGCGGGGGACCTGATCCGCGCCCTCTACTCCATCGGCAAAAACGTGCCGCAGGACGTGTGCGTCCTGGGCTTTGACGACGCGCCGGAATCCCGCATCAGCCGCCCGGC
>ONCI01000026.1 GCA_900316255.1 uncultured Eubacteriales bacterium | reverse complement strand
TGCTGTTAAAGTGTTAACATATGCGCTCTGTACCCACGGGGCGCAGGGAAGGATTCGGAATGTGCCTGGCGGTACCGCTGAAATTGATCGAGATCCACGGAAATGACGCTGTGGGCGAGGCCATGGGCATGCAGCGCAAGCTCCGGGTGGACTTTATCCCCCAGCCTAAGATCGGCGATTACGTCATCGTCCACGCGGGTTTTGCCATCGAGCGGCTGCCCGAGGAGCAGGCGCTGGAGGATCTGGAGACTTGGGAGGAGCTGGACGATGCGCTCCGCTGAAGAGATCCTGCGGGCCATCCGGGAGCTGAAGCCGGAGCCGGTGAAGCTCATGGAGGTCTGCGGCACCCACACCATGGCCATTGCCAGGGCCGGGATCAAAAGCCTGCTGCCCGAGGGCGTGGAGCTTCTCAGCGGACCGGGCTGCCCGGTCTGCGTCACCCCGGCGGAGGTCATCGACCAGATCCTGGACCTCAGCATGGAGCCGGGCGTGATCCTCACAAGCTACGGCGACATGCTGCGCGTCCCCGGAAGCTGCCCGGGGGACAGCCTGCTCCGCCGGCGCGCCCTGGGCGCCCGGGTGGAGATCGTCTATTCCCCCATGGACGCCATCGAGATCGCGAAGGCGCATCCGGAAAAGGAAGTGGTCTTCCTGGGTGTGGGCTTTGAGACCACCGCCCCCGGCACCGCCGCCGCGGCCCTCTCTGCCGGAGAGCAGGGGGTGAAAAACTTCTCCGTCTGGTCCATGCTGAAGCTGGTGGAGCCGGCGCTGCGGGCCCTGATGGCCATGGAGGATTTTCAGATCCGGGGCTTTCTGTGCCCGGGCCATGTGGCCACCATCATCGGGGAAAAGGGCTTTCGCTTCCTGCCGGAGGAATACGGCATGCCCGCCGTCATCTCCGGCTTTGAGCCGGAGGACATCCTCCTCTCGGTCTACGGTCTGCTAAAGCAGATCCGGGAGGGGAATCCCCGGGTTCAGAACGAATATAAGCGGGCCGTGGCCGAAAACGGCAATGTACTGGCCCAGCGGATGCTGGCGCGGGCCTTTGAACCGCGGACCGACCTGTGGCGGGGCCTTGGAAGCATTGAAAAGAGCGGCCTCGGTCTTCGGGAAGAGCTGCGTGACCTGGACGCCCAGCGGCGCTTCGGCCTGACGGAGCTTCCCCCGCCCAAACCCACAGCCTGCCGCTGCGGGGATGTGATCACCGGGCGCATGGGACCCCAGGGCTGCCCGCTCTTCGGGAAGCGCTGCACGCCGGAGGACCCGGTGGGGCCCTGCATGGTCTCCTCCGAGGGGGCCTGCGCCGCGGCGTATAAGTACAGTTCCCTATGACCTCCCCTGTGCAAGGGGAGGCGGCATCCGCCGATCCCACGCGAGGCGGATGACGGAGGGCTTGTACAGATGCGCCCGGAACACCGAAAAACGACCCCTCAGTCAGCTTCGCTGACAGCTCCCCTTGCGCAGGGGAGCCAATAAGAATGAAACAAGCCGCACGACCCCTCAGTCAGCTTCGCTGACAGCTCCCCTTGCGCAGGGGAGCCAACAAGAATGAAACAAGCCGCACGACCCCTCAGTCACGACGCTTGCGTGAGACGCGCCGTGACAGCTCCCCTTGCGCAGGGGAGCTTGTTAGGAAAAAGGATTGGAAATGGACGAGATCATAACTCTTGATTACGGCAGCGGGGGGAAGAAGACCTCCCGGCTGATCGAAGAGAGCATTTTGCATGCTTTCGATAACCCGGCGCTCCGGGCGCTGGGAGACGGGGCCGTGCTCCCCGGCGGAGAACAGCTGGTTTTCTCCACCGACAGCTTTGTGGTGAACCCCCTGTTTTTCCCCGGCGGCGATATCGGAAAGCTCTCCGTCTGCGGCACGGTGAACGACATTGCCATGTGTGGCGGAAAGCCTTTGTATCTCAGCTGCGCTTTGATCCTGGAGGAGGGCCTTGCCCGCGCGGACCTGGAAAGGATCCTCGCCTCCATGGCCGAGACGGCAAGGAAGACCGGCGTGCAGATCGTCACCGGCGACACCAAGGTGGTGGAAAAGGGCCGGGGCGACGGCGTCTATATCAACACCGCCGGCATCGGCCTGCTGCGGCATCCCGGCCTGGGTCCGGAGAAGATCCGGGAGGGGGACGCCGTGCTGGTGTCCGGCACCGTGGGGGACCACGGCACCGCCGTGATGCTGGCAAGAAACGGCCTTGCCCAGGGCGAGCTCCGCTCCGACTGCGCGCCGCTGAACGAGCTTGCGGAGCGGCTGCTCCAGGCCGTGCCGGAGACCAGGGTCCTGCGGGATCCCACCCGGGGCGGCGTGGCCACCACCCTCAACGAATTTATCGAGGGCGGGACCTTGGGCATCGAACTGGAAGAAAGATCCATCCCCGTCCGCCCCGCGGTGCAGGCGGCCTGCGAGCTGCTGGGCCTGGATCCCCTCTACTGTGCCAATGAGGGCAAGCTCCTGGCGGTGGTCCCGGCGGAAAAGGCGGAGGAAGCTCTCGCCGCCCTGCGCAGCCTTCCCGAGGGGGAAAACGCGGCCCGGATCGGCTTTGTCACGGCGGCGACCCCCGGCAAGCTCACCCTCCGCACGCCCCTCGGCGGCAGAAGGGTGCTCCAAAAGCTCACCGGCGCCCAGCTGCCCAGAATTTGTTAGCAATACCCCTTCATATACAGTCAGCAAAAATTTTGGATCATAGAGAGGTGAAGAACTTGCAGCAGGAGTACAAACGGATCGACATTACCAAAGACCAGATCGTACCCATTGCCGAGCGGATGCGGAAAAACGGCGTGTACCTGGTGATGATCCATGCCTTCCTGAACAAAGAGGGGAAGATGGACATCTCATGGGACTACGCGGTGGACCCGATCGTGGAGTCCTATCATGTGGTGGGCGAGACGACCGTGCCCTCCATCGGCGAGATCTACGACGAGGCCGCCCGCTGGCCCGAACGGGAGCTGAACGAGCTGTTCGACATCACCTTTGAGGGACTGGACGTGTCCAAGCGGCTCTTCCTGCCGGAGGACATGCTGGAAACCCAGGGCAAGGGACAGATCATGGTCACCCCGCTCAGCGAGCTGGTGGAGAAGAACCAGAAGAAAGAGGAGGGAAGTGTATGAGCTATATCGTACCCATCGGGCCGTACCATCCCGCATTGGAAGAACCCATCCACGCGCGCCTCATCACCGAGGGTGAGGTCATCAAGGACGCCGAGGTCTTTGTAGGCTACAACCACCGCGGCATCGAGAAACTGGCTACCGAGCGCAACGCCATCCAGACCCTGGTGCTGGTGGAGCGGGTCTGCGGCATCTGCTCCCACTCCCACGCCTTCACCTACGCCATGGCGGTGGAGAAGATCAACGGCATCGAGGTGCCCCGGCGCGGCGATTATATCCGCGTCATCACCGCGGAGCTGGAGCGGCTCCACTCCCACTTCCTGTGGCTGGGCATCGCCTGCCACATCATCGGCCACGACAGCATGTTCATGCACATCTGGGACGAGCGTGAGCTGGTGATGGACATCCTGGAGAAGATGACCGGCAACCGTGTCAACTATGCCATGGTCACCATCGGCGGCAGCCGCCGGGACATCAGCGACGAGCTTCGCCGCGAGATCCTGGACGCCTGCGACAAGCTGAAGGCTCCCCTGGACCGCATCACCGAGATCGCCCTCACCGACAAGACCATTGCCATGCGCACCAAGGGTGTGGGCGTGCTGAAGAAGGAAGACGCCCTGCGCCTTGGCGCCATCGGCCCCCATGCCCGCGCCTCCGGCGTGGATGTGGACGTGCGCCGGGATGCTCCCTACTCCGCTTACAACGAGTTTGAGTTTGGTGTTCCCGTGGTGGAGAGCGGCGACGTGTTCGCCCGGGTGGTGGTCCGCGCCCTGGAGTGCTATGAGAGCATCAAGATCCTCCGTCAGGCGCTGGAGAATCTGCCGGAAGGCCCCATCAACCTGGGCAACAAGCTCATCAAAATCAAGGAAGGCCAGGCTGTGGCCCGTCACGAGGCGCCCCGCGGCCAGCTGAGCCACATGGTAGTGGGCAACGGGACCCTCAACAACCACCGGATCTCCGTCCACGTGCCCAGCTTCAAGAACACGCCCACCATCCCCTTCATGCTGCGGGGCAACACCGTGGCGGACGCGGGACTCATCATCGCCAGCATCGACCCCTGCTTCAGCTGCCTGGACCGCTGATGCACGAGCTGGCCTTGACCGAGGGGATCCTGGAGATCGTCCGGGCCGAGGCCGAGAAAAACGGCTTTTCCCGGGTGCTGGAGATCACCCTCAAAGTGGGCGAGTATTCCGGGGTCATCCCGGAATGCCTGCTGGAATTCTTCCCCATCGCCTCCAAGGGGACGAAGGCAGAGGGAGCGGTGCTGAACATCCAGCCGGTGCCGGCCTCCTTCCGCTGTCTGGCCTGCCATTACACGGGCCCCATCCCGCCGCGCACCGCCTGCTGCCCCGACTGCGGTAGCACGGCCATCCGCATGGCGGCGGGGAGAGAATTCTACGTGGAAAACCTGAAAGTGGAATAGTATTGAGTTTTGAGATTTGAGTTTTGAGAGAAGGGAGCCTGCGAACTTCTTTCAAAAACGAAAGGAGAGGATTTTCCTTGCAAAAGACGACATTCCCTGCCGTCGTTGCGACCTTTGTGGTGAGCTTCGCCTTCTGGGTGCTGCTGACCTGGTCGTTCACGGTGCAGGAGCTGATCGTGGGAGCTGTGGTGAGCCTGGGGGTGGCGCTGTTCTCGGCCCGATTCTTCATCCATGAGAAGGCCTTCTGGCTCTTCAATCCCGCAAAGCTTTTGAACGGCCTGTTCTATTGGGTCTGCATCTTCCCGGTGGAGCTGGTGAAGGCCAATGTGGACATGGCAAAGCGCTGCTTCGGCGGCTGCAAAAAGATCAATCCGGGCATCGTGAAGGTCCCGGTGGATCTGAAGAGCGACTACGGCCAGGCGGCTCTGGCCAACTCCATCACCCTGACCCCGGGCACCATCACCATGGACATCACCGAGGAAGAGGGACAGACCTACTACTACATCCATTGGATCGACGTCACCGCCCCCAGCGGAAAAGAGGCGGGCGACGCCATCAAGGGCACCCTGGAAAAAGGCTTAAGGAGGGTTTGGGAATGAGTGATCTGCTGATTTTTGCCATTGCCTTCGCCGTCCTGGCCGCCCTTACCATGATCCGGCTTGCCAAGGGACCCACTGCGGCGGACCGCATGGTGGCCGGCGACAGCGCCGACATCCTGATCTGCGTGGCCTTGGTGCTCTTCTCCCTGTTTTCCGGACGAGGCATCTATCTGGACATCGCCCTGGTGGCTGCGCTCTTC
The DNA here is from genome assembly GCA_900316255.1 of uncultured Eubacteriales bacterium. Taxonomy (GTDB): domain Bacteria; phylum Bacillota; class Clostridia; order Oscillospirales; family Oscillospiraceae; genus Limivicinus. The sequence goes on along the minus strand of ONCI01000026.1, from coordinate 28,129 downwards.
GGCGTGATCGACACCATGCTGGTGGGCCGCTACCTGGAGAAAGAAAGGGGGCAGGATAAATGACGGCGCTTCGTATTGTGATCGACGTGTTGATCGGAATCAGCGCGATCTTTGCCCTGGCCGGCACCATCGGCATCCTGAAGATGCCCGATACCTTCAGCCGTATGCAGGCCAGCACCTGCATTCCCACGCTGGGCACCATCTGCGCGCTGCTGGGCGCTCTGCTTTATGCCATCTTCTTTAAGAACGGCGACGCGGGCTCCGCTGTGAAAATCGGCGTGATCTGCCTGCTGATCCTGGTCACCAACCCCCTGGGCTCCCACGCCATCGCCAAGGGCGCCTACAAGGCGGGCGTACGGCCGGAGAAGAAGATGGAAGTTGACGATTTGGGGAGGGATCTCTATGACTGAACTGATCACGATCCTCAACATACTGGTGATCCTGGGCATGGTGGTCACGGCGATCCTGGCGGTGCATCTGGAGAATCTCCTGTCTGCGGTCATCGCCCTGGCAGTGACCGGCGGCTTCGCCGCGGCGGAATTTCTGATCCTGCACGCGCCTGACGTGGCCATCTCCGAGGCGGCCGTTGGCGCCGCCCTGGTCCCGCTGATCTTCATTGTCACCCTGCGGAAAATCAAAGGAGGGGACGGGAAATGAAGAAGTTTCTGACTTGGGTCTCCCTGGGCATCCTGCTGGTAGCGCTCGTTGCGGCGGGTATCACCATGGGGCAGATGCCCCCCACTTATGACGGAAGCAAAGCCGCCGTTCCCGTGGCCGAGCTTCAGAAAAACCCCGAGAGCTATGACGACTCCACGGCCGACGGAGCCGCTGCCGCCATCGTGCAGCAGAACCTGGCCAAGACCCACGCGGTCAACGACGTGACCAGCATCGTCTTCGACTTCCGTGGTTATGATACCATGGGCGAGGCCTTTATCCTGATCACCGCCGTGGCCGGCAGCGCGGTCATCCTCTTTACCAAGAAAGTGGGAAAGGAGGAAGAGAAATGAACGACAAGATCAAAGTCAAAAACGTCATTCTCCGCAGCGGCGGAGACAGTCTCCTTCCCCTGATGCTGGTGTACATGATGTACATCATCCTTCACGGACACCTGAGCCCCGGCGGCGGCTTCCAGGGCGGCGTGCTGATGGTGGCGGCGGTCACGATCCTGTATCTGGGCCACGGCTACGAGACCACCACCCGCGCCCTCAGCGCGGACCTGCTCCACGGCACCGAGGGCTTTGCCTCCGTCGTGTATGTGGCGCTGGCCATGCTGGGCGTGTGCGCAGGCGCGCAGTTCTGCGAGAACATCCTCTACCGTCAGGGTGCCATCGGCGATCTCTACAGCTCCGGCACCATCTTCTGGATGAACCTGACCGTGGGCGTGAAGGTCCTGACCGGTGTCGGCTCCATCGCTCTGCTGATGCTGGGTCTTGTAAGCGAGCGTTCCGCGCAGAACGAGAAAGGATGAGGTGAAAGACATGATCACATTGAACTATATCGCATCCTTCTTCCTCATCGTGCTGGGCCTGTACTGCATCGTGATGAAGTACAATCTGGTGAAAACGGTGATCGGCCTGAGCATCATGGACTACGGCGTGAACCTGCTGATCATCACCATCGGCTATAACCCCGGCGGCACCGCCCCCATCTTCACCGCCGGTGAACTCCAGGCTGCAAGCTACTTCGTGGATCCCATTCCCCAGGCCCTGACCCTGACCAGCATCGTCATCGGCGCCTGCGTCACGGCCATGTCCCTGTCTCTGGTCATGAAGCTCAAGGAGATGTACGGCACCCTGGACACCCGTGAGATAAGGAGGCTGAGAGGATGAACTTTCTGAATCCGCAGCATTTCCCGATCTTTGCCATCATGCTCTACTTCCTGGGAGCCTTCCTCATCGTGATCTTCGGGAAGAATCGCACGGTGCGCAACTGCATCGCATTCCTGGCCACCGGCCTTGCGCTGACGCTGATGATCCTGCTGGTCAAGCCCATCATGATCGACGGCGGCATCATCGCTTATTGGATGGGCAGCCGGGTCCCCGCCGGCGGCTATGCCATCGGCATCGCCCTGGAGGTGGACGCCCTGGGCCTGTTCTTCGGCCTGCTCATCGCAACGGCGGTGTTCGTCTCCTGTCTCTACTCCTTCTCCTACATGAGCGAGGATGACAACGAGCCCCAGTACTACACCCTGTTCCTGATGCTCTGCGGCGGCGTTATGGGTCTGGTCCTCTCCGGCGACCTCTTCAACATGTTCATCATGGTGGAGATCCTGACCTTCGCGGCGGTGGCCCTCACGGCCTTCCGCAACCAGGTCACCGGCGCGCTGGAAGCCGCCTTCAAGTACCTGGTGGTGGGCTGCATCGGCTCCAGCTGCATCCTGGCCGGCACCATCATCCTGTACCAGCAGGCCCATACCCTGAACCTGGCCCAGCTGGCCACCATCATCCCGCTCTGCAAGGGCACCAATGTTTCCATCGCCTTCGCGCTGCTGTTCATCGGCTTCTGCACCAAGGCCTTCATTGTGCCCTTCCATCCCCTGGCGGCGGACGCCCACGGCGCGGCTCCCGCGCCCGTGTCGGTGCTGATCTCCGGCGTGCTCACCAAGAGCGGCATCTACGGCATCATCCGTCTGGCCTACTTCCTGTTCCAGACCATGAACCTGGGCACCGTGCAGTTCTGGCTGGTGTTCCTGGGCTCTGTCAGCATGTTCGTGTGCGTGACCATGGCCCTGGCCCAGCATGACTTCAAGCGTCTGCTGGCCTTCCACTCCATCTCCCAGATCGGCTATGTGCTCACGGCCATCGGCCTCTGCACCGCCCTGGGCGCCTCGGCCGGCCTCTACCACGCCATGAACCACACCCTGTTCAAGGGCCTGCTGTTCCTTACCGCCGGCGCCGTTCTCCACGAGACCGGCACCACGGACCTGGGCAAGCTGGGCGGCCTCTCCAAGAAGATGCCCCACACCACGGTGCTCTTCCTCATCGGCGCGGCCTCCATCAGCGGCATCCCGCCCTTCAACGGCTTCGCCTCCAAGTGGCTCATCTACCAGGCCACCTATGAGAAGGCCGCGGAGACCGGCAACATCGGCTTTGCCTTTGTGACAATCGTGGCTCTGGTGACCTCCACCCTGACCCTGGCCTCCTTCGTGAAGGTGACCCAGTCCGTCTTCTTCGGACAGCTGCCCAAGGAGTGCGAGAACGCCAAGGAAGTGTCCTTCGGCATGCGCTTTGCCATGGGCATCCTTGCCCTGCTCAGCACCCTCACCGGCCTCTTCCCCGACCTGGTCCAGAAGTATCTGACCGCTCCCGCGGCCAAGACCCTCTTCCACGTGACCAATTACATCAACGCCATGATGGGCGAGGGCTATGCCCAGTCCGCCATGGGCGCCAGCGCCCCCGAGGCCGCCACCCGCAGCATCGAGACCGTGGGTGTGTGGAACCCGGTGAACTGGCTGATGCTCCTCATGATCGCCCTGCTCGCCATCTGCATCGTGGCCATCGCTTCCAAGTACGACGCGGTCCGCGAGAACAAGAGCGAGAAGGTGGAGGCCAAGTACAGCCTCTTCTACGGCGGCGAGGACACCGTGTTCTCCCAGGTTGGCGGCGGAGACCTGTTCTGGGGCTTCAAGCACAACTGGCGTCATTACTTCAGCTTTATGCATGACCTGCACAGCGGCATCGTGAACGACTACTCCCTGTGGGCCGTCATCGCGCTTGCGCTGGCCATGGTCTATGCGCTGATCGTTCTGTAAAGGGGGGCTAAGGAAATGATTTTGGATGCTTTGAAAACGCTTGTCTACGTTCTGATCTTCCCCGGCTTCCTGTTCTGCTTCCTGACGGGCCTGCTGCTGGCCGGTATCGACCGGAAGCTGGTGGCCCGGATGCAGAAGCGCGTGGGACCTCCCATCCTGCAGCCCTTCTATGATTTCTTCAAGCTCTGCGGCAAGAAGACCATCGTGCCCGCGGCCGCCAACAAGACCGTGTTCCTCGTGGCGCCCCTGCTGGGCCTTGCCGCCCTGGTGGTGCTGCAGCTCTTCATCCCCGTGTTCCAGTTCCAGATCCCGGCCTTCTCCAATGTGGCCGACGTGATCGTGATCCTCTACCTGCTGCTGATCCCGGCGGTGTCCATCATCCTGGGCGGCGCCTCCACCGGCTCCCCCTATGCCGGTGTCGGCCTGAGCCGTGAAATGGTCACGGTGCTGGCCTGCGAGCTGCCCCTGGTCCTGGTGCTGCTGAGCGTTGGCCGCAGCGTGGGCATGGCCATCGGCGCCAAGGAGGGCATCACCTTCTCCCTGAGCACCATTGTGAACTATCAGCTGGAGAGCGGGAGCCTCATCTGCAAGGCCAGCCTTATCCCCGCGGCCATCGCCTTCCTGCTGGTGATCCCCGGCGAGACCGGCAACCATCCCTTTGACGCGGCCGAGGCCGAGACCGAGATCTGTGAAGGCATGCTGGCCGAGTACAGCGGCGCCCCCCTGGGCGTCTTCAAGCTCAGCCACGCCATCAAGATGTTCACCATGACCAGCCTCTTCGTGATGCTGTTCTTTGGCGGCATCGGCGCCGGCATCGGCAATCTGGTGGCCCTCATCGGCCTCACCGGCGGCGCGGCGGCGGCGGTCACCATGCTGCTGGACGTGCTGGTGCTGTTCCTGCTGTGCGTCATCGTCACGGCGGTGGGCATCTCCTTTGTCCACGCCTTCACTGCCCGACTCAAGATCGAGCAGATCTTCAAGTATTACTGGACCGTGGTTTCCGCGCTGGCTCTGCTGAGCCTGGTGCTGGTCTGGTACGGCCTGTAAGGAGGAGTGCGTATGTTTAAGAAACTGATCGAAGAGAGCACCGGCAAATCCCCCTGGCTCTTCCATATCAACGCCGGCTCCTGCAACGGCTGCGACATCGAGCTGGTCAGCGTGCTGACTCCCCGCTATGACGCGGAGCGTCTGGGCTTCAAGCTGGCAGGCTCTCCCCGCCACGCGGACATCGTCGTGGTCACCGGCCCCGTCACCCAGCAGTCCCTGCCCCGCGTGCTGCGCTCCATCGAGCAGGTGCCCGATCCCAAGTGCATCGTCACCATGGGCTCCTGCCCCCAGTCCGGCAACGTCTTCCGCGGCAGCTACTCCGTGGCGGGCCCCCTCTCCAAGTACGTCCATGTGGATGTGGACGTGGCCGGCTGCACGCCCAAGCCTGAAGCGGTGATCGACGGCCTGTACCTGGCCACCCAGATCCTGCAGGAGAAAAGGAAGGGGATGAAAAAGTAATGGATTTTCCGTTTATCAAAGAAGCGCTTTCTCAGCTCTTTTCCAAGCCCAGCTGTGAGATGTACGTCCCCGACAAGACCAAGGAGGGCGCGCCCAACTACCGCGGCCGCATCGTCTTCCATCCGGACAAGTGCATCAACTGCATGATGTGCGAGCGGGTCTGCTCCGGCAACGCCATTACCCACGTCATCGAGAAGACCCCCGAGGGCGACGATAAGGTCACCCGCACCTTCTACCTGGGCTCCTGCACCTTCTGTGCCACCTGCATGGACTTCTGCGGCCACGGCGCCATCGAGTTCACCCGGGACTACCACATGATCGCCACCAAGGAAGAGGATCTGATGGTGTCCGGCACCTTCATCAAGAAGGCGCCCGTGAAGAAGGCTCCCGCCGCCAAGCCCGCGGCTCCCCAGCCCGCCGCCGCTCCCGCCCCCGCGGAAGGCGGCAGGGTCATCAAGCCCCGGGACGACGGCAAGCCCGTTCAGGTGCCCAGCAAGTGCGTCTACTGCACCATCTGCGCCAAGAAGTGCCCCGCCGGCGCCCTGGAAGTGGACCGGGCCAACAAGACCTGGAAGCTGGATGAGGACAACTGTGTGGGCTGCGGCACCTGCGCCGAGGCCTGCCCCAAGAAGGCCATCCTGATGCCCGGCGACGAGCCTGTCACCGAGGCCGCGCCCGCCGCTGCCGCTCCCGCCCCCAAGGCGGAGGAGAAGGCCGCCCCCGCCGGCGCCATGATCTCTCCCCGGGACGACGGCAAGCCCGTTCAGGTACCCAGCAAGTGCGTCTACTGCACCATCTGCGCCAAGAAGTGCCCCGCCGGCGCCCTGGAGGTGGACCGGGCCAACAAGACCTGGAAGCTGGACGAGGACAGCTGCGTGGGCTGCGGCACCTGTGCCGAGGCCTGCCCCAAGAAGGCCATCCTGATGCCCGGCGACGAGCCCGTTCCCGCGGACGCGCCCGCGGCTGCCCCGGCACCCAAGGCCGCGGCACCCGCTCCCGCGCCCAAGAAGGAAGAGCCCGCCCCCGCCCCTAAGGCGGAGGAGAAGCCCGCGGAGCCGCCCAAGCCCGTGGAGCCCCGGGATGACGGACGTCCCGTGCAGGATCCCAGCAAGTGCATCTACTGCACCATCTGCGCCAGAAAGTGCCCCGCCGGCGCCCTGGAGGTAGACCGGACGGCCAAGACCTGGAAGCTGGACGAGGACCTCTGCATCGGCTGCGGCAACTGCTACGAGGTCTGCCCCAAGAAGGCCATCCTCATCTAAGGAAACAGCGCATCCTCCGCCGCAGGAGCCGGGAGCCCCGGCTCTGCACCTGACCGATCCGGGGCCGGCTCCGGCTGGCCCGGACCGGGGGAGGACAAGATGCGCCTGCAAAAAGAATCCGGGCAGCCCCTTCCAGAGGCTGCCCCTTTTCCTGCCGCTTCCATCCCATCCGGGTGGGAACGGAGGAAACCCGGATACGGACCGGCCCCGGCCGATCCGACGAACAGGAGTTTACTGATGGATTTACGATCTTTCACCCGGTTTGAACAGAAAATGCAGCAGAGCGTGGGCAAGGTCATCGTGGGTAAGCCCGAAGCGGTGCGCCAGCTGGTGATCGCGCTGATCGCCGGGGGCCATGTGCTGCTGGAGGACCTGCCCGGCACCGGGAAGACCATGATGCTCCGGGCTTTTTCCCGCAGCATCGGGGGGACCTTCCGCCGGATCCAGTGCACCCCGGACCTGATGCCCTCGGACCTGACGGGCATCAACTTCTATAACCAGAAGGAGGGCCGCTTTGAGTTCCGGCCTGGCCCGCTCTTTGCCAACATCGTCCTGGCCGACGAGATCAACCGGGCCACGCCCCGAAGCCAGAGCGCCCTTCTGGAAGTGATGGAGGAAAAGCAGGTCTCCATCGACGGCGCGTCCTACCCCATGCAGGAGCCCTATCTTGTCATGGCGACGGAAAACCCCATCGAGTTTGCCGGCACCTTCCCGCTGCCGGAGGCCCAGATGGACCGCTTTCTGATCCGCATGTCCCTGGGCTACATGGAGCGGGAGGAGGAGATCCAGGTCCTTCGCCGCCGGGATTCCCGGCGGATCGAGGAGGAGCTGGTGCCCGTCACCACGCCGGAGGAGATCCGCGCCCTTTCCGAAGCCTATCGGGAGGTCTCCGTCTCCGACGATGTGGCCGGCTACGTGATGGACCTGGCGGAGTATACCCGCAATTCCCGGCAGCTGCGCTGCGGCCTCTCCACCCGCGGAACGCTGGCCCTCTACAGGACCAGCCAGATCCGCGCCGCCCTCTCCGGAAGAGACTATGTGATCCCGGAAGACGTGAAGGCGGAGGCTGCCTTTGTGGTGCCCCACCGGCTCAGCTTGGCGAGCCGCGCAAGCCTCACGGCGGAGAGCTTTGTGAACACCATGCTGGAGAGCGTCCCCGTCCCGCTGGAAGCGCTATGAGCGCCTTCGTCATTTTCGGCGTGCTGGCGGCGCTGCTCCTGATGGAGTATCTGTCCGTGGGCGCCCGGGCGGAGAAGCTCCTCTTTCACTGCAGCGCGGACAGGGAGCTCACCGAACCCGGCGGCGTCGTGACCGTGACGGCCTGTGTCACCAACTCCTCCGCCCTCCCCCGGCTTTTCGTCCGGGTGTGGATGTTCTTCGGGGAAGGCGTGTCGCTGCGGGAGGACAAGGCCTGGGCCGACCGCTACCGGGACCGGGGCTATCCCAGCCTCTGCATCCGGCGCAGGCTCTCCCTCATGCCCCATACCACCGCCGTGTTCAAGGTCCGCCTTTCCTTTTCCGAGCGGGGCGTCCACGGCCTGGGGCGCTATATCCTGGAGAGCGGGGACTTCCTGGGCCTCCGCACCCTGCAGAATGTGGGGAAGATGGAGCCGGAGCTGGTGGTAACGGCCAATCGGGCGGAGGGACTGGAGCAGGCCCTTCCCCTCAACGGCCTTCTGGGAGATCACTCCGTGCGGCGGCTTCTGTATGAGGACCCCACGCTCATCGTGGGCGCACGGGACTATTCCGGGCGGGAGCCCATGCGCAGCATCTCCTGGACGCAGACGGCCATCCGCGGCAAACTGATGGTCCGCACCTATGACCACACCGCCGAGCCCAGCGCCGTCATCCTGGCGGATCTGGGCGGAAAACAGGAGGAAAAGGAAGCGGTCCTGGCCCTGACCCGCAGCGTCTGCGAAGCGCTGCAGCAGGCCTGCGTGCCCTACGCCCTGTTTTCCGACGGCGATCTCTTCAAAACGGACACGGGCCTGGGACCGGCCCACCTGGATTACATCCTGGAGCGGATCGGCAGAGCCAGGCCCACGGAGTTCTCCGGCTTCCGGGACCTGACGGAGCGCTGCCTGGAGGAGCGCGGCTCCGCCGCGGACTGGATCCTGATCGTCCCGTCCCGCAGCGAGGAGATCGAGGGCTGCCTCCGGCGGATCGAAGCGCGTTCCGGCGGCTGCGCCAGGATCCTCTTCGGAGAGGATTGGCAGCGGACCGGGACGGAGGGAGAGGAGGGGAGCGTATGGAAACTGCGTCCTGCCTCCTGATCTGCGGCAACGCCGCCCTGTACCTGGCCCTGATCTGCCGGCTTCCGTCCTTTGACGGGGCCTTCCCGGCCATGCTGCTGGTGCTGGGCCTGGGCCTTGGGATGCTGCTGCTGGCCGCCCGGTTCCGCTATCTGCCGGCGCTGCGCATCGCCCTGGCCCCGCTGCCCTTTCTGAGCCTTCTGCTGCTGCCCCCGGGACTGGGCTGGATCTCCTTCCTGCCGGTGCCGCTCATCATGGCGCTGTTCGCGGTGCTGGACCGCTTCGACTGGGACAACTGGCAGACCGGCAGATGGATGCGGCCGATGCTTTTCGTCGGCGCGCTGCTGCTTCTGCATTTTGCCCTGCACACCCCGCCGGTGAAGGAGGGCATCGCCCTCTGCGCCCTGTTCTTCCTCTTTGGCATCGTGGGGCTGCGGCTGCAGCGCGTGGGCGACCTGAATGGCGGCAGGACCCTGCTGGTGGTGGGCGGCGTGGTGCTGCCCATCCTCATCGGCGCGGCTGCGGGAGGCCTGCTCTGGCTTCTCCTGGCGCGGAGAGATCTGCTGGCCACCCTGCTGTACTGGATCTTTTCCCCGCTGATCTGGCTGGCCAGGCGCTTTATCCATCCCGTTGAGCCGAAGGAGAGCGCGGTAGAGGAGCTGCTGCCCTCGCCCACGGAGACGCCGGAATCGCCTACCCCGCCGCCCTTCGACCCGGTGGAGGAGGGGTCCCTGGTCCTGCATTTGCCGGACTTCAACTGGACGCTGCTGGCGCATGTGCTGATCGCTCTGGCGGCCGTCGCTCTGGTGATCTTCGTGCTCTCCCGCTGGGTTTACGTGAAGCCGGAGCGCGGGGGGGATATCGAATATATCCCGGAAAAGAGGGAGCGGAAGCGGAAAAAGCAGCGGCGCAGAAGCAGCCGGGCGGTGAACCGGGTCCGGGACGCCTACCGCAGCTATCTCATCCTCCTGAGCAGCCGGGGCGGGATCCGCCTTTCCGGGAGCGACACCTCCCTGCAGGTGCAGGAGCGCTCCGCCCGGCTGCCCGGGCGGGAGCTTTCCGAAGAGATCCGGCAGATCTATCTGCGGGCCCGCTACGCCGGAAAAGCCACAGCGGAGGACGCCCAGCGGATCGAGACCCGGGTAAAGCAGCTCCGGGAGCAGCTGCTCTCCGAAGAGAGAAAAAGAACGGCAGAGCAGACTATCGGAACGACCGCAAGATAATAGGAAAAACAGCACCCCGCCGGGGTGCTGTTTTTGCGTGTCTTGCCGCCGTGACTGATGCATGGCTCCCCTGCAAGGGGAGCTGTCGCCGCCGTTTACGGCGGGGACTGAGGGGTCTGCCACCCCTGCAAGGGGAGCTGTCACCACCGTCTACGGCGGGGACTGAGGGGGCTGGCTCCCCTGCAAGGGGAGCTGTCTCCGCCGTCTATGGCGGAGACTGAGGGGGCTGGCTCCCCTGCAAGGGGAGCTGTCTCCGCCGTCTATGGCGGAGACTGAGGGGTCTGCCGCCCTCGGCAGACCGCCGTGCTTCCTCCAGCGGGGGAAGCTCTCCGCAGCGCCGAGCATTGCTCGGCGGCACACAGGAGGGTGATGAGGGAGAAGTCAGGAGGATCAGCAGCAGAGGAAAACAAAGGAGTTTCAGCTCTCTCATCTGCTGCGAGGGACATCCTCCCCGGCGTGGAGGAACGATCCCCCCACCGCCCCGCAAAAATTTTTCCAAAAAGGGTCTTTTCAAGCGGAGTTTCCTGCGTTATAATCAAAATGTAACTTATTTTTTGCGTTTTGTTTCCAATGGAAGTCGGAAGTGGATTTGAGTTTTGAGGAAATGAGGCTGGAAACATGACCTGTAAAAACTGTGGGGCCCCTCTGGAAGAGGGTTCCCGTTTCTGCAAGCGCTGCGGCGCGGCTGTGGTGAGGCAGCCCAGCCGGGAGGAGATCCGCGCCCGCGTGCAGGGCGGCGGCCGCCATGCCGCCCCGGCGGCATCTCCCGTGCGGGCAAGCGGCGGCGGAGAGTACGCGCCGGCGACCCTGGGCGCGCAGCATACGCCGCTTTTGTGCCTGGTGGCGGGGCTGCTGGGCATCCTGCAGATCGTCTATCTGTTCGTGAACACCCTGTTCGTGACCATCGCCTCCGGGCAGACGGATTTCGGCGTGATGCGCTATTCCCTCTACGGCGCGCTGAGGCAGCAGGGCTCCACGGGCTTCGGCGTTGCGCTGGTGCTGCTGTGCCTGGTGGCGCTGGGCAGCATCGCCGTGCCCATGATCCTTTCCGGACGGCCCAGGAGCATGATCACTGCCGGGCTCTCGCTGCTCCTGCTGGTGTTCTATATCATTGCCCTGATCAAGGTCCGCGGCGCGTTCAGTGAGGATTTCCTGGGCGCAAAGCCCAAGCTGGGCTTTTACGGCTGGCTCTTTATGCTCAACTGCCTGCTCATCCCGGCGCTGGTGTATTTGGCCGCGCAGGTGGAGGACATCGTGCCCGCTCCGGCCCGGAGCCCCGCTCCCGCGCCGGCGCCCGCGGAGCGCAGAACGGCCCAGCCCGCCCAGACCGGCGCAAAGAAGATCGGCGTGAACACTCCGGTCCGGCGCGCTGCCCCGGGGAAGAACGTGACCCCGCCGGACGCGGAGACCATCGCGGCCCTGCGCCGGATGGTGGAGATGCACAAGCAGGGCCTGGTCAGCGACGAGGAGTTTGCCCGCATCAAGGCCGAGTGCGTGGCCCGCGGCTGGATCCGGGAGTAAAAAACCGAGGCTGTGAAAAACAAAGTTTTCACAGCCTCGGTTTTTTAAGTTTTTAGTTTATAGTTTATAGTTTTTAGTGTTTTACAGTCTGCAGGGAGTCGATGCACAAAAAGCCAGGGAAACGATGATCCAACCGGCGTGTTCAGCGCTCTGCCTTGCGGAAGGGGTGGAAGGGGTCCGCCCGCTCGCCGGAGAGGCTGGTAAAGTTCAGACTGGTGCGGATGTGGTCGGCCATGGACTGCCGGGCCAGTTCCGGCTGGCGCATGCGGATGGCGGAGACCACGGAGACGTGGTTGTATTTCACGCTGGAGAGCCAGGGGTTGGACTCGTTGCCCTGCTGGCCCACAAACTCGATCATGGAGGCCTGGTACATGGTGAGCTTGGGCACGATGTCCTCATAGCTGCGGATCAGGTAGGGGTTGCCGCAGGAGCGGATGATCAGGCGGTGGAAGGGCATGTCCGTCTCCCGCATGCCGCGGATGTCCCGGCCCTCCACACTGGTCTTGAAGGCCTCCGCCAGCATGGTCAGCTCCCGCACGTTGGTGTCGCTGGCCTCATAGGCGCAGAGGGCGGCGGCCTCGCTCTCGATGGCGTTGCGCACATGGTAGAGATGGATCATGTCCACCATGTTCAGGTCCAGCACAAAGCTGCCGCTCTGTCCCGGCCGGGTCACCACAAAGCCGATGTCCGCAAGCCCGGTCACCGCCTCGGCCACCGGCGTGCGGGAGACGCCGAGAGAGGCGGCCAGCTGGTTCACGTTCAGCTTGGTTCCCGGCAGAATGTGCAGCGTCACGATCTCGTCATACAGCAGCTTCATCACCAGGTCCTTCAGCTTGGCCCCGGGCTCCGCCTCCATATAGCGCTTCAGCTGGTATTTGTCCATGCGCGTCCCTCCCCGCGTTGCCGCCTTTCAGGCAATGGCAAAACGCGTTTCTTTTCTGTACTATAATCCATCCCGGCTCTGCTGTCAACGCGGCAGCGGGAGGACGCGCAGCAGAAAAGCGCCGGTGGGGGAGAAGGAAAAGCGGAGCTCCGCTCTTGCATTTGCCGGGCGCATCGTGTATAATCGCGTGTGCATAAATGCAACACGGAGGGAACCCGAAGCGGGGACGTTTGCGAGCGCCGCCGGTGGCGGAAGAAGCGAGCAAAAAGGAGTGGCAGCGGTCGAAATCCTGCGAGCGGAAAGCGAGCGAAGGATTTCGGACACCGCAACAGGACATAACGGGGCGGAGCCCCGTTGGTAAGACGATTGCTTATCGTCGTTACCTCCCACAAGGGAGTTAACATACATGGAGGGTTACCGAAGCCGGTCTTGAAACCGAAACGCCATTTTGGAAGCCGCCCTCCGAAAAACCTTGTATTTTCAAGGGCTTCCGGGTATCATAGAAAAGAGATTTTGGGAAACTTCTCTCCTAAAGTTCTCTCCTTTTTCCACGGCACTTTTTTCAAAAACCAATCGGCTGAAAAGACATGGAGGGTTACCGAAGCGGTCATAACGGGGTGGTCTTGAAAACCATTAGGGCAGTGATGTCCACGCGGGTTCGAATCCTGCACCCTCCGCCAAAAATCCAGTCCACAAGCGGGCTTTCTCGTTTGTGGACTCTTTTATTTTCAAGAATCAGCCCGGTTTTTGCTTCAGAGTTCTCTCCAAAACGGGTGTTTTTTAGGAGAGAAGTGGGTATTTTTTTGTCAATTCGAACTTCCCTTTAAGAGATCACGCTGAGTGCGCCCTGTAAGCCGTTTACCATGGCGTCTGCCGAGGAGAGTTTTGAGTTGTAATCCAAATGTGCGTAGACATTGGCCGTCGTAGAGAAGTCGCTGTGGCCAAGCCATTCCTGGATTTGCTTCATTGGCACACCGTTAGCAAGCAACAGGGAGGCACAGCTGTGTCGAAGATCGTGATACCGTATTCTCCGCAGGCCATTCTTTTCAAGCAGCTTGGGGAATGTGTCTGTAAGGTAGTTGGGAGAGATTAGAGTTCCCATCTCATCTACGCAGATGTAGTCCAGATACCTCTTATCATAGCTCCTGCCGCAGACACGCCGATATTCAGCCTGCTGTTTTTTCTTTTCCAAAAGCAAATCCTTGAAAACTGGCACTAAAGGCAACGTCCTCATACTGGATTTCGTTTTGGTTGTGTCACGCGCTTCTTGAATCTTTTTCCCATCTATACAACAGGATGTGACTGTGTGACGAATGGTGATCGTGTTGTTCTGAAAGTCGATGGCATCCCACCTCAAACCGATCGCTTCGCTCCTGCGTAGTCCGTAAAAAGCCCCAAGGAAAATGGGGATTTCAAGCTTGCTCCCCTTTGCGGCTTTAAAGAGCTCCTGCACCTCATCGCTGTCGTAAAAGCTACCGACAAATCGATTCGCTTTTGGACGGTCAACCTTATCGGCAGGATTGACTTCGATCAGTTCAATTTTCACCGCATATTTGAGCGCCCGATGCAGCAGCGTGTGATAATGAATAACCGTGCTTGCAGATACTTTCTTTAGCTGCTCCAGATAAAAGGTTTGAATATCAAGGGCTTTCAGTCCGTAGAGCGTAGTGTCAGCTTTCTTGAAATAGGGAACGACAACGCTTTTGACGATGAAGGAATAGGACGCATAGGTCGTAGTTGCAATCGTCGGCTTGATGATTTCCAACCACTGGAGCATATAGTCGGAAAACTTAATGTCGTTGTCCAGTGGCTTCTCGGGAGGAACAAATGTCTGGCGCATCTCAGCCAGCATTTTCTCGGCTTTTTTCTTGTTCCCTTTTACTGGAAGCTTTGTTGATATCCATTTGTTCTTCCGTTTCCCGGCTGCATCGGGATAGGTTAATACTATGTAGAACATTCCGTTCTTTTCTTGCAGATGTCCTGCTACCATGTTTATCCTCCTTCTTGTAGACCGATTGGACTTCTGCTGTTGGCGCTGCCATTATAATTCAGCTGACAGCAGAAGTCCATTATGCTGTTATTCGTTTGTGCGCGGTGCCAACACCACGCGCATATAAGAGAGAAGATGAGCTTTTGGTATTCGGTACGATCTGCCAACCTTAATATACTCTATTGCGTTGTCGCGAATTAAGCGATATCCGGTCTTTGTGCTGATTCCAAGCGCTTTGCTTACTTCGTCAACAGTCATCACATCCGGATACTCTCTTAGAACAGAACGATAAACGTCACAAAATGCCATAAATAAGCTAACCTCACTTTTCTGCTATAAGCCTCGTCATATTTGCCACGCACCCTGACGCGGGAATGTTAAAGGCCGTCTGTGGTTCAGACTGTCATAGCACCGAGGCACCGCTGCCTGTGAGCGGCTGGCGAATGCCTCCGTACTGCCCCCTAGTCCTTGGGAGCGCGTGAGCAAGTTTCATGATCCCCTGCGCTGTCATTGCGTACCGGTTTACCACAACCGGGTCTAAGGTTTCGTTGATCGCTCCGGCATCTCAGATACCATCCTGGCGTCGTTCCTTATGTCGCTGGCCTCTCGGCCACGCAGGTTTTGTGCCTTTAACACTGTGTATTCGGTTTTTAAGGTGCAAGAAAGCTTCGCAGTAATCGCTCTCACTAAATACGGAGAAATCGACATTTTTACACCCCTTGTTCATAAAAAGTTTACACTTTCTCTCAAATATTTTTTCTCTGGCTTTGACTATGGATTTGGAAACGTTTTGTTGGGCAACTCCCTCCATCTCCGCTATCTCTTCCTCAGACAATCCAACTTTATAATAGAGAAGAAATCTTCTTCGCATTGTAGGGCTCAGGTCAGACATAAGATAACGAACTACACGCCATAGCAGGGCATCTTTTTCCTGATGTTCAACACCCTCTATTACGAGCTCTTCACATGATGGTCCAGCTGGTGTAATTGTCTCATCTAAGGAAGCCACATTATGATCGTAAAACCTGTGATTACTTGAGTAGATTTCATAATCGAGATGATCTGATTCAGCTTTCCACTTCTTGAAGTTCGTTTTACTCACGAAATCTTTTACGGTAATAACACATTTTTGGGGAATGTCCTTGTTTCCGGCGCAAAAATCATAATTGATTGCTGTTTCGTCCTTTAGATTTAGCCTGCTAATATCATTTCGCAATGGTTCGCCCAATTTCATACACCTCCGCAAAGTATAAAAGAGGCTGCCGGTAGATAGACTTCTCCTGTCTAACCTACCGGCAGCCTCTCATAATACATGGCCAAACTGTCGGGAAACGGGTATATGACCGCTGCAAGGATTTACGCAATAGCGCTGTTTCAGCCCGACCTTGCCTTCTGTATACCGCTTATTCAGTTAATCATTGGGATCAATAGCTGCTGGCCTCTGCCCTAAAGTCAACAATGGAAGATCCATACGGGAGATAGACGAACACTTCTTCCTTCCTGCGAGCTTTGATCTTACTGTAAATCTGCACCCCGCAGGAACAGGAAAATTTTGCGGTATTGTCCTCTGCCCTCGTGCTGTGAAGCAATTTCCCACAGTTATAGCAATAACGCTTTGTAGGCACAATCCTTTCCAACTTCTTTTCCTCCTATGTCATCCGGGCCGCGCGCTGGGATTCTCAAAGCGATTGGCCAGCAGATATTGTTTGATCGAAAACCAGGTATTGGTGCTGTATTCATAGTACAGTTTCTTTTCCCGGCCTTTGATGATAGCCGTGAATTCAATCGGCTCTTTGCATTTTACTTCCCTGGGGATGAAGGGACGCTGCCCGACGATCCGAGTGACCGGATACTGCCGCGCCTTATAGGTGATCTTCTGCGGGATTAGGGTGCCGTCACTTTTGAATTTCACGTCAACATCCAGATTGATCCTCTTGTATCGGATTTCCGTCGCCATGCTGCTCACCTCGCATCCTTGAGGATCTTGACCGCAACGCCTTGAATGATACAGTTCTCGGCATCCACAATAATGTCCTCAAACCGTTCGTTTTCAGGGTGCAATCGAATCGTGCCGTCATTCTGCGGCCGGTAACGCTTGAGCGTGGCCTCATCATCGACAAGAGCAACAACGATCTGGTTGTAATCGGCGGTAGGCTGCTGTCTCACGAGCACTAGGTCGCCATCGTCGATCCCGGCGTTGATCATCGACTCACCATATGCGCGGAGGAAGAAGTAATTACCCCTGCCAAACAGAGATACCGGCAGCTTCACATACTCTTCGATGTTTTCCTCAGCAAATTTCGGAATACCGCAGGAAACCCGCCCGAGTACAGGAACGCGGAAGTAGGCGCTCATGTCTGCCAGGCCTTTTTTAGTTGTGATCGTTCTCTGGCCGCCGTCGTACTCAATGATGCCTTGCTCACGCATATAAGCGATGTATTTGCAAATCGTTCCAGTACTGAGTCCAACACCCGCTGCAATCTCCGGCATGGTGGGGATCACACCAGTTGTATCCCGATAGTCGTCAATGAAGGCTTCAATCGCCTGAACATACTCCTGCTTCTTGTGCTGCATGGGACACCTCCAATTCAAAAGGGAAATGCGCATTTCCATTTGCAATTTAGAGTATAACACAAAATTACAAAATGGCAACAGGAAATTTTGCTAGAAAAGAGACTTGATACGATTTTGTATCAAGTCTCAGGCGGAGTCATATTTCCTCTTGAATTCGATGGCGATGGCCATTAAAATAATCTTTTATAGTTGCTCGTGGAGCGATTTGGCCGCCTCCAAAACCATGTCAGCATATTGCTCTACAGCCTCTCTGGGCTCCGTCAGTCGGACTTTTCCGCCGAAGCCGAAGAGCCAGCTATAAAACACATGGCTGACCGCTGTCTCAGCAGAGACGGAGAACGTGTTTTCATCAACCAGACCGATGTCCACTTCTTCCCCAAAGTGGTCTATGATAGCGTCCATTACGCTGGCATCGCAGACAAGCTCCACGTTCATCCGCGTTCCGTTATACATTCGGAACATGGTTCGCTTGTACTCGTTGAGATCAAAGTCCTCCGGAATAGGCCGACCGGGTTCCGGCATGATTTCCGGCGTGTGAGCAATGCGGTCTATTCGGATATTACTAATGGAGTGGTACTTCTCGGAATAGCCAATGGCATAGTAGAACTTTCCGTCCCACGCCAAATCATAGGGGCTGAACACGTACTTTTCTCCGTTATGCCGTAGCACACGATTCTTGTACAAATCATATGTGTAGTATTGATAAGAGATTTTACAGCCGCTTTCTATAGCCGCATTTATGGTATCGATGATGTAATAGATTTGCTCGTTTCCCTGTTTGGGATTGCCACCAACTTCTGATAGTTTTGCAAGCGTAGACGCTTTGAAAGGGCTGGCTAGTGATGTCAGCTTCTGGATAAGTTCTGCGCTCTTTTTCTCAGTAATAAAGGAACTGGATTCCACAGCGTCAATCAGTAGTTTCAACTCTGGAAGCTCGAAGAGACGACTATCGAAATAGTAGCTGGTTGATTGACTTTTTTGTCGCCCTATTTCAAAACCAAAGTGTTCCAATGCATCAACATCCTGGGGAATACGAGTCCTTTGAGTTTTAATCCCGTATTTTACATCCAACAGATCGACGATTTCACCTGTGCTTAAAGGATGGCTTTCGTCAGTCTGCTCATATAGGAGTCGAAGCACATAAAATGGACGTAATTTTCCATTATAGTCCATGTTGGCACCCCCATTTCAGTTATCATTAGGATTATACCACAGAACTATCGACAACGATAACTACATTCTTTAGAGCAATGGGAACAACAATAGAGCAAAAAGCAGAGTCTGCACAAAAACAGACTCTGCTTGCTTCATATTTGCTCTTTATCCGCACTGCTCGGAGAGGTAGATGCTTGCTCTGCTCTGGATGGCCTTCGCGCACTCCTCAGCACTGATTTGACCGGCAAAGTAGCGGTTGGCCTCGGCCTGCACGATTTCCCATACCGCGTCATCGTGGCGGTAAAGCACGGTCGCGCCGGTAAAGGCATCGGCAAAGAGGCGCATATCCGCCTCGGCATGCGGCCAGTAAGCCGCATTTCCTTCCTCTTCACGCTGATGGAGCTCTCTCTGAATGGATTGTTCGAGACTGCCTTGAATAACGCTCATGGTATAGGTACGAGGATTGAGATAGAAGCCCCGCAGGAAGGCCCAGCATTCATCCTTGTGTTTTGAGTCTGCAGCCATGCCCATGGCCGAGGTTCCCAGCTCACTGGAGGGCTTCAGAACATTGCCGAGTTCGGGGATGCCAATGACGGCACAGTTGCCCTCGCCGTATTCTTTCCCGGCACTGGCTCCAAGCCACAAATCCGGAAATTCACCGACCGTCAGCAAGCCCTCGCCCTCGGCACGACTGTGCTGAACACGGTAATACTCTTCAGGAGCGACCGCCTGGGCGGGAAGCTGTGTTACAGCCTCAAGGATCGAAAGAAAATACGGGCTGTCAAAGCGGCACTCGCCGGTATCCCAATCCACCAGCTTTTTACCGGATGCGTCGGTCAAGAGCTGCAGCAACTCCATCCGGCTCCATGCCTCAGCGGTAAACAGTCTTTCACAGCGGGGTGTGTTCGCGGCCAGAGAAAACAGCTCGTCCCAACTCTGAGCATTTCCCAACTCAGAGTTAAATCCCGTGACTGTGAGCATGGAGTAATTCGTCACCACCTCATACAGCCCGCCGCGGATCTCCTGGGCTTTCAGAACATTCGGATAGAAGCTCTCCCGACTCAGCTCGGGATCGGCGTCAAGATAAGGATAGAGGTTTTCGAGCTTCCCGCCTACGGCCAGAGCCGCCGCGTTCAAGCTGCTCAGATCGAACAGATCCGGGTGCGTGCCTCCGGTGATAATGTCCATCGCCATGGCTTTCTGGGCATCTTCGATTGCCTGTTCTTCCTTCTGCCAGTCGTTGGAGTGCTCGCCGGTGTAGTAATCACGCACAACGATCATGCACTCCGGGTGCTCCCGGTTCCAGTCCAGGATGGCAGTCTCCAATACCGGGGACATAAACATTCTATCCAGCACGACGAGAGTCATCGTCTCAGGCTCGCCGCTTTCCCCGACTTCCACATCCACCTGACGCATCCGAAACAGACGGTTGTTCCCGTCAGCAGCGAAGAAACCGCCATCCGGCGCTTCCAGCAGTGCGCGGCCCACAATGCCGACGCTCAGCCACTCAAACTGTTTTTCCAGATTTCCGCTCGCCAGATCAAAGCCATAGGCCGAGGTGCCGTCGCTCAGATAGACATCCCAGCGTTCGCCCCCGCAGAGCAGGTTCAAATTGCCCTTGTCGAAACGGAAAGCATCCGTGACATTACCGGAAAGCGCATCCAGGAAGCGAAGCGCGTACTGTCCGCCGTCACGCTCCCCAAAAAGGAGGCGTCCATCCGCAAGAACGGTCATCATCGCCGCGGGATCAACTTCTCGCTCACAAATCTTCTCAAGATGATCGCCCACTCGCAAGGCAACCAGGTACCCGCTGCCAAGCAGGAAGACTGTATCTCCGTTGGCTGCCACCCAGAAAGGCATGAAGTCCTCACGGATCAAGCTGCCGAGCGATTCCGTCCGCACGGCCGCGCCGGTCTTGTCGATCTCCTGCAGGCTGTATTCATAGAGCCGCGAATCTTCATTATACGGATTGTTGAGTACATACAGCGTCCCGTGGTCAGAAGCAGCGAAGCCTTGGATAATCTCTCCGTTATAGGAAGAGAGCTCCTGTCGGTCTTCACCGTTCAAATCGGTGGAAAACAGTCTGCAGCCCTCCATGCTCTGCGTTTTGAAGTACAGCCGCCCATCCATCTTCGCAAGGCTGCTGATCCAGTTGATGTTTTCTCCCTCCGGAGGCTTGATCTCTGTGGAAGCCAGGCGCTGAACCACATTCTTTTGCGCCTCCTGGACAATGCCAACCGGCTCGGAGCTTTTCTTTGGCCTGCTGCTTCCGTTCTGTGCTCCGCTGCCCTGCGGCGCGGAGCTGCAGGCGCAAAGAGACAGGCATACAGCAAACAGCAACAGCCAGCCGATCCACTTTTTCATTTTCATCGTAAAAATCTCCTCGCAAAATGTCTCTTTTTTGGGGCCCCAATGGAATATTCCAGTAGAGGCTCAAAAAAGGGACAGCTTGAAAAAAGATTTCATTTTGCTATACTGTGGAGCCGAAGAAAGGCGGTGGATCTGTGACCGATTCCTTTTTGGAAGATCTCTACCGAGAGATGTATCAGAAACTATATGCCTATGCGCGGGTGCGCTTGCGAGACGAACAGCTTGCGCAGGAGGTCACGCAGGATATATTCGTTTTGGCACAGGAAAAGCTGGGAGAATTGCGGAAAAGCCCGAATCCGCAGGGCTGGTTGGTTCGTGCCATGGGATATGCTGTGCTGCACGCCCAACGCGACCGGCAATACATAGAACAGCGCACGGTATCCCTGGAGGAGACGCAGCTGATCGCGACACCCCCGGAAGCAGAGGACGAAGATCTGAAAAAGCGGGTAAGTCCGGAGGAATGGCTGCTGCTGCGCGCTGTCTACTGCGACGGCTACTCTATTGCAGAAGCGGCACAGCTTTGCGGGCTGAGCCTGGAAGCCTGCCGCAAACGACTATACCGATGCAAGCAGCGATTGCGCCGGGAAATGGGTTGTGAACAGAAAGGAGGGAAACAGCATGTCGGATAAGTACAGCAGAGATGAATTGAATACCATGCCCATGGAAAAGCTGGAGGAACTGATCCGCACACTTCCGGCAGACTGTGACCCGGATTTCTGGATGCTCGTCATGGACGCCTATACGGAGCGCACCGATCAGCCCATGCCGGATACCGACGCCTCCCTCAAGCAGTTTTTCTCCGATTACAGCGGGACGGAGCCGATTTTCGCCGAGGCTCCTGCGCCCGCGAAAAAACAGAGGACGGCGCTGGTGATCGTCCTGCGCACAGCGCTGGTCGCGGCGATCCTTGTGAGCCTGTTCACCGTGACGGCTTACGCTCTGGGGTGGTTTGGACTCCGTGAGCGATCTGTCAGCACGGGATATGAAACCGATCATGCGGTTTATGAGGAAAACGGCCAGTCCCATCTGGAAAAGACCGAGGCCATCCTTTTGCTTCCCACCGGCTATCAGGACAGCCCTGAATACAAGGCGGCGGCAGAATGGTTTGCTTATGAACTGCAATACCGGGAAGCCAAGGTGGATGAGAGCGTCGCTGCGGGAAACGGCCCTTGGGACTGGCTGGATATGGACGCAGCGGAGGCACTTTTGGGCAACAACATCTACGGTGCCAGCAATGCAGAGATGGCAGAAAAGCTGTTGGAAATCCAAGCGAGCTATGGACTGAAGCTCCACAGTTCTGAGGTGTTCCCGCCGACAGAAGCCGAATTCTACCGTCTGACCGGGACAACTCCTTTCTTCAACGGCGAGGGCTATTTTGCGCCGATGTACGTCTTTGAGGACGGAGCCTATCATGCGGAGGGCGACATTGAAATAGACGGTGTTTCTTTCATCTGGTCGCTGAGCCGCTATCTGAACGGCACCATCCCGGCTTATATGAGCCTGATCCAAAATCCGGATGCCTATGAGGAATGGGGCTACCAAAACGCCTTTGGCAACGAAGTTTGTATAGACTACAGCAGGGAGGCAGACTCGCCTTATTACGATCCCTCCGCACCGGAGGAAACGAAGTTTGCCCACACGGTCATTCTGCATTACACCTCTGAAAATGCTTTCCTCACCTTTAGCTGTCAGGTTCCCGGAGGTCGGGAGCAAGCAGAAGCGCTGGCAGATGCCTTTGACTTTGCAGCCGCCTGCGAAGGGCAGCCGGAGGAGAACGGTTTGCTGGAGATTCATCCCTATACTGGGAACAAGAGCGCGATCACTCTCTCGGAGCTTTCGCAGACGCCGGAGATCCGCGGTGCGAAGGCCTTTGCCGACTGGTATGTGGGCTATAAGGGCAGCATCATGGCGGCCGAGGGCTGCGTTGTCGGCTGCAGTGAGGAAACCGAGCCGGAACTGCGCGCGGCCTTTGAACGGATTGCCGCGGACTACGGCCTTTCCTATGCCGACGACTGGAGCTGGATACACAACGGCTATGTCTATCCCCACGGCTACAACGGCGGTGTGAATGATTTTGACGCCTATTCGGAGCAGCTGACAGAAGATGAGATTTGGACACGGCTTGGCCAGGGATGCTTTGATACGGTGGAGCTGCGGGACGTGATGCTCTATCCCGGGGCGTTTACGGTGCAGGCCAACGCCTATCGGCTGCACTACATTCAGAAAGGCACGCTCTACACGAATGCCTGTCTCGCCGGTGATCTGACGGCGTACAGCGATGAATGGCTTTTTGAGACGAAGTGCGGTGAGGTTGTCTGCTGTGCCCTCGGCGGTACGGACAAATACTCCATGCCGTATATCGTCTACGAGACGCCGACGGCCTACGTTCTGATCATCCCAAACAATCCGAGCGTGTACTCTCTCCAGGCTATCGCGTGGAATATGGACTTTACGCAGTTTCGATAACGAACAAAGATACCGAGATTCCGATGAAAAGGATCTCGGTATGAGAGACAGTTTTCTTTCTCTCCGCGCAGAGAGAGCATCAGGCACCAGCTTGAGCAGCAGAAGGAACAAGCCGTAAAAGACGGAAGTGATAAAAGCCATCCATTATTTCTGCAGGCAATGGAGGATTTCTATTCTGTCATGGATCGTATAAATATCGCTGCGAGGTATGACCCGCAAATCTGGGAGATCGTCTGGCAGGAGGCAAATGCCTACTTTTCCGGCGGCAGAAATGTAGAGGACGCTATGCGGAACATCCAGTCCCGCGTGAGTATCTATCTCGCCGAACAGGGCTGATAAAGCCCATAAAAAACGCAGGAGCGGATATCCGTTCCTGCGTTTTGCTTTAGCTATGCTCTGCGTTGTAAATTTTCAGTCGCTTCGCAATATCGTCAGCGGCCTGCTCCAGAGGCTTATCCCCAGCGAAATAGGCATTGGCGGTCGTCATGACGGCATCGAAAATCTCATCTCCGTCGCGGCAAATGCCGTCCACCTGATTGAGCAGAGACAGAAAAAGTGCTTTACAGTTATCCGCGTCATAAGTTAGATCATAGTCTGCACCGTTCACGGTGCCGGAGAGCTTGCCATCCATCCAGGTCCAATAATTCTCAAGCCCGCGCTCATAAGCCGAGCGCGTGATCGGAATTCCCAAAGAAAAGCTGCCAGTGAAGCCGCGAACGAGATAGCGGTCATTCAGAAGGAAGGACAGAAACGCCCATGCTCCCTCCATGTGCTGTGCAACGCTCGGTATCATCAGCTCCTGATCTGGCGAAAGATAAACACCGCTGCCCTTGGCGCCCGGCAGTCCTAAGGCTGAAAGGCGTCGGCCATACCAGCCCTCCGCTTCCGGGATGCTGGCGGCGTCTGAAATGAGCGTCCTTCCCAGCGGGTCGGCAATGCGAGCCAATTCAAAGACCTGTAAGCCTTCGCAGATCGGCCCATAATCCAACGGGAACACCACTCCGCTCTCATTTGCCTCTTTCAACTCCTGCTCCGTCAGCCCGAAGGGATTCTGCGTCGCATCCTCTGGCAGCGTGGCGGCAAAGGTGAGAATGTCTGCTGCTTGTTCAGCCGTATAATCCCGGTGGTCGTTAGCAAAGACCCATTTCAGAAAAGACTCTCTGGACACGCTGTTGTAAAACACCTGCCCCGCGCCGCCGGCAAGATCGGAAAGCTCAGAAAAGCTCTCAATGCTCTGCCCCTCTAACAACGAAGCCGGGCCGAGGATTGCCATCAGCGAGAAGCTCGGCATCAGGCTCAGCAGTTTCCCGTCTGTTTCCATGGCGGCGAGAGGTCCCGACAGAAAAGCATCGGCTCCGAGATCGCGCTGTACATAGGGCAGCAGATCCTCTGCCGTGGAGGCTGAACAAATCGCGCTGCCAAAGCCGCGCACGTCGATCAGATCCGGCGCGCTGCCGCCCGCCATATCCGCAGTCAGAGCGAGGAAGGGATCAGGGCTTTCCGCATAGTTGCGGACGATGATCTCATACTCCCGGTTGACGGTGTTGAAGTCCAGAATCTGATCATGATAGCTGCCGTACTGCAGGGAGGTGCCTTCCGGGACAGTTTCATTGATTGCCAGCGTAATGGCGGTTTTCTCTGCCGGGAGAGAGTTTTTGTCCACAGGATAAGCGATGCGGTATGGACTGGACTCGTTGCGGAGATCCAGGAAGAAAAAACTGTCCGTTCCCCCGATGGGGACCGGTGCGACTCCCTCAGAGAGATAGAGCGAATCGTAGCGGAACAGCGGCTCGTCCTCGCCGCTTCCCAGCTTGTGACGGTAGAGATATACATAGTCCGTCAAAAAGAGTGTGTCCTCCACGATGCCGCAGCAGCGGCTGCCCTCGGGTATCTTATCCGTCGAAATCAAAGAGAAACTCTCAGGATCATACCGGAAAACCTCATAGCTGTCATGCCCGAGGAAGAAGATCTCGGTGCCTGTCGGGTAGATTTCCATCCACTCGTTTACATTTTGCGTATGAGTCAAGGTTCCGGCAGCGTCGTAGCTTTCCAGCGTATAAGTTCCCTCGCCGTTTTCGTCCCATGCCATCTTGTAGATCAAAAAGGAATCTGTCTGCCCGATCAGCGAAGCCACACCGCTCTCTGTGCGGAAGCTCAATACCTCCGTTTCCTGTCCGTCCACTGTGCGCAGCACCTGGTATTCTGTGGAGCGATCCGCCGGGTCGGCTTTGTTTTCCCGGTACGTCAACCGCCACCCGTCGTTCGCGTTCGTGAGCGCCTCAAAGTCATCGTAAGTCCCTTCCCACTCCCGAAGGCAATGACCCTGCGCATCAAACTCATAGAGTTTTTCAGAGAGATCGTCAAAAGCGTATAAACCGTTGGGGGAGGTTTTGAAGCGCGTGACGGGCAACAGACTGCGATCCAGCTCCAGAATGCCGGGAACATAGACCGTCTCAAAGGGCGTCCCGTCGGGGGCAAGGTTTTCACCCGCCCCATAGGTGCTCACGCCCTCGCGGGCAGGCGCGTTTTCTTTTCTTGATCCTGTTTTGGGCGTGCAACCGCACAGCCCCAGCGTCAGCGCTATGCAAAGCGCCAGTACTGCGGCCATAAGCCGTATTCTTTTGTTCATGTCAATTCCTTTCTTACGGGAAAAGCGTATAGTTGATTTCGTCCGCCCAGCTTTCCAGCTCATAGGCGTTATGGCAGACGCCCTCTCTGCGTCCGATCAGCCAACCATGAGCAGACCTGTAAATGACGGCGGGAGGGGTGGAAGTTGTATCCCCAAAATCGGCACAGAGCGTCACAACTGTGCCGGAATTCGTGCAGTAAAACCATTCGTCGGTATAGCTGTCTGCCGTCAGGTCAAAGGTATAATCACAGAAAGAACCAAAGGGTATGTAGATCCAAAGCATGCTTTTGTAGCCTAGGATGACCCCGTTGTCCTGCAGCCCCAGCATATAGAACATCTCCGCGATGCGGCGGTCGTAGCCTTTTTCGGCAAACTCGTCATAGTTGATGGCAGGGAAAGGCGAATCCTGGAACATGCCGGAGTCGATATGCTCCTGCGAGCCGACCTCCCAATACTGTGCATAGTCCAGAAGACCGTACTTCTCCACGATCCCCGGACGAAGATCTGCCAGTTCCCGCTGACCGGCCTCCGTTCCGCGGCGGGAGTTGGAAGCCTGGCTCCATGCCCGGGCTGCCTGTCCCTCCGGAGAGGCCAGAAAGTCCGCCAGAGTCACGGCACTGCCCGGATCATCGGCCACGGTGGGGTCAACGTAGAGCGCCGAGAAGTCCGGCTCTGTTTTCAGCAGCTCGTGAAAAATGATTTCGTCCGCCAGCTCTTCGCACTCCGCTTTTGTCAGATCCTCGCTCTCATAGAAAGCGGCATGCGCCATGACGAAAACACCGTCCATGTCAAAGAAGATCCGCAGGTCTGCAGAGCTTGCATGGATATCTTCGCGCCTGTCGTTGAAGGCCATCAACACAGTATCCCCATGGGAGTTGATATACTCCCACTCCTGATAATTCTCCGGCCTGTCCATGCCGCTGGAGAGCGGCAGGATCGTGCCTGACAGGTTCTTTAGGATTGTCAGGGTGTACTCCCTCTGTGGCCTTGACACCTCCAGCTTGAAGGAGCCGTCTTCATAGATGTACCCGCTACCTTCGCTTTCGGCCAAAAAGGCACCTGTTCCGGCAGCGCGGTAAAAGTCGTCCAGCGTGAGGGGCGAGACTTGATGCGTGTGCAGCCGCAGGCCGTATTGCTCTGCCAGCGCGTTCAGCTCGTCCAGCATCGCCTGCTCGTAAACGCCGTAGTAATGACAGGTGTTGACTGTCTCCTCGTCCAGCCCGTCCATCCACGAATTGTCGTTGGTGATGGTGTGGGTGGCCAGATATTCCTCCCGGAAGCGCAGCCACTCGGCGTTTGCCCGGTATTCCGGGGAATCCGCATAGCCATTGAGCGAAACCCAGCGCTTCGGCTCGGCAGTCGGAGCCAGGGAATACTCCGGGGAGGAAGTTTCTTCAGCGGCAGACGTTTCCGGCGCGGACTCGATCATGCGTTCCCGCAGACCGAACCAGCCCATGGCATAAGCGGTCACGGTAAAGAGAGAGACAATGATTGCTGCCACCAGCAGCGTCGTCCATAGCTTGCGGTTCACCCTGCGCGGCCTCGCTTTTTCTGTTGCATAGCCGAGGAAATCCATCGCCTCCAGCACATAGTCCTCGCGGATGCCGCTCATGGCGTGCAAAAGCTTGTAGGAGTTCATACCAACCCCTCCTCCTGTAAGGTACTGTGCAGACGTCCACGCAGGCGGTACAGTGTCATCTTTACCTTGCCCGGCGAGCAGTTGAGCTTGTCCGCGATTTCCTTCACCGGTGCGACAAACCAGTAGCGCGCGACAAAGATTTTACGATCCGTCGCTGGCAGGGTAGACAGGAAGGCGTCGATAGCCTGTGCCAATTCCTGCTCCTCAATCTTCTGCTCCACGCCGTCGCGGTCAGGGATGCAATCTTCCAGCTCATCAAGTGCCAGCTCCGTCTCCCCGCCGCCCCGTTTTTGGCGAGACCGGCGACGATAACGATCCAGCGCTAAATTTCGGGAAATCGTACCCAGAAATGTAGAGAGTATCGTCGGGCGTTTGTCCGGCATCAGATTCCAGGCACGAAACCAGGTGTCATTCACACATTCCTCCGCATCTTCATAATTCGTCATAATGTTGTAGGCTATTGCATGGCAGTAACGGCCGTACTTCCGATCCGTCTCCGGAATGGCTTGATCGGAACGCTGCCAATACAGATCCACAATCGCTTTGTCTTCCATAGGAAAACCTCCTGATTAAGAGCTCTCAACCCTATAAACGTCATTTTTCAGCAGAGGTAACAAAGACTTTTTGCTTTTTTGACCAGTATAGCACAGGAGCGCAAAAAAGCAGAGCCAGCCGATTTTGTCAAAGGGCGAGCTCTGCTTGATTATTCAATTAAGAATTACCGTAGAGGCTGTACAGCCACAGAGTAGACCTCGGGGCTGTCTTGAAGCTGCAGCAAGGTCTCTTTGTCTGCCATAATCCAAAAGCCGTAATCCTGGCATGAGTGATACGCAGTTAAGACAGCTTATCACCGCCCATATTGATGAGGACGAGTTTTGCCGCTATGTGATACAACGGGACATAAACGG
>ONCI01000036.1 GCA_900316255.1 uncultured Eubacteriales bacterium | reverse complement strand
CGCTTATTTGTACAGGATAAGAGCGATGGCCTCCAGAGGCTCGTCGCTGATGCACTTGAGGGCGTGCCCCTCTCCGTCGTCCACAAAGGTCACATCACCGGGCACCACCTGCCGCTCCACCCCGTTGTCGTTGTAGAGCCCAAGCCCTTTCAGAATCAGGTAGGTCTCTCCGTCCCCGTGATGCACGTGCCAGCCGATCTCGCAGCCCTTCTCCAGGATGACATGGGAAAAGACCCGACCCTTGCCGTACATCTCCTCCGGTCCGTTCAGGATGCGGTGGAACACCGCCTCGCCCTCGCCGCCGAACATCTGCTTCTTCTCGTGGATGCGCTCTTCAAAATGTCTGACCATCGTATGTTCCTCCTTACATGCCAAGCTCTTCGTCGATGAGGATTACTTCCGCCTCCATGCCCATCATCGGCGCCCACAGGACCAGCAAGGCCCGGCAGATGCGATCGGCGCTGCGGCAGTCGTGGCACTTGTCGTCGATCTTGCAGGGGGTCTTGGCCTCAAAGCGCTTGCAGTTCTGCACCGCGGCCACATTCCGCGCCCGTTCCAGAGCGGAGGTGAAATCCGGGCAGATCTTGTTGGTGCCCGCCACGATGTAGAGCTTCTTGTTGCCGAAGACCTGGCCCGCCAGCCGGTTGCCCCGCCCGTCGATGTTCAGGATCTCGCCGTCCTCGCTGATGGCGTTGGCGCTGGAGATATAGACCGGCGCGGCATTGGCCTTCTGCAGGGTCTCCATCCCCGGCACCCGCCAGTGCCAGTAAACGGTGTTTCGCTCGCTGAGCTTTTCATAGAGCCCCAGCTGATCCGCGGTCTTGCAGCCGCCGATGCCAACGCTGGTATCCTTCACTTCTTCGCAAAGATAGTCGGCGGCCTCCTCGCCCTTTGCAAAGTGCTTGACGCTGTATCCCCGCAGCTCCAAACTGCGGATGGTTTTTTCCAGATTCATTGCGCTCCCTCCCGGTATGATAGTGATTCCATTTTACTATCATGCCGGGATTTTTGCAATGCGTTTTGCACATCATGCTTCCAGCGCCCGGGCCAGATCCCTTGCGGAGAACGCGAGCCTTTTCGCAAACTCCGCGTCCTCCGCGTTCACCGCGATCCGGAGAGCGCTGCTCCCCGCTTCCGGACAGATGTGCAGATCAAAGCGCGCATCCCGCAGCCGGATCCCGTCCTCGTAATCCGCCGGCAGCTCCAGCATCCATTGGGAGAGCCGCCCCATCAGCGCTGCCCGATCCCGACAGGGGAAGTCCAGCACAAAACCCTGGTCCTTCATTTCCTGCCCGGCCTCTTCCTTGCTTTGCATAAAGCTCTCGCCCGGCTCCAGCTGCAGTCTTCCCTCCAGCGCATCCACACAGCAGCGGTAGTAGGAAAGGGGAGTGCCCACGTCGCACCAGTAACCATCCACCGGCACGCCAAGCAGCAGCTCGCCTTTTCTCAGCAGCAGGGGGAACAGGTCTTTCCCAAAGTCATAGGCCCGCCCCTCCGGGATCGCCGCGATCGCCCTGGGCGAGAGGATATAGATCCCCGTGTTCACCAGATCCGTTACCACCCGGTTCCAGTCCGGCTTTTCCACAAAGGCCCGCACCGCACCCTCCCCGTCGGTCACAGCCAGCCCGAAGCGCAGGGGAGAAGCGTCCCGGTGCAGGGCCAGCGTCACCGCCGCGCCCCGTTCCCGATGCCGCTCCATCAGCTCCGTCAGCCCCATGTCGCAGGCCGCGTCCCCGCTGATCACCAGCACGTCCTCGTCCCCGATAAAGTCCGCGCAATTTTTCACGGCGCCCGCCGTTCCCAGCGCCTGCTCCTCCACCCGGTAGGTGATGCGCATCCCCAGCCTGCTCCCGTCGCCCAGCGCTTCCATCACGTCCTCTGCCCGGTAACGTACCGCCGCGCACACCGATCGGATCCCGTGCTTTTTCAGAAGCCTCAGGATGTGCTCCGCCAGCGGCCGTCCCAGCAGCGGGACCAGCGGCTTCGGCAGATCTCCCGTCACCGCCTTCAGCCGCGTACCCTGCCCGCCTGCCAACAGAATTGCCTTCATTCGCCACCTCCGCGCGCCAGATTCCTGCTTTACCGGCAGTTTTCCCCACCCTGCGGAAATTATTAGTTGTAAACGCCGCGCCCTTTTGGTATAATATCTCAATGATTCAATGGGGTAATTCCGATCGCTTCGCTTTTCCGGCTTCCGGAGAACTGATTTCTATCGCAAGGAGGCGCCGCGATGAAGAATAACAAGAGCATCAAGCGGCTGAGCGAGCCCGGCGTGGGGATCCACCTGTTTTTCATGATCCTCTTTGCTGCGGCGACGCTGTATTTCAAGCAGTATTTCCTGGCCGCCGCTGAGGGCGGTGTGATCCTGGTCCTGCTGGCCTTTTCGCTGATCGCCCGCCGCGTTCGGGAAAAACAGCTGTCCGCCTATATCGAATCGGTGGCCTATGACTCGGAGAATGCCAAGGACAATACGCTCAAGCATTTTCCGCTGCCCATCGCCGTATTCCGTCTGGACGACGCCAACATCGTATGGGGCAATGAGATGTTTTTCTCCATGTGCGGCGTGTCCAAAAAGCGCATGGATGTGCGCATCACCGACCTGGTGCCGGAATTTACCGGCAAATGGCTCACTGAGGGCAAAAACCGGTATCCCGGCGTCCTGCAGCTGCAGGGGAAGAAGTACCAGGTCCACGGCAACCTGATCCGTTCGGAGAAGGAAGTGGAATCCGACGGCTTCCTGGGCATCACCTACTGGCTGGATATCACCGAGTATGACGATATCCGTCTCGAGTATGAGCAGTCCCGTCCCGTCCCCGGCATCGTGGTCATCGACAATCTGGATGAACTCTGCAAGAACCTCCCGGAGCGGGCCAGGACCGACCTTCGGGACGAGGTGGAGGATAAGCTCCATCACTGGTGCGAGGGCTACCACGGCATCCTCCGCCGTTACGACCGGGACCGCTACTTCGTCATGTTTGAAAAGCGGGATCTGGACGGCATGCGGGAGGAAAAATTCCGTATCATCGAGGAGGTCCATAAGGTCGAGAGCCCCAACGGCATCAGCGCCAGCATTTCCGTCGGCCTGGGCCTGGAGGCCTCCACCATGGCGGAGGCCCTGCAGTTTGCGGATATGGCGGTGGAGCTTGCCCTCTCCCGTGGCGGCGACCAGGCGGTCATCAAAAACCGACTGAGCTTTGAATTCTTCGGCGGCCGCGGCTCCGAGGTGGAAAAGCGCACCAAGGTCAAATCCCGGGTCATGGCCAACACCCTGGCCGAGCTGATGCGGGACTCTTCCAAGGTCTATGTCATGGGCCACCGCTTCGCGGACCTGGACGCTCTGGGCGCCGCCGTGGGCATCTGCGCCATGGCCCGTTTCTGCGGCGTCCGCGCCAATATCGTCATGGACCTGGAGCGCAACGCGTCCAAGACCATGATCGCCCGCCTGAAGGAGGAAAAGGAGTACAAGGACGTCTTTCTCAGCAAGGAGGAGGCCATCCTATCCGCTGACGGACGCACCCTCCTCGTGGTCGTTGACACCAACCGGCCCGAGCAGGTCGAGGATGCGGAACTGCTCTCCGCCTGCAACCGGGTGGCGGTTATCGACCACCACCGGGTAGCCGCCACGTATATCCAGAACGCGGCTCTCGGACTGATCGAGCCCTATGCCTCCTCCGCCTGCGAGCTGGTCACCGAGATCCTGCAGGAGATCTCGGAGCAGAGCCAGCTGACCCGGGTGGAAGCGGAGGCTATGCTGGCCGGCATCGTGCTGGATACCAAGAGCTTCTCCCTGCGCACCGGCGAGCGCACCTTTGACGCGGCATCCTGGCTGCGCCGGGCGGGTGCCGATACCACGGAGGTCAAAAAGCTCTTCAAATCCGATATGGAGGATACCATTGCCAAGTACAAGATCCTCCAGTGTGTGGATCTGTATAAAAACGTTGCCATCGCCGCTCCCACGGAGCCTCAGAAGCGTGTGGTTGCCGCCCAGGCGGCGGACGAGCTGCTGAATATCTCCGGGGTGGAGGCTTCCATCGTCATCGCTCCGGACGGGCAGGGCAAGATCTACGCCTCCGCCCGCTCCATCGGCGAGATGAATGTCCAGATCCTGATGGAGAAGCTGGGCGGCGGCGGCAACCGCAGCGCCGCGGCGGCGCAATTCACGGGCCTCAGCATTGCGGAGGTGCTGGACAAGGTCCATGCCGTCGTGGACGAATACTTCGCCTGAAACGAAACAAAGAAGAGAATGATAAAGGAGAGTGCCAGAAGATGAAGGTTATTTTCAATACTGACGTGAAGGGCCAGGGCAAGAAGGGCGAGATGAAGGAAGTCTCCATCGGCTACGCCCGCAACTATCTGATCCCCAGGGGCCTGGCGGCCGAAGCCACCCCCGATCATATCAACGCCCTCAAGCTCAAGGAGAAGGCCAAGGCCGCGCAGATGGCCAAGGAAAAGGCTCTGGCGGAGGAGTACGGCAAGAAGCTCGCCGGCGTCCAGGTCATCGTTCGCGCCAAGGCCGGCAGCTCCGGCAAGCTCTTCGGCGCCGTCACCTCCGAGGCCATCAGCAAGGCCTTGAAGGAGCAGTTCGATATGGACATCGAGAAGAACAAGATCGTGCAGAGCGAGCCCATAAAGGCCTTCGGCAGCTACACCGTCAAGGCCAAGCTGGGCTACGAGGTCAACGGCAACATCAACGTTCTGGTGGTGGAGGAGCAGTAAAGCATCCCTTCCCCGCGTTGAGACAGAGAGGATAGCAGAATGGACGAATTGCTGGGCAGAAAAATTCCATACTCCGCCCAGGCGGAGCAGGCGGTCATCGGCTCCATGCTCATTGACCCCCGCTGTATCCCGGAGGTCCTGGACAAACTGAAGGCGGACGAGTTCTACCTGAAGAGCAACCGGGATATCTATGAGACGGTCTACGCCATGTTTGCCTATGGACAGACCATCGACCCCGTGACCGTGCTGGACCAGATGAAGGTCCGGGGCGTCTACGAGGAGAAGCTGGACAGTTACATGGCCGAAGTGATGCGCATGACGCCCACCTCGGCAAACGTGCTGGAATATGCCGCCATCGTGCGGGACCGGGCGCTGCTGCGCCGCCTGGGCGAGACGGCGGATGAGATCAACAAGATGGTGGGGGAGGGCTCCGGCGAGGCCGATGCACTCCTGGAAGCTGCCGAGCGGAAGATCTACGCCCTGCGGCAGGGCCGCAATGTGGGCGGTCTGCTGCCCATCTCCGGCATCGTGCAGAACGTGTTTGACAATCTGTCCGAGGCCGCAGCTTCCGGCAACAAGATCCCCGGCATCCCCACGGGCCTTGCGGACCTGGACCGGACGATCCTGGGCCTCAACAAGTCCGAACTCATCCTGGTGGCTGCCCGCCCCGGCATGGGCAAGACCAGCATCGCTCTGAATATGGCGCTGCACGCCGCTGTGAACGAGGGCAAGACCATCGCCATCTTTTCCCTGGAAATGTCCCGGGAGCAGCTGGTGAGCCGCCTTCTCAGCAAGGCTGCCCTCATCCCGTCCCAGAATCTGATGACCGGTCAGCTCACGCCCCAGCAGTGGCGCAACATCACCGATGCCGCCCAAACCCTCAGCGCTACGGACATCCGCATCGACGACAATCCCTCTCTCACGGTTTCCGAGATGAACGCGCAGTGCCGCCGCATCCCCAAGCTGGATCTGGTGATCATCGACTATCTGCAGCTGATGCAGTCCGCCGGCAGCGGACACAGCTGGTCCAACGAGAGCCGCACGCAGGCCGTCAGCGACATCAGCCGTATGATGAAGATCATGGCCAAGGAGCTGAATGTGCCCGTCATCTGCCTCAGCCAGCTGAGCCGTGCCAACGAGTCCCGCCAGGACAAGCGCCCCATGCTCTCCGACCTGCGGGAATCCGGCGCCATCGAGCAGGACGCGGACGTGGTCATCGGCCTGTACCGGGACGGCTACTATAACAAGGAGTGCGAAAACCCCAATCTGGCCGAGGCCATCATCCTGAAAAACCGCAAGGGCGCCACCGGCACGGTGGAGCTCACCTGGCTGCCGGAGTATACTTCCTTCGGAAATGTGGAAAGATGGCACGAGGATGACTATTGATCGCTCTCTGATCCCGGAGGGCGCCCGGGTCCTCTGCGCCGTCTCCGGCGGGGCGGACTCCATGTGCCTGCTCCACTGGCTGCTGCGTCAGCCGGATCTTACGGTTACTGCCGCCCATTACGAGCACGGCATCCGGGGGGAGGAAGCCCTTCGGGACGCCGCTTTTGTGGAGGATTACTGTCAGCGGCAGGGGATCTCGTTATTGGTTGAGCATGGCGATGTCCCCGCCTATGCCGGGGAGAATGGCCTCGGCCTGGAGGAAGCCGCCCGCAAGCTGCGCTACGCTTTCCTGGAACGGGAGGCGGAGCGGCTGTCCTGTGACGTGATCGCCACCGCCCACAATGCCGACGACAATGCCGAGACCCTGCTGTTAAACCTGGTCCGCGGTACGGGAGCCGCCGGGCTTTCCGGCATTCCCGCCATAAACGGCAAGATTTGCCGCCCGCTCCTGGGCTGCACCCGGGAGGAGATCCTCTCCTATCTTCGGGAACATCAGGTCCCCTTTGTGGAGGACAGCAGCAATCTCTCCGATGACTTTCGCCGCAACCGCGTCCGTCATCAGGTCGTTCCCGTTCTGCGGGAGCTGAACCCACGTTTTTCCGAGGCCGCCCGGCGCACCGCAAAGCTGCTGCGGCAGGATGAGGAGTTTTTGCAGCAGCAGGCGAGCGCTTTCCTGGATTCCCTGCCGGACAGCTTGTCCATCCCGACAAGGGAACTGCTTGCCCTGCATCCGGCTGTCTCTTCCCGGGCCCTGCGTCTCTTCTGCGGGCAGGCCCTGCCCCTTTCCCATGTGGAGAAGGTCCTGTCCTTCTGCGGGGAGGACGGGTTGGGCTATCTGGATCTTCCCGGGCTGCGCCTTCGGCGGGAACAGGGGAGACTCTATGCGGATGACGGGAACAGAACGTGCATCCCACCGCGTCCTTTGCGCCCGGGCGAGCGCTTGTGTGTCCCCGAGGCCGGCCTTGTTCTGACCTGCGAAGAGAGCGTCTATCGGGGAGAAATTCACGACTTGTTTAAAACTTATCTCTTCAAAAGTACAAATATCTGTGGTACACTGTACTGCACCGGCCGTTTTCCGGGAGACCGCTATCATCCCCAGGGCAGAGGCTGCGGCAAAAGCCTGCACGATCTGTTCCGGGATGCGGGCCTGACCCAGCGGCAGCGGGACCTGGTCCCGGTGCTGCGGGATGAGAAAGGGATCCTGGCGGTCCTGGGCTATCCCGCGGATGAGCGGGCAAGGCCCGAAATCGGAGATCCCTGCCTGGAGATCCGGGCAATCAATATAGAGAAAGCATAGGAGAAAATCATGGACAACGGTATTGAGAGAGTTCTGATCACAGCGGAAGAGATCGAAGAAAAGGTTACTGAACTGGGCAAAAAGATCTCTGCGGATTACGCGGGAAAGAACCCCATTTTTGTCGGCGTGCTGAAGGGCTGCTTCATTTTCATGGCGGATCTGATGCGGCATGTTTCCATTCCCTGCACCATGGACTTTATGTCCGTCTCCTCTTACAGCGGCACCTCTTCCACCGGCGCCGTGAAGATCAACAAGGACCTGAATCAGAACATTGAAGGCCGCCACCTGATCCTGGTGGAGGATATCCTGGACTCCGGCGTTACCCTCAATTACCTCAGAACCTATCTGCAGGTGCGCCAGCCCGCTTCTGTCTCCATCGTGACCCTGATGGATAAGCCCGGCAACCGCAAGGCCCCGGTCGACGCGAACTATGCCTGCTTTGATGTGCCCGATGCTTTCGTGGTGGGCTACGGTCTGGACTATAACGAGCGCTACCGCAACCTGCCCTATATCGGCATTCTCAGCCCTGAAGTATACAGCAAGTAACTAACGCTTTTTCCCTTTTGAGACAAGGAAGTGACCGCATTTGAAACCTAATCGCAACCGAAGCCGGGATCTGGGGTTTTATGTCATCATGCTGGCGATCCTGATCACGGTAGTCATGCTGCTGACCAAGCAGCCCACGCCCAATCAGATCGAAAAATACTCCGAGCTGGCGGACTTGTTCAAGCAGGAACGGGTCAAGTACTTCGAGGTGATCCCCGGCAGCTCCGGCAGTACCATCGAGCTGGAGGTGCGCCCTGCGGAGAAGGACCAGACCCAGGCAAGTCCCGCGCCTGATGCCGCTCCGGCTGGCGATGCCGCGCAGGCGGACCCTGCCGCTCCGGCCGATGGCTCCGACACGGTGAAGATGACCTATGATCTTTACAGCTTCTCCGTGTTCTATGAGGATTTCCACGAGCTGATCCAGGAGCAGCATGAAGCCGGCCCTGCTGGGCGGCGGCTTTGCCCTCTGGTATGTGATGATGAACCGGATGAGCGGGGGCGGCGCCGGCGGCGTGGCCCGCTTCAGCAAGGCCCGCACCCGCCTGGGCAGCGAGGAAAAGAACAAGAAGACCTTCCGGGATGTGGCCGGCTGCGATGAGGAGAAGGAAGAGCTTGCCGAGATCGTGGACTTCCTGAAGGACCCCAAGGCCTATACGGCCATGGGCGCCAGGATCCCCAAGGGCGTGCTTTTGGTCGGCCCTCCGGGCACCGGCAAGACCCTGCTGGCCAAGGCTGTTGCGGGGGAGGCCAATGTGCAGTTCCTCTCCATCTCCGGCTCTGACTTTGTAGAGCTCTATGTGGGCGTCGGCGCCGGCCGCGTCCGCGACCTGTTCGAGCAGGCCAAGAAGCTGGCCCCCGCCATCGTCTTCATCGACGAGATCGACGCCGTCGGTCGCCAGAGAGGCAG
Source organism: uncultured Eubacteriales bacterium (assembly GCA_900316255.1). Taxonomy (GTDB): domain Bacteria; phylum Bacillota; class Clostridia; order Oscillospirales; family Oscillospiraceae; genus Limivicinus. The sequence goes on along the minus strand of ONCI01000036.1, from coordinate 16,000 downwards.
CGGCCTTGGCGGCGGACATGACGAGCGCGAGCAGACCTTGAACCAGCTGCTTGTGGAGATGGACGGCTTCGGCAGCAACGAGGGCGTCATCGTCATGGCGGCCACCAACCGCGCCGATATCCTGGATAACGCGCTGCTCCGTCCCGGCCGCTTCGACCGGCAGATTTATGTGGGACTGCCCGACATCAAGGGCAGGGAGGAGATCCTGAAGATCCACTCCCGGGATAAGCATCTGGCCGAGGACGTGCAGCTCAACAGCATCGCCCGCGGTACCGCCGGCTTCTCCGGCGCGGATCTGGAGAATCTGATGAATGAGGCCGCCCTGCTGGCTGTGCGCCGCAAGCACCGCTTCATCACCATGGACGATATCGACGAGGCCATTCTCAAGGTCCAGATGGGCCCGGAGAAGAAGAGCCGCAAGGTCAGCGACAAGGCCCGCCGTCTTACCGCCTATCACGAATCCGGCCACGCTGTGGCGGCCAGATTCTGTGAGCATGTGGATCCTGTCCACTTCATCACCATCATCCCCAGAGGTCCTGCCGGCGGCTTCACCCTGTTCCGTCCCACCGAAGATGTGGAAAACTTCACCTCCCGCTCCGAGATGTTTGAGAACATCGTGGTGGCCCTTGGCGGCCGCATCGCGGAAAAGCTCTTCCTGGACGATATTTCCACCGGAGCCTCCGGCGATATCCAGCATGCCAGCTCTCTCGCGCGGGATATGGTCACCCGCTACGGCATGAGCGAGCGTCTGGGACCCATCTCCTACGACAGCTCCGGCCACTCCATCTTCATCGGCCGGGACTTCGGTCAGACCAAGAGCTATTCCGAGGAGACTGCCGCCGCCATCGACGAGGAGGTCAAGGCCATTTTCGACCAGGCTGCTGCCCGCTGCGAACAGATCCTCAGCGAGCACGGGGAACAGCTCCGCGCCGTTGCGGAGTACCTGCTGGCCCATGAGTCCATGGAGGGCGCTGAGTTTGATTACTTCTTCGAGCATGGGGAGTTCATGCCGGAGAATGAGAAGCAGGCCCGCCTGGCCCGCAACGACAGCACCATCGAGCGTCCCGCCCGCAAGATCGCCCGCTTCGATGGCGAGGAATCCCCGAAGCCGCCCAAGGCTGATCCCCCCGCTGACCAGGCGGAGAAGCAAGCGGAAGCGGTGACCGAAGCTCAGCCGGAATCGAATCCCGAAGCAGAGCAAGCTGGTGAGCCCCAGTTCGACTCTGAGCAGGAAGGTGAGCTTGAGGCTGAGTCCAAGGCCAAGCCCTCCGAGCCGGAATACAAAACCGAATAACATCAAAACGGCTGCGTTCACCGCAGCCGTTTTTATTTCTGCTGATGCGAGAAGCTCCCCCCCCAAGGTATCGCTCCAGCGGCGGCTATCCGCACCACCTTTGCCTTCCCTTGGCGGCCCGTAAAACCTCCCCTGCGCAAGGGGAGGTGTCATCCGGCGTGTTACAGTCCGCCGGATGACGGAGGGGTCGTAGCTCCAGCGTGTTTTCATCGTGCTTTCGAAGGGGGCGCCGCCATCACCTGCCCGCTCAAAGCCTTCCCCGCGTACGGGGAAGGTGGCGCGCAGCGCCGGATGAGGTCCCCGCGCAGCGGATCCTCCGCGAGACTTCTGACGGAAGGAGTTGTCCCCTTGCCGCGCCCCTAGTAGGGACTGATCGCCGGATTGCTCTGGCCCGGCCCCACCGCCGTAGGGGACGCCGCCCTCGGCGCCGCCCTCGGCGGCCCGTAAAACCTCCCCTGCGCAAGAGGAGGTGGCATCCGGCGTATTACAGTCCGCCGGATGACGGAGGGGTCGTTGGTCCAGCTTGTTTTCATCGTGCTTTCGAAGGGGGCGCCGCCATCACCTGCCCGCTCAAAGCCTTCCCCGCGCACGGGGAATTGCGAGTTCCCGCCGCCAGTGGCGGAGGAAGGAAACTCGCAATTTCCGCAGCGGTCGAAAAACCGAAACCGGAGGATTAGCGTAAGCCCGAACGGTTTTTCGGGTACCGCAAGGTGGAAAGGTGGCGCGCAGCGCCGGATGAGGTCCCCGCGCAGCGGATCCTCTGCGCGACAGCTGACGGAAGAAATCTCCCCTCTGCCGCGTCGCCGCGTAGGGAGCGATCCCCTGATCGCTCCGTACCTGCTGGGACCATCCATTGGTCGTTCATTTTATATGTATGTATAGACCGAAACATAGGATTGCGTGAGGCGAATCCGCAGCATTCTGCGAATCCGCCTCACGCCTGTATTATTCTCCGTATTCCAGCCGCATCCGGAACACCGGTTTTTCCCCTTCACCCTGCAGGTAGAAGCTGGAGCCTTCCCGGCCCCAACGGACCTGGAGCCGGTCGTCCAGCCTGGCCTCGCTGGCATATTCCGTCTGGATCCGGCGAAGGGGCTTTCCCTCACGGGAGGCCGGGATGCAGTCCTCCGCCAGGTCAAAATACCGGGTGTTGTTCATGTGTCCGTTCAGATCCACATAGCTGTAGGGCACCTGGAAGGGGACAGTCTCCGTCAACTCCAGCTTTCGGGGACTGGATGGCAGCGCGATCTCCTGTCCGGTTGCTTCTCCCTCGATCGCCACGCCGTATTTTTCGGGAAATACCACCTTGCGGGTCTGCTGGTCCACCAGAGTCCAGAGCGCGCTGGCTCTGAGCAGGATCTCTCCTCCTTCAGTCTCCATCTGGTAGTATCGGGGGAAAAACAGATGCATGGTTTTTCCGGGCCAGCTTTTCAGCAAAAGCTCTTCGTCATATTCCGGCATCCGTTTGATCTCTGCCCGCTGCAGACCTACGATCCAGAGGATCCCCTTGTCCAGGGTCTTGTCCCGCCCCATGCCAAGCTCTTCCGTGTGGCGGATGGAGGCCTCCTGCAGTAACTCAAAGAGCCGGGAGGTCCGCAGCCTGCGGTGCAGGTCTACGTCCTTGCTGCGCAGGCGCAGCCCCTCGATCAGCATGCTCATGCTTTGGACAGCCGTTTCATAATGGCGTCGGCCACGTCGCCCAGGGTGGAGAGCTTTGCCCACTGCCGTTCGGGGATCTTGATATCGAACAGAGCCTCCAGCTTGCAGATGACCAGCACAAAGCCCATGGAGTCGATGGCGGTCTCCGTATTGATGACCGTGTCCTCCGTCAGCTCCTGGCCTTCCATGTCGGGGAAGCAGTTGAAAATAACGGTTTTGATCTCCTGGATAACGTCCTGTCTTGTCATGCTTTTACCCTTTCTGCTGGAGCTCCCAGCGCTTTATTTTTCCTGTCGCCGTCCGCGGCAGCGGTTGGTCTGTGATCCGGATCCCGCCCAGACGCTGCCCTCTCGGCAGCTCCGTCATCAGCGGGAGCAGCGCCTTGCTCAAATCCTGCTCCTTCGCATCCCCGCTGTAGATCAGCAGCGGCCGGTCATTCTGCAGGATCACGGCGATCTCGGGATTGCCCAGGACCTTTGCGATGGCCGCCTCATATTCCGGCAGGAAGATCTTGGTCCCGTCGGAGAGGACAAGCATGTCCTTTTTCCGCCCGGTGATGTGGAGCTTTCCTTCCTCGTCGAAGCGGCCCAGGTCCCCTGTGTGGAACACCCCGTCGATCAGCACCTCCGCGGTGCTCTCCGGGCGCTTGTAATAGCCCTGCATCATGCAGGTGGGCGCCTGGATCAGGATCTCTCCGTCTTCCGCCAGGCTGATGCTGTCATCGGGGCAGATCTCCATGGCGTAGGGGTCTCCCGTTACGCTGATGGCAACGCCGGAGCTGGTCTCCGTAAGGCCGTAGCCGAAGCTCACCCGGATCCCCATGGCCGCCGCCGCTTCCAGCAGGGCAGGGGGACAGTCGCCCGCGCCTACCAGGATCAGCTTCAGCTCTGCATTCAGCAGCTTCTGCTTCATCAGAAAACCCAACAGTAGGGGAACGGCGGAGAGCGCCGTGGGCTTATAAAAGGCGCAGTCGTCGATATAATGCCTGGCGCCGCGGCCCAGCGCCACACAGGCGCCGCAGCTGAGACCCCAGAGCAGACCGCACACGAAACCGAACACATGTCCCAGCGGCAGCAGGCAGAGCAGCGTGTCCTCCGGGGAAAGCGGCAGCTTTGCCGAGCCGTTCCAGGCGCTCTGGCAGAGGGAATGGTCTGTCAGCACCACGGCCTTGGCCCGCTCGGTCGTGCCGGAGGTGAAGAACAGGATTTTTCCTTTGCCTTCCTCCACGCCTTTTGTCAGAGCGGGGGAGAGCTCCTCTACCAGATCCTCGTCCCCCCAGAGAAGGTCAACGTCGGTGTATTGGATCAGCTGCCGCAGCAGCACCGAGGGGGCGTTTTCGTCCAGCATGACGATCTGCATCCCGGCCATATTCGCCGCGAAAAGCTCCGTCACGCAATCCAGGCTCCCGTCCGAGAGCAGACCCAGACAGCTCTTATGGGACTTCCGCAGCAGCTCGGAGCGCTGCTGCACCGTCTCCCAAAACTGCGAAAAGCTCACGGTTCCGGCCCCGTATCGCAGAGCCGGGGCATCCGGTGCGGTTTCCGCCCAGTGGCGGAGCATGTCTTCAAAATGATCAAAGCGCATGGGTGACCACCTCCCTATCTTGCTCTGCATCAGTATAGCATAAAGCACAAAATCGGGGAAGGGGGAAATCAAAAAATTCAAAGATTTTGACAAGAAACGCAAATTATATAGTGACAAGAACTTTTCCCTTGATGTATAATCGTAAAGGCGAAAAACGCTGCGCAACAATACTTTACCACAATCTTTACGGAGGGGAAAACATGGACAAGAACACGCGCATCTGCATCATCGGCGGCGGCCCTGCGGGTCTCTCTGCCGGTATGTATCTGGAAAAGAAGGGCTACAACAACTACACCATCCTGGAGCGTCAGGACCGTGTAGGCGGTAAGTGCTGGAGCCCCTATTACAATGGCAAGCGCTATGAGATGGGCGCCATCATGGGCGTTCCTTCCTACTACGCTGTTCACGATGTGGAAGAGTTCTGCGGCATCACCCACGACGGCCCCAAGCTCAACCGCAACTACAAGAACGCTGCCGGTGAGGTCATCGAGCCTTTTGCCCGTACCCTCGGCAACATCATCAAGAATCCCTGGATGCTCAAGATGAAGGGCCAGCTGAAGAAGTTCGGCGACCTGCTGGAGACCAAGTACAAGGGCTATGACGTGAACGGCCACCGCGGCGTTGCCGAAGGCCGTTACGACGGCTATGCCGTTACCCCCGGCCGTGAGAAGGTCGAGGGCGTGAACCCCAACCTGAAGGATCTGGCCATGCCCTTCAAGGATTTCTGCGAGAAGAACGGCGTTCCCCTGGTGCAGAAGATCTGGATCGGACCCTTCACTTCCTTCGGCTATGGCTACTTTGACGAGATCCCCGCTGCCTACGTTCTGAAGTATCTGGACTTCCAGACCTGCATGAACTTCGTCAAGGTCAACCTCTGGACCTGGAAAGACGGCACCCAGTACATCTGGGAGCAGCTGAACGCCCATCTGAAGAATCCCGCCCGTCTCAACAGCACCATCGAGAAGGTGGAGCGCAAGGACGGCAAGGTCTACGTCACCGTGAACGGCGAGGTGGAGGAGTACGACAAGATCATCGTCACCGCTCCTCTCTACATCCCCAACAAGCGGGCCGACGGGCAGAAGGGCATGGTCGAGTACTTTGACGCCCGCGAGGACGAAAAGGAGCTCTTCTCCAAGATCGATTACGAGCGCTACGACGTCCAGGCCTTCCTCACCAAGCCTGAGAATCATCCCGAGATCAGCTACTATGTCTTTGACAACATGGTTCCTGAGAAGCTGGGTCACCTGATGGTTTATTACCGCCGCTGGAGAGAGACCAAGGACCAGGTCATCACCACCTATGCCCTGCGCAAGCATAAGAACTCCAGGGAGATCCCCTATGACGAGTGCAAGCAGATGGTGCTGGACGATCTGAAGGTCATGAAGAATCCCGCCGAGGAAGTCATCAACGAGTGGTCCGTGTATTACTTCCCCCATGTCTTCTCCGAGGACTACGCTGCCGGCTGGTACGACAAGGTCGAGGCCATGCAGGGCAAGTACGACACCTTCTATGCCGGCGAGGTCATGAGCTTCGGCGACATGGACGAGACTGCCGAGTACTCCCGCGAGCTGGTGGACCGTTTCTTCTAAGCTGCCTCATACTGCGGAGGGCAGAGCTTTCTCTGCCCTCCGCTTCTTGAAAGGATGTTACTATGAGCTTTTATAAAGACCATTATGATGTGGTCATCATCGGCGGCGCGCTGGCCGGCATGTCTGCCTGCCTCCAGCTGCAGGCCTGGGGCATCAAGGATATCCTGATCCTGGAAAAGCACAACATGCCCGGCGGTCTTGCCACCGATTTTGTCCGCAACGGCTTTGAGATCGAAGCCACCCTCCATGAGATGATGTCCATCGGCCAGCCCGGCAAGCGCCTGAAGGTGGGCCAGTTCTTTGACGATATGGGTGTGGATATCGACTGGCTGCCCGTGCCCGAGTGCTACCGGGTCGCCCTGCCCAATTCCGGCATCGACAAGGTCCTCCATCCCGACTATGACGACAGCTACACCACCGTCGCAAAGGAGATCGACGAGGAATGCCCCGGCACCTATGACAAGGTCCATGAGCTCATGCTCCTCTGCCGCCGGGTGTATGACAGCATGAACTATCTCTCGGTCCATCCCATGAGCAAGGTCCAGATGCTCCTCAAGCACCCCGACTTTGTGAAGACCGTGGGCTACACCGCCACCGAGGTCATCGACACCTTCAAGCTCCCCAAGAAGGCTGTGGAGATGCTGACCCCCTACTGGATCTATGTAGGCAACCGCATGGACGATCTGCCCTTCACCATCTACGCCTTCCTGATGGCGGACTATTTCACCGGCTCCTATGTCTGCCGCGGATTCAGCCATGAGATGAGCATGAAGCTCCAGGCCAAGTGCGAGGAGAACGGCGCCCAGTACGAGTTCGACCAGGAGGTCGAGAAGATCCTGGTGAAGGACGGCAAGGTCTACGGTGTGCGTACCCGCCGCGGCGATGAGATCCACTGCGATTACGTCATTTCCGGCCCCTATCCCAACCGGGTCTACAGCCAGATGATCGAGCCTCTCAGCGAGGTCCCGGCGGATGCCATCAAGATGATCAACAACCGCAAGCTCTCCGTGGTCCCCGTGTCCGTCATCATGCTCATCGAGGGCACGCCCGAGGAAAACGGCATCACCGATTACTCCACCTTCTCCGGCACCACCATGGACACCAACGAGATCTGGAGAAACTACGCCAACATCACCGAGCCCTATAACTACATCACCACCATCTGCCTCAACTACGCCAACCCCACCCTGCCCGAGGGCTATACCCAGCTCTCCATCACCGCCCTGGTGCCCTCCAAGCCCTTTGAGAGCATCAAGGAGGAGGAGTACCACGATCTGAAGCGCCGTCTGGCCAATGAGATGATCGAGGAGTGCATCAAGATCACCAAGGTGGACTTCCGCCCCCGCATCGCGGAGTTTGAGGTCACCACCCCCATCACCGTCTCCCACTATGTGGGCGCCTGGAAGGGCAACATCTACGGCTACCTCCACTCCATGGAGGACCACGCGGTGGCCCGCCTGCAGATGAAGGAGAAGGATCACTTCATCGAAGGTCTGGAGTTTGCCGGAGCCCACGGCATGTCCGGCGACGGCATGGGCCCCCAGATCACCAACGGCCGCGCCGCTGCCAAGGGTGTGAAGGAAGACATGGAAAAGAAAGGGAGGCTGTAAGAAATGAGTATCAAGGTCAAAGGCTTTTTGAAGGACGTCGGCGGAGCCTCCCGCGTCACCAAGCTGAGAGAGGAGAACTTTGCCAAGGGTTCTCCCATCCCCGATCCCAAGGACCCCATCCGGGAACTGGCCGATAAGCTGCACCCGGAATCCATGCGCGTCAGGGTGGTGGACATTCGCGAGGCGTCCCCCAGTTCCCGCGTCTACCGCTTTGAGTCTGTGGACGGGCACATCCCCGTGTTCCAGTGCGGCCAGTATGTGAACTTCCGCCTGGAGATCGGCGAGAGCAAGCTCTCCCGTCCCTACACCATCTCCTCCGCCCCCTTTGAGGCGAGAGGGGAGCATCCCTTCTTTGAGATCACCATCCGCCGCAACGTCTCCTACCTGGTGCCGGACTACTTCTTTGAGCAGGTCCACCTGGGCGACGTGCTGGAAGCCAACCTGCCCTTCGGCTTCTTCTACTGGGAGCCCATGCGGGACAGCAGGACCCTGGTGGCCCTGGCCGGCGGCTCCGGCATCACCCCCTTCCACAGCATGGCCAAGGAGATCGCCTATGGCAAGATGAAGGGCGTCAAGCTCACCATCCTCTACGGCTCCGTCAAGGCCAACGACATCGTCCTCAAGAAGGAGCTGGACGAGATCGAGGCCGCTTGCCCCGATGTGAAGGTGGTCCACGTCCTCTCCGACGAGCCTGACTGGCCCGGCGAGAAGGGCTTCATCACCAAAGAGATCATCGAGAAGTACTCTGAGGGCGACGTGACCTATATGTTCTGCGGCCCGCTGCCCATGTTCCGTTTTGTGAAGAAGGCCCTGGACGAGATGGGCGTGCCTCAGCGCCGCTTCCGCCACGACGTGGTCAATAACCCCGCGGACATCTCCACCTGCCCCGGCTACCCCAAGGGCACCGAGACCAAGACCTTCAAGATCACCGTGGTCCGCGGCATCCAGGAGGATGTGATCGAGGCCAGAGCCTCCGAGCCCGTCGCTGTGGCTCTGGAGCGGGCCGGCATCAAGATCAACACCCACTGCCGCAACGGCGAGTGCGGCTTCTGCCGCAGCCACCTGCTCTCCGGTGAGATCTTCGTCTCTCCCGTGGGTGACGGCCGCCGCCGGATGGACAAGGAGATGGGCTGGTTCCACGCCTGCTCCTCCTGGCCCCTCAGCGATCTGAAGATCAAGATCCCCATCATGTAAATCCAATACAAACGCGCAAGCGGCATGGCCCACCGGTCATGCCGCTTGTTTTTGGTTATTTCTTTACTTGCTGTGTACGCTCTTCGCCGCGTTCCGCATGGCTTCGTGCTCCGCCGCCAATTCCCGGTGGAGCCTCGCGGAGCTCCAGCCGGCGTTGGTCTGGGTCAGCACCGCCTTCAGTGCCACCGTGCATCGGTTTTGCCGCAGCGCGTTCAGGAAGGCGCTGAACACGGCCGACGGCAGATCGCACATCACCAGCATCTCCTCCCGGAACGCTTCTCCTGCGTCCTCCTGGGCCGTTTCGGCAGGGGAGAGCCCCTCGATCCCGGCAAGCTGCCCCACCGGCAGCATGAACTCCTCCGGTGTTACGACCCTGCCCTGCAGCCCCAGCCGCAGCAGGATCACCCGGATCTTTTTCAGCTTGTCCGCGGAAATGTTATACAGCAATACGCCTTTCATCTTCATCACCCGGCAAAAGTATACGCCTTTTGCCGAGCCTTGGCAAGCCTTGTCAGAACTGTAAACATTTTGTAATACCTATTGATTTTCCCCCGGGTTTTTGCTATATTGTGCCTTACGGGTCTACCGGAGCGGAGGTGTGCCTATGGAAGGTTTTGAGATCGAGCGCAAGTATCTGATTTCCATGCCGGACGCCGACTATCTGCGGCAAAACGCCGATCCCACCGAGATCGTGCAGACCTATCTGCTGCCGCCCGCGCCCCATATCAACGCCCGTGTCCGCAAACGCGGCCGGGAGGGCAGCTGGACCTATACCCACACCCGGAAGATCCGCCTCAGCGACCTGCGGCGGATTGAGGACGAGCGGGAGATCAGCCCGGAGGAGTATGAATCGCTCCTGCAGAGCGCGGACCCCTCCCGGAACGTGATCCGCAAGACCCGCTGGGTCCTCCCCTGGAAGGGACAGAACTTTGAAATCGACATTTTCCCCTTTTGGACAGACCGGGCTCTGATGGAGCTGGAACTGGAGGACGAGGCGCAGAGTATCGAGCTGCCGCCCCGGATCCGGGTCCTGCGGGAAGTGACGGCGGATTACCGCTATCTCAATTCCTCCCTGTCCAAGGCGATCCCCTTTGACGAGATCGAGAAAGGATGAACAGAATGAAAAAGACCGTATCCCTGCTGCTTGCCCTTCTGATGGCGCTTTCTCTCGTCGGCTGTGCCGAGAGCCTGCAGCAGATTGAGATCCCGCCCTTCCCGGAGGTCACGCCGACCCCCGGCCCCATCGAAACCAATGCCCAGACGCCCGAACCCACCCAGGAAGTCCTTCCTGCCACCCAGGTCGGCGCCGAGATCCCGGTTGCATCTCCCGTTCCCACGGAGGAGCCGGGCAACGCCATTCTGGTGAACATCGGACGCACTTCGCTGCAGAACTATGATCCCGCAGAGGGACAGGAGCTGATCCTGGACTTCTCCTATGATATGCCCCGGGTGATCTACGAGAACGACCTCATCGTGGCCCAGGAGGTCAACGAGGTCCTGGCCACCATCGAGGAGGCCTTCTACAGCGGCCAAAACTACGGCCTGAAGCAGGAGTTTTTCGGCTATAACACCATGCTGGAGAGCGCGGAGGACAACTTCACCTACGTGCGGGAGTACCAGGCAGAGGGCATGCCTCTGGAATTTTCAGATGCGCTCAGCGCACAGATCCAGCGCCTGGACGAGAACATCCTCAGCATCCGCTATTCTGACGCCAACTTTACCGGCGGCGCCCACGGCAACTATTCCCAGTTTGCCTACACCTTCGACATGAGCACCGGCCAGATCCTCACCCTGGACCGCCTCTCCTCTGATTATGACGCGCTTGCGGATTTCCTGGTCCAGTCCATGCTGGAGCAGGCCGAGCGGGACGAGGACGGCTATTACTCCGAGAAGCTTGTGGATGACTTCCTCCCCGCCGGGGGCAGGGAAGAGGCCTTCCGGAATCTGCTGCGGGAGGGCTCCTGGTATTTTGACCGGGAGGGCCTGATGTTCTTCTCCAATCTATACGAGCTGGGGCCTTACGCCGCCGGCATCACGGAGTTCCGCATTCCCTATGCCCTGCTGGAGGGCAAGATCGAGCCCCGCTTCCTCTTCCCCGGAGACCGGACCGGCAAGGGCCGCCTCACCGTGGATCTTCTCTCCAATCAGGAGGGAGGAGAGCTGCCCATCGTGGATAAGCTTGTGGTCAGCGAAGACGGCCAGGAGCTCTGCCTGATGGCGGAGGGCGAGATCTACGATGTACGCATCTGCTCTGTCTACTATGTGGACAAGTTCTATGAGAACGAGCAGCTCTGGTGCGCCAGTTCCCTGAAAAACTGCGCCCTGCAGCTGCAGGCGGTGGTACCCGAGGGCCTGCCCGATCTGCTCATCACCTACTACACCGCGGACGGGGAGCGTCACGGCAAGCTCCTGAGCCAGAGCGGCGCGGACGGCAGCTTCATGCTGGTGGACGACAACATCGAGGCCGTGGGCTGATAAAACGAAACGATCCCGGAAGCACGGATAAACTCCTGTGCTCCCGGGATTTTTTACAAGTTTTCTCTGAAAAAATTGTTGACATTGACGGGACTCTATGGTATTCTTTTAAGGCCGCGTTGAAGGGGTATCTGAAGATGAGGTCAGTCCTCCACCCCCAGAGCGAGTCCTGAAAAGAGGGAGGAAAAGTTCATGAAGACTGCCATTATCGTGACCGGAGGCAAGCAGTACCGCGTTGCCGAGGGTGATGTGATCTTTGTCGAGAAGCTGGACATCGCCGCCGGCGATACCGTTAACTTCGACCAGGTCCTGGCCGTTGTGGATGGTGAGACCGCTCAGTTCGGCGCCCCCGCCATCGAAGGCGCCAGCGTCACCGCCAACGTTCTCAAGAACGGCAAGAGCGCGAAGGTCCGCGTTTACAAGATGAAGCCCAAAAAGGGTTATCGTCGCACCCAGGGCCATCGTCAGCCCTACACCAAGGTCCAGATTACGACCATCAACGCCTGAGTATTCCGCAACTGATTTTGACTAATGGAGGTGTAACCTAAATGGCACATAAAAAAGGTATGGGTTCTACCAAGAACGGCCGCGACAGCGAGTCCAAGCGTCTTGGTGCCAAGAGAGCCGACGGCCAGTTTGTCCTCGCCGGCAACATCCTTGTCAGACAGCGCGGAACCAAGATCCACCCGGGTACCAATGTTGGTAAGGGTAAGGATGACACCCTGTTCGCCCTTGTGGACGGCACGGTGAAGTTTGAGCGCATGGGCAAGGAGCGCAAGAAGGTCTCTGTTTACGAAGAGATCGCGCAGTAAGTGACCATCGAAAGGCCGGACAAAGCGTCCGGCCTTTTTTTGATTGCGAAATGATTGTTTCGCAATCGACTGCTAATGAAAGCAAAGGAGGATCGTCTATGGCGACTGACTTTACGGATAAGGTCCGCATTTCCGTTCACGCCGGCAAAGGCGGAGACGGGGCTGTGGCCTTTCATCGGGAAAAATACATCGCGGCCGGCGGCCCCGACGGGGGAGACGGCGGCCGGGGCGGCGATATCGTCTTCACTGTGGACGACAATATGTCTACCCTGGTGGACTTTCGCTTCAAGCGCAAATATGTGGCTGGCAACGGTCAGAACGGCATGGGCAAGCGCTGCTACGGCAAGGACGGTGAGACCCTCCGCATCCGGGTCCCCCGGGGCACCCTGGTCCGGGATACCGAGACCGGCGCCATCATGCACGACATGTCCGACGGGGAAGACTGGACGGCTGCCAAGGGAGGCCGGGGCGGCTGGGGCAACATGCATTTTGCCACTCCGACCCGTCAGGTCCCCCGTTTTGCCAAGCCCGGTCTCCCCGGGGAGAGTCATGACATCACCCTGGAGCTGAAGCTTCTGGCGGATGTGGGCCTGGTGGGCTTTCCCAACGTGGGCAAATCCACCCTGCTTTCCGTCGTGACCAAGGCTCATCCCAAAATCGCGAATTATCATTTCACTACCCTGTTCCCGAACCTGGGCGTGGTGTATGTGGACGAGGGCGTGTCCTTCGTCCTGGCGGATATCCCCGGCATCATCGAGGGCGCTTCCGAGGGAGCCGGCCTGGGGCATGACTTCCTGCGCCATATCGACCGCTGCAGGCTGCTGGTCCACCTGGTGGACGTCTCCGGCAGCGAGGCCCGGGATCCCGTCCAGGACTTTGACGCCATCAATCAGGAACTGCGGGAGTATAACGAGGACCTGGCCGCCCGTCCCCAGATCGTGGTCGCCAACAAGTGCGATCTCCTGGGGGAGGACCGGGAGAATCTGGACCGGCTCAGAGCCCATGTGGAAGAACTGGGCTATACGCTCTATGAGATGAGCGCGGTCACCCACGAGGGCACCCGCCAGCTCATGAGCGAGTGCGCCCGCCGTCTGGCGGAGCTCCCTCCGGTGCAGCATTACGAGGCGGACTATGTTCCTCCCGAGCCGGTGGTGGATACCTCCGAGGATCTGGAGATCACCCATTTCGACGATATGTGGGTGGTGGAAGGTCCCTGGCTCCAGCGCCTGGTGGCCACGGTCAACTTCTCCGACTATGAAAGCCGCATGTACTTTGACCGCATCCTCCGCGAGGCCGGCGTTTTCGAGCGCATGGAGCAGATGGGCGTCCAGAACGGCGATACCGTCAGCATGTACGACCTGATGTTTGAATATCAGGATTGAGCTTATCCCGGGAAAGATATTTCCCGGGATTTTTTTCGCCTTGCTGCAACCAAATGCCCTTCTGAAACGTTTATAAGGTGTCCGGACAAATTGAGGAAGGAGGCCAGAGCGTGGAAAGAGAAACGCTGCGCATGGAAGTAAACCTCCAGCGGCTGTATCAGCAGCTGCTTCCAACGGTGTACCGCGCGGCCTATACCTATCTGAAGAACCCCAGCGACAGTGAGGACGCCGCCCAGGAGGCCTTTCTGCGTCTCGTTCAGAGCAGACGCACGTTCTCTGATGAACGGCAGGTCAAGGCCTGGCTGATCGTGACGGTGGGCAACATCGCAAAGGACATGCTGCGCCGCCGCAGCAGGGGAGAAGTGAACCTGGACGATCACCCGGAGCTGCCTGCGCCGTCCCGGGATTCCGGGGAACTGCTCGCGGCCCTGCTGACCCTGCCGGAGAAATGGAAAACCGCCTTGTATCTTTATTATTTCGAGGGATACAGCGTCCGGGAGATCGCCCGGGCTATGGGTCAGCCGGAGGGGACCGTCAAGTCCTGGCTTCACCGTGCCAGGGGAATGCTTCGTGAGGCTTTGGAGGAGGATGTATGATGAACAAGGAAATGATCGAAAACGCTTACGGAAGCATTGAGATTCCGTCTGGGATGGAGCAGCGCCTCCAGGAAAAGTTGGAAAAAGCCCTGGGCGAGCCCTTGCGGGAAAAGCGCCTGGTCCTCCGTCCCCGACCGCGGCTGCTCAAACCCTTGGTGACCGCGGCTGCCGTGGTGCTGGTGCTGCTTGCTGCCTTTACCGTGATCCGCCTGAGCCATGTGGGGGAAATGCAGTCGATACCACTTGTTCCCGCCGCCTCTCCGGAAGCGACGAACAAGACCTGGGACACGGAGACCCTCAGCGATTACCTCAGGCTCTATCAAACCGTGCTGGGGAATTACCGCTATGCGCTGGATACCCGGGACCGAAGCTTTTGCGAAGATGCCGGGATCAGCAATCTGTTTCTCCCTGTCAATGAGGATCAGCCCTGCACGGAGATCGGCGTTGCGCTGGAGGATCTGGATGGGGACGGAACACCGGAGCTTCTGATCGGTCCGCTTCATTCCGCCATGCTGGAACCGGGATCCCTTTCGGAAACGCTTTACGACGCCTATTGCCTGATCGACGGTGAGCCAATACAGATATTCTCCGCCGATTCCACCAGCAAATGGAGATATCTGGGCGAGGGCTTGTTCCTCCAGTCCTTATGCGAGCAGTATTCCAATCCTACCCATGTGCTTTGGCAAGCTCGGACCCCGCGTTTTGCAGAAACAGGACTGCTGCTCTTTCAGGGTGGTGTTTCTTTGGATCCCTTTACTAATCCGGAAAATGGCATTTGGCACAAAGTTGAAGACGCATGGAAACCTGCTCCTGTTGAAGGGAGGGTGAGTGAATTTTCCAGCCGCCAGGGGGAAGCGATCACTGACCAGGAAGCCCAGGCCTGGATCGAGCAGCACCAGCATTATGTCTGGCCTGCGTTCACTGCGCTGGAAGAGGTTACGATACCCGCTCCCACGCCGGAACCGGATGTCCCCGCCGGCATGACCGAACAGCAATATCAGGAACTGCTTTCCGTGCTGAACCTGATTGAGAAGCGGGAAGAGGCTTTTGCCCTGGTGCGCTATACCGGCCTCAATACGGACGGGGTAGTCCGCCTGCTGGAGCAGATCCGCCTTCTTGCCCTTGACCGTGGCTTGACGCCCTCGCAGTACCGCGGTGTACTTTTGGGAAATCAGCTACTGGACGGTGCTTCCGCGGAGGCTTATGCAGCTCTCATGGGAGAACTCTATAAGCTGGACCCCAATGCTTTCCTCTCTGCCTGGCATGAGGCCGGAGAACCGGCGGATCTCATGCAGGAAGTCACCGGCATCCTGGACTCGGCGGAGAGTAAGCTCTGGCTCAGGGAGCAGTTTGAGCGCAGCAAAGGGTCTATGCTGGACTGATTTGGAAGCACGTCGCAGGTGCTGTTTTTCCAGCAGGGGTAACCTACACCCAAAGCCTTCTCCTTGAGGAGAAGGTGTCATTCGGCGTGTCACGGTCCGCCGAATGACGGATGAGGTGTCGTCTGTTCGAAAGCTGTTGTTGGGGAAGACGCGATTACCCACCCGCCCAAACCTCCCCTGCACAAGGGGAAGTGGCATCCGGCGTGTAACAGTCCGTCAGATGTCGGAGTGGTCGTCGCTTCTGCCCGTTTCGCAGTACTCACGTAGGGGCCGACGTCATCACCTGCCCGCCAAAAGCCTTCCCCGCGCACGGGGAATTGCGGACTTGCGCTGCAGGTGGCAGAAAAAGCAAGGACGCAATTTCCGCAGCGGTCGAAAAACCGGAGGAATAGCGTAAGCCCGAACGGTTTTTCGGGCACCGCA
>ONCI01000010.1 GCA_900316255.1 uncultured Eubacteriales bacterium | reverse complement strand
AGTATAATGACTTCCCTATGCGTCCACTCGGCTGGCTCTCACCTAAACAGACACTCTTTTCTTTTCCTAACGTTGTCACACGTCATTGACAAACCAACACTTTTTCAGGAAGAAGGCCCTGCGGGACGCAAACCCGCAGGGCCCTTTCCCGGGTGGGCCGCATCCCGGCAAGCGGGTAGTTGTCAATTAAGCTCCGCTTGAAAAGTGACTTATTGCCCGATCCAGGATTGATACTGATACACTCTCACATAATCAACAACAAGGTCGGTGGGCTGCGCCGAATCAAAGGTCAGCGCGTCTCCGGCATAACCGTTCAGCGGAAAGCCCTCCACTCCATTGACATTGCAGTTCAGGATCATATATTCCGGCACCTGAGACGCTCCGCCAAAGTTGGTGCGTCCGGTTTCAATGCCGTTTATGTAAAAGATGTATTCTTCTTCATTCCATTCCACACCGTATGTGTTGTAGGTCTCATACGGATCGCAATCTTCCAGGAAGGCTGTGCAGACTGTCTCGTGCCGGTGTTCCGAGCCATATGCATCGTAATGAATGCTTGAAGTAACCACGCTGACATCATCGCTGAGCTTGTAATGATAGTTGGGTGATTCAAAAATATCGATCTCGGCGCCGTCAACACCGCCGTTGCCGACGGAACTGTTTATGCCGTGCGGCATCATCCAGAACGCCGCCCACATACCTACGCCTTTCGGCAGGATACAGCGCACTTCAAAATAACCGTATGTCTGCTCAAAAAGACCGTCTGTGCAGATCCCGCAGCTGTACCACCCTCTTCTGCCGCCCTCAAATCCTTCTTTATAGTACTTTGTCTGAATGTGCAGGCTTCCGTTTTCTACCGATGCCAGATCGGTGTTCCAGTAAGCTCCCATTCGTGTGACGGATTCGTCTCCGCCGCATTTATAGCCTGTCCACCTTGCCGCGTCAACACCGGTGCCGTCAAATTCATCACACCAGGTCAAGGTAAAACGATCAAGGTCGAGTACAGCGGCATTTTCGGGAGGCGGAAGGATGACGGGCTCGGAAGGATACGTCACTTCCGTCCAGAATACACCGGAGGTCAGAAAACAGATGAACGCCTGTAAAAAAGCGATGACTCTGAGAACAAATACAGGTAAATTCATAGTATTCTCCGCACTTTTTTATGTGTGATCAATCACACTTGCATGATGAACGGATAAACCGTATTAACAAATTCCGATATGCTCAGTTGAGTAGCTTTTTCTGTCCAATTATTGTTGACTACTGCAGGGTGCATTTTGATTTTGCCCGGGGTGCATTTTTCAAGGGTGGGGTGCATTTTCGGGGGGTGGGGTGCATCAGCATTATTTGAATACAGATTTAAAGAAATCCTCTTTTTCCAAAAGCAGAGGAACGTATGTTTTTAGTACTTCAAAGTACTTGTATTGGTATTGCTTCAATACCATATATGCCTGGGCTGAGTTTTCGCCCTTGTATCCGACCGCTCTGGCCTCACTCGCGATTGTTGAGATTTGATTCATCATTGAGGTGTAAGTTCCGGTATTCTTTTGACCCGCAAACAAAACAGCAAGATGCTTATTCATTTCCAGAATCAGATCCGGGTTAGTGTCATTTGCATTAAAAACGGCGAAGGGTAAGATATTTTCTGCTCCAAATGTAGTGTCTGATAATTCGTTACTGCCAGTAGCGTAGTTAATATCAACGCCTGGCTGAACATTATAGCAGTATCGGTTGAAACAAATTCCAGCACCATTATCCTCAACAGAGTACGCCTCCATCTGGACACCAGAAGCCAGCATATTGTATCCTTTAAAAACTGGCGTTACTCGATAGAGTACATGGTTTTGAGGATGCTCCTTTAAGTAATCACTAACTGCATCCTCTATCTGTTTCATTCCAACTTGGTTAAGATATGTTGTCCCGGTTAAAAGATTATATTTGTTATCAACACCGCAGAACTGTCGCCCTATTAAGTGGCTACGATTATATAGATCATTGCCAGGAATCATTCCCGGGTATTGCTGCTGATTCCATCCTTTTGGATCTGGAAGGTTTGCTGGACGAGGGCCAACAAAATCCATGCTCTCTCTACCCAGCAATGCAAATGCAGGTCCACTCCGGCCTAAATCATCCAAGTTGCTCAACTGTGGCGTCAAGTCAGTGATCTTTTTTTCTTCTTCAGTAAAGGTGGGTATATCTCCGTTTAGGATATACTGGGGTGATCCGGAATATGGCGGGATGGTAAATTCCCCACACAATGCTTTCGTTTCAGAAGGATCATCAGCTAAGTAATCTGAGAGAATGTGAGAATAGTAGAGTAAGGCTGCGAAACTATCACATTTCCCGCTACTGCTGCCGAATAGGTTGTTGAAGAAGCCGAAGTCAAAGACTTTGTTTACTGTGTTTCGGAGAACCGTCCTTCGGCTGGCTTGATTCTTTTTCGCTCCTACGAGTTCATGCTCCCAAGTGTTGTGGGAGCACTCAAGCAAGTACGTCCCCCTTATATTCAATGAAGATAATACTGGAACGCCAGAGACTCGATGAAGCTTCAAATAATCTATTTTATCTTGTCCCTGATTATCCGCTTGTTCACTACAGAGGTACAGTGCAGCCAAGAGCATCTTCACATTTTCATCTGAAGATTTACTCTGAGCACGATCACCGAAAAGAATCTGGGTAATATACGTGTTGGTCTGCTGTTCATCACAGGCAAAGGCTGTATTGCTTATAGATAAAAGCAATACCATTGCAAGGATAAAAGCAGACCAACGTTTCTTCATTATGCTACCCTTTCAAAAGAGATGCCGTTAATCACAACAACTTTCTTAACAGCTGTTACCATAAATGTGAACTCAATATACTCATCGGGTGCCTCGGCAACAGGGACAACTTTAGTGGTAATTGTTTCACCATCTTGGTACTTATACTCTTTCCCAAGTTTGCTCACAAGAGTCACAACAAACTCATCACAGCCGGCCTTCTTTGGGCGTTTTACTTCCTTAACGGTCCAATCATCGAGAACAGTCGTGCCATTCGGGCCGGTAATCGTAACTGTTATTGTAGAACGGTCACTGATGCATACGGCAGGGATGGTCAATTTCTCACCATCGAACGTAACTTCAATGTCAGCTGCATTGATCTGATTCGCTTCCTTCGTGAACCAGAATCTTGCATCCAACGCCTCGGTTAGGAAAAGGTTTGCACCGTTCTCATGGAGAATAGCATCAATCTTTTTCTTTTCTGCGGTGGAAATACCTTTTTCTTCTGCTAAAGCAAAAAGCAGTTCACAGTTAAGATATAGGGCCTCATTTACAGGTGGGAGAGCAGTTTTTCTCTCCTCTTCAATGAGCTCGTTATATGCCTTTATCTCATCTTTTGTGCGTTTCGTAGCACCCTTAGGTGCCGTCTGCTTTTGAATCTCAGCAAGGTAAGCAGCATTTAGGGCTTTCTGACTGTCCACCAAGTTGACGATGTTTTCGCGTGCAATAGCGTATGCTTCATCGAGATATTTACTCTCTTTGGTAATCGCGTACAGATCTAGGTATGTCTGTGCGGCAAAATACCGAAGACTCCAGTCTGAATCTTTTGTGTTATTGAAAATTGCTTCGCAGTTTCGCTTCGCAGTTTCAACGTATTCTTTGGCAGGCAAAGTTTCCTTTGCAGAAACGATTGCCATCGGAAGTGCCGTAGCGTAGTCAATATCCAGACGGAAAATCCGCGTTGTTACAGACTCGTACTGACCAATAGCCTTCAAACACTTCTCGTATTCTCCAGCATTATAGTAGTCTTTTGCCGTCTCCAGCCAGTAGGGTCCAAACTCTTTGTATACTCTCCTGTGTGATTCAAACCAGGATATTTTCCCTTCTAACTGAGAATCCGGCTTCCCGGACCAAGTCACAAAATCTTCGATAGCTTCTCTGCTCAAGGCATAGTCGCCGGGGAGATCATAGGTCCGAACCATTTCGAGCAAATACGTTAATCTGTCTTTAGTGCTGGCGTGCAGTGCCGCTGATTCCGCGTCGTCAAGTTCCCAGCCATCTTTGATATACTGAAGATCGGCCTGGGAAGTAGCGGCATTATAACTGGTTACAGAATCAACCGCCATATAAAGTACCGATGCGGCAGCTTTAAGAAGGCTACCAGATTGAACAACACTGAGTAGTCCCACTGGATTCGGAATTGCCTGTCTCAAAGCCTGAGCGCGATTCTGTTCATAGATAAACTCAAGTCGCTCTCTTTTCAGACCCAACATCCGATATTCCTGGATTGTATCCATCAGATTTGTGATCTGAGCCTGCGTTTTCGTATCAACGGCATTGGGGAAAAGATTATCAAAAGAGTCGTAAGCAGATTCCAGGAAAAGCTGATTTTTCCTCTCCTCATTGATTTGCTGGGTCAGCGCCGACATGTAGTTAAGCATGTTAATGGAATTCCGCTGCGTCGATGTCAGGCCAGGAGTCGGAGCAGGGGTTGGGGCAGGAGTAGCTGTAGGCACGGGCGTGGGTGTTGGGGTCGGTGCGGGTGTCGGCGTAGGTGTAGGCGTAGGCTCAGGCGTTGCACTCACTGCGGGCGGATCTGTCGGGGCTGCTGTCACTTCTGCAGGTGCCGCAGTTTCCTGCGAAGCCGTCTCAACGGAAGGGGCGTCAGTGGAAACTGCATCGGTATTTGGATTTTCGGTTGCGGCATCATTTTGGGGTGCTTCGGCCTCTAAAGCAGCTTCACTCTCAGTGGCTTCCACAGGTGTCTCATTTCCCTTCGATCCGCATGCGCAGAGAGAAAGCATTGAAACAAGCACAAGTAGAATTGCAATGTATCTTCGATAAGCAGAACCCATAGCCATCTTTCACAGCCCCCATTACATAATAGTTGGTCATATGCATAAATGCCCGATAGTGCGATCACCCAGGCATTTTTATAATACACTCTTATGTGTCCAATAAACCGGACTTGTTCACGCGCCCTCCGAAAAGAATGGTTTTCTCGGAAAGCAAGTACATAAATAGTCGACGACATGATAGCATATTTCTCCCAATTTTTCTATCCCTTAAGCAAAAAAAGGCGCCCACAGAGGGCGCTTTTTCTGAGGAGATTAGGATATCTCGGTTCCATCGAAAAAGTGGAAGGTTAGCGTTCCATCACGGTGTACTTCCGCATAATCCACCAAGGACAGCCAGAGCCGATTATCGAACTCGATGAGCAGATCTTCCCGCTTGCTGACCGTGGCAATGAATCGGTCTATGGCCTTTGCCTTGCACTCTTTTCCTTTTCGCATACGATAACCGTTTTTGCACACGTTTTTCTTCTCGCACACGTTTTCTCATCTCGCACACTCTTATCGCCGCTATTTCGGTTTTTTCTTTTGGCTTAATCATCGAAAAACCCCGGCAGAATCACTCTGCCGGGGATCGTTGTTTCTGTAAAGAGTTTGCGAGAAGTCGAAATATCCCTTGATGCAGGGAGTTTTGATTATAGGTGGGGTATAAAGCAAAGGGACCCTGATCGTATCATAATCAGAGTCCCTTTATGGTCCGAGTGACAGGGTTCGAACCTGCGGCCTGATGGTCCCAAACCACCCGCGCTACCAGCTGCGCTACACCCGGATCTGTCTTCTTTTCCGCGCCCCTCATCGGGAGCGCTTGGTTATTATAGTCTATTTTGCCCCCGCTTGCAAGAGCTTTCTTGTCCGTTTCCCGGGCCTGTTGTCCTTGATGTTTGGCGGATCTTGTGGTATTGTGTAATGTGGAGTGTGATCGCAACATGAGAATGCGTAAACGGCACAATCTGGCCCCGCGGATGGAGGCCTGTTCCGCTTACTTGATCGAAGACCCCGCCGCTATGCGGGGCGAGTGGCTGGCTGCCTTTCCCGAGCAGGACCGGCTCTATGTGGAGCTGGGCTGCGGCAAGGGCCGCTTCACCGTGGAGACGGCGCAGGCGGAGCCCACAGCCCTGATCCTGGCCATCGAAAAGGTGCCCGACGCCATGGTCCTGGCCATGGAGCGGGCAAGGGACGCGGGGATCACAAACGTGCGCTTTATGGACTTTGACGCGGCGAACCTGGCGGACATTTTCGCGCCGGAGGAGATCGACCGCATCTATCTGAATTTCAGCGACCCCTGGCCCAAGAGCCGGGACGCCAAGTTCCGCCTCACGGCGCCCAGCTTTCTGCGCCTCTATGCCGACGCTCTGTCCCCCGGGGGGCAGATCCATTTCAAAACCGACAACACCCCCCTCTTCGACTGGTCCGCGGAGCAGATGAAGAAGGAGGGCTGGGCTCTCTCGGAGCTGACCCACGACCTGCACGAGCATGGCCCTGTTGGCGTGATGACCGACTATGAGGCCAAGTTTTATGCCGAGGGGCTGAAGATCAACCGCCTGATGGCCACCAAAGGCGCCGAAACCAAGAACACCGCCGCAGGTCCCCTTCCCCGGCTGCGCAATGCCGCATTGGGCGACGCCCGGGGCAGCAGAAAGCCCCAGCCAAGGGAGGACGCCGTCCGCCTGACGCCGGCCACCCTGCCCCTCTGCCAGGCCTTTTTCCGGGACTTTGAGCAGGCGCCCGAGCTCTTTGAGGATCCGGCCGGCTTTCAGCCCTATGTCTACGACGAGGAAAAGGTGGCCGCCTGGTTTTCTGAGCGGCAGGCCCGGCAAAACGAGCGGCGCTTTTACATCCTGCTGGAGCGGGAGCCCATCGGGGAGCTGGTGCTGAAGGCCATCGATGCGGAGCGCAGGTGCTGCGCCCTGGGCATCTGCCTGAAAAACGACCGCTTCAAGAACCGGGGCTACGGCACGGTGGCGGAGCGGCAGGCTCTCCGCTATGCCTTTGAAGAGCTGGGCATGGAGACGGTGCTGGCCGACTCTCTGCTCCGGAACACCCGAAGCCAGCGCTCCCTGCAGAAGGCGGGCTTCCGCTTTGTGTCGGAGGACGGGCATTTCAAATACTATCAGATCAGCAGAGAGCAGTTTACCGGCGGGCAGAGGGAGGAACAGGCATGAAATTCATTTCCTGGAACGTGAACGGTCTGCGGGCCGTGCAGAAGAAGGGCTTTGAGGACATCTTCCGCGGCTTTGAGGCGGATTTCGTCTGCCTGCAGGAGACCAAGCTCCAGGCCGGGCAGATCGAGCTGGAGTTCCCCGGCTATGAGAGCTACTGGAGCTACGCGGAAAAGAAGGGCTATTCCGGCACGGTGATCTTTGCCAGGCACGAGCCCCTCTCCGTGCGCTATAACCTGGGCATCCCGGAGCATGACACCGAAGGCCGGGCGGTGACCCTGGAGTATGAGGACTTTTTCCTGGTCTGCGTCTACACCCCCAACGCCCAGGACGAGCTGAAGCGGCTGGACTACCGGATGCGCTGGGAGGACGACTTCCGCGCCTATCTGCAGGAGCTGGACAGAACAAAGCCCGTGATCGTCTGCGGCGATATGAACGTGGCCCATGAGGAGATCGACCTGAAAAACCCCAAGCAGAACATCGGCAACCCCGGCTTTTCCTATGAGGAGCGGGGCAAGTTCACCGAGCTTCTGCAGGCGGGCTTTACCGACTCCTTCCGCTTCCTCTACCCCGACCGGACCGACGCCTACTCCTGGTGGAGCTACCGGGCGGCTGCCCGGGCCCGGAACGTGGGCTGGCGCATCGACTATTTCGTGATCTCCGACCGGCTGCGGGACAAGGTGAAGAACGCCTTCATCCTGCCCGAGGTGATGGGCAGCGACCACTGCCCGGTTGGCTTGGAGCTCAGTTTTGAGTCTTGAGTTTTCAGTTTTGAGGAAAGCATGGTACGAATCGGAAACATCGAATTGAAGGGACGGGCGGTGCTGGCCCCCATGGCGGGGGTGACGGACTTTGCCTTCCGCGCCCTCTGCCGCCGGGAAGGGGCGGCGCTGAGCACCTCGGAGATGGTCTCCGCCAAGGCCCTGGTGTACCGGGACGAGAAGACCAAAGCCCTGCTCCACTGCCTGCCGGAGGAAAGCCCCTGGGCCGTGCAGATCTTCGGCCACGAGCCGGAGGTCATGGCCGAGGGGGCAAAGCTGGCGCTGGAGCTCTCCGGCGCAGACATTCTGGATATCAACATGGGCTGTCCCGTGGGCAAGATCGTGAAGTCCGGGGACGGCTCCGCCCTCATGAAGGACCCGGCCCTGGCCGGGCAGATCGTGGAGGCGGTGAAGAAGGCCGTTTCTGTGCCCGTGACGGTGAAATTCCGCAAGGGCTGGGACGGGGGCAGCGTGAACGCCGTGGCCTTCGCCCGCAGCCTGGAAAGCGCCGGGGCGGACGCCATCTGCGTCCACGGCCGCACCCGGGTGCAGATGTACGCCGGTCGGGCCGACTGGGACATCATCCGGGACGTGAAGCAGGCGGTGAAGATCCCCGTCACCGCAAACGGCGATATCTTCACCGGGCAGGACGCGGCCCACATCCTGCAGTATACCGGCGCGGACCTCTGCATGATCGGCCGGGGCGTCTTCGGAAACCCCTGGCTCTTCCGGGAGGCCAACGCCGCCATCGCAGGGCTGCCCATCCCGGCCCAACCCCCGCTTCCGGAGCGGCTGGACGCCGCGGCGGAGCAGATCCGCAGCCTGGCGGATTTTGCCGGGGAGCGCATCGCCTGTCTGGAGGCGCGGCATCATCTGCCCTGGTATCTCCACGGCGTGGCCCACGCGGGCGTCTACCGCCGGGAGCTGGTCCAGGTCTCCACCCTGGAGGATATGGACCGGATCCTCCGCCAGATCAAACGAGATTTGAAGTAAGAACACTCGATAAAAGGAAGTGATCCCTTGACACGAGAGCAGGAGCTGACCATCATCCGCCGGGTACAGCACGGCGATGTGAATGCCTTTGAGCTTCTGGTGGCAGCCTACGAGAAAAATGTGTTCAACGTGGCCCTGCAGATGGTGGGCAACCGGGAGGACGCGCAGGACATGGCCCAGGAGGCCTTCCTGAAGGCCTACAATTCCCTCTCCTCCTTCCGGGGAGACAGCAAGTTTTCCAGCTGGCTCTACCGGATCGTGTCCAACGTCTGTCTGGACTTCAAGCGCCGTCAGGGCCGCCGCCCCAGCTCCTCCCTCACCGTGGAAGACGACGAGGGCGAGACTCTGGAGCTGGACATCGCCGACGAGAGCCAGTCTCCCGAGGCGCTGCTGGAGCGCAAGCTCACCCGGGAGGCCGTGCGCCGCGGGCTGCAGGAGCTGCCCGACGAGCAGCGGCAGATCCTGCTGCTGCGGGAGATCCAGGGGATGAGCTATGAGGAGATCGGCGAGGCCATGGGACTGGAGGAAGGAACGGTGAAATCCCGCATCTTCCGGGCGCGAAAAAAACTTTGCGCCTTTTTGCTGAAGGACGGGAACATTCCGGACTCCATCGCGTCAAGAAACCCGAGAGGAAGTGATGTCCTATGAGCCAATGTGAATTCTATCAGGAGCTGATAAGCCGCATGGTGGACGGCGATCTCAGCGCTCGGGAGGAAGCGGATCTCGCCCGACATACCGAGACCTGCCCCGACTGCGCCGCGCTGTTCCAGGCTTTTTCCGCCATCTCCGGCCAGATCGGCGAAGATCTGGAGGAAGCCCCCTTCGACCTGCGGGATAACGTGATGGCCGAAATCCATCGGGAAGAGATCCGTCGCCGCAACCGCATCCCCACCATTCTGCGCAGCGTCCTCTCCGCCGCTGCCTGCGTGGCGCTGATCTTCGGCGTGTATCTGGGCGTGTCCATCACCCAGGGCAAGAACCTGGTCACCGCCGCCTATGACGCAGCCCCCGCCGCCGCGGAGGAGAAAGTCGCCGCCGCGGGCGCGGAGGTCCGGGCCATGCCCGAGGCCGCCCCCGCTGAAGCGGAGGAGGCGCCTGCCGAAGCCGCGGAGGCAGCCGCCGCCGAGGAGCCTGCGGACGCCCCCCTGCTGCAGTCCAATGCCGTGGAATCCGCCCCGGAAAGCGACCATCCTCTGCTGGGCATGGGATCCGGCGCAAGTGCTCCCGTGGAGACCACCCGGGAAGAGCCCGCCGAGGCATTTGATGAAACCGCGGAGGAAGCCGCCGAGGCCCCCGCTCTGGAGGAGTGGGAGCTCACGAACTGGGACCTGTCCCTGCTGCGGGAGCTCCTGAAGGGCAGCCCGGAAGAGCGCAGCGCTGAGGAGATGGAGCCCCATGCCTTCGGCAGGATCCTGCTGCGCAACGTCCGGGAAGAGCTTGAAGTACTGCTCTATGAAGAGGACGGCGTGCTTTATTATCTGGATCCCGCGGAGGAGACCGTGTACCGCTCCGCGCTGAGCGTGGAGGAACTGCGCGCCTTCCTGGGTGCGTGAACCACACACAGAAAAAGGGAGGGAAACCGAAATCGGTTTCCCTCCCTTTTTCTGTGTCAGGCTTCCTGTTCCTTCACGAAGTAGTGCCGGCCGATCCATTTGGACAGGCCGTCCAGCCCCGGGTAGACGATGCGCTCGGACATGTTGAGCTGGTCCAGCATGTCCCGCACCCGCCAGCGAAGGGAGCGGTCGATCACATACTTCACGCTGTTTTGCGTGCAGCGCTGGAGAAAGTCCTCCACATTCTCCATCTCCATGGGCACCACGGAGAAGAAGGAATACTGGTTCACGATGCGGGCGTTGATACTGGGAGGCTCCAGCACCACCATGGCCCGGTCTCCCAGTTCCCGGTCATACTGCTCCAGGCTCCTGGCAGCGTCGGCCAGCATGTCCACGGAGAAGACCTCCGCCTGATAGCGGCGCATCACCTGCTGGTAGTTTTCCGGCAGCAGGGCGTGCAGCTCCCGGATGTCCATGCGCCAGACCATGCAGTCGTGGTCCGCCATGTGCTCCAGGTTCTCCTCGCTGACGGCAAAGTGCAGCGCCACCAGGGCGGACTGGGTCCAGTCCAGCAGTCTTGTGGGCAGGCCGTGGTGCTGGCCCAGGATCATCTGGTGCCAGACGGACTGGGCCACGCCCGGGTCCTCGATCACGGCATACTTGGCAAAGTTTTTCAGGATCGCAGGCTCCAGGGTCTGCTGCAGCTGCTTGCAGTTGCGCCGAAGGCTGGTGACCATACGGAAATCCGCGTTGGTCATGCCCCGATAGACATAGGGGCTGCGGTTTCGTCCCAGATCGGGCCGGTCCTCCTGCTCGGAGAGCAGGGGCATCAGCTCCTCCAGGGTGTTGATGTGGATCTCTTTGATCATAGTGTCTCTCTCGTTTTCATTCTCCCGGCTCCGGCGCCGGGCCGGGATCCGGTTCAGGGGCCGGCTCGGGCTCCGGTTCGGGTTCCGGCTCCGGCGCGGGCTCCTCGGTGGGTACAGGCGCCTCGGTCGGCGCAGGCGACGCCGGCGTCTCCTCATAGGGGACCCAGGTGTAGCGGACGGGTTTTACCTCTTCTCCCTCAGGGGGGAAGGCGGAGGCCAGCCAGGTGGCGTAAACGCTCAGCTCCGTCCGCTTCTCCGGGAAGAAGCGGTAGACCGACATGGGATCATCGCTGGTGTTGTAGGGCATGATGAAGCGCTTGTTTTCAAACATTTTCACGCCAAAGCGGTAATAGTGGCTGGTAAGCTCCTGGATCTTTTCGTTGCTCCCGCCGATGGGATAGGCCAGCACAAAGGGCTCCTTGCCGAACATTCTGGTCAAAAACAACCGGGATTCGCGCATCTCGTATTCCCGCTGCTCCGTCGTCAGGTCGAGCAGGTTTGCGTGGGACATGGTGTGGCTCTGGAAGTCCACATAGCCGCTGGCGGCCATCTCCAGAGCCTGATCCGCGTCCAGGTGGTTGCCGCTGTGTTCAAAGGCATCGCAGATCATGAAGATCGTGACCTTCACATGGTACTTTTCCACCAGGGGAAGGAGGTTGTAATAGGTGTTCTTCCAGCCGTCATCGTAGGTCAGCAGCACCGGCTTTTCATAGTCCTCCACATGCTCCAGGTCCGAAAACCAGATGGGGGTGTAGCCGTTCTCCAGCATATAGACGATCTGCTCCTCCATGCGGCCGGGCTCCACGAAGAGGTTGGCGGTCTCGTCGCCGTCACCCACGCCGTGGTACATCATCACCGGCACATAGTAGCCCTGGGGCAGTTCCCAGTCCCCCGCGCCCGGGGTGCAGTAGAGATGGTCCATCTCCTCGTCATAGAGCAGGCCGATCTGGATGGCCCGGCAGAAGGACTCCACCGGCAGCAGCATCTCCTCGCCGCCCCTGCACAGCAGCACCGGCGCCTCCAGGTGTACGCTCTCCTCCAGGTAGTTCAGCTCATCGCTCTCCGCCCGGAGCTCCACCCGGCTCTTGCGCCAGGGGAAGCCGCAGATCTCTCCGTCCTCGCCGATCTCCGGCTCCAGACCAAGGGCCTCGGCCGCCTCGGAGAGATAAACGTAGCGGACGCCGTCGTGCAGAAAACTGCCGCTGGCAAGCTCGGTCCCGTCCATGGTCACGGGGCAGTCCGCCGTCAGCTCCGGCTCGGGGAAAGGCGTGGGCTCCGGGGTGGGCTCCGGCGTGGGTTCCGGGGTGGGCTCCGGCGTGGAGGCCGTTTCCTCCGGCGGCGGCGTCTCCGCCGCGTCCCCGGGTCCGCCGCAGGCCGTCAGCCCCAGCAGCAGCCCTGCCAGCAACAGGCACAGCGCCAGACGGCAAAGGCCGGAAACGGGCCGTTTTCTGTGCCCTCTGTTCTCAATTCTCATTGTTTTCGCTCCTCTCCGCGGTGAGGCAGTTTCATTATCCTTACCAGTTATAAAAGATTCCGTCAAAAAATGCAAGCTTTCTTTGCACAGCCTCTCTTTCATTCTCCTGTCCGCGCCATCGGAGCCGCCGAAATACGGATCGTCCGGTGTGTGCGGGGAAAGGGGCAGGCAGCGCCGGCCGCCGCTTTCATAAGCCCCTTTGCCCGCTCATATACATGGAGCAAGAAAGACGCGGCGGGACTTCTCCTGCGGAAGCTCCGCCGCGCCTTATGGGGAGTGGTGGCAATGCATACCGAGATAGAGGAACGCTCCTGCGATCTGGCAGCGTTTATCCTGGAAAACAAGGCGACCGTCCGGGCCGCCGCCGCAAAGTTCGGCATTTCCAAAAGCACCGTTCACAAGGACCTGACCGAGCGGCTGCGCCGGGTGGATCCGGGGCTCTATGCCCAGGTCCGGCAGCTTCTGGACTGGAACAAGGCCCAGCGGCACATCCGGGGCGGCCTCGCCACCCGGCGCAAATACAAGGGCGAGTAAGGGCCGGGATGCCTGAAGAACGTCAATGCCGCAGCGCCGATCAAAGTCGCCGCTGCGGCAAAATGCATTTGTTCCCGAACGGTGCCCCTGCACCGGTGGCCGGAGAAAGGGCATCCGCAGGGGCGGGGATCACAGGAAGCGGTCGTAGCGCTGGCGGAGGCTCTCTTCCCCCTGGTCCAGGATCTTGTGGATCAGGCCGGAGACCTCGGCCAGGGACAGGCTCTTGCCCCGGATCTCCACGGTCTTCCGCAGATCCAGCCGGTCCAGGCGGCTCATTTTGTCCATCAGGTCGCCCAGATTGCGGAAGGCCTCGTCCGAGGCGGTCTTTTCCCGGGCATAGCCGCCGCTGCGGTACTTCTCGATGACGGCGCCGTAGCCCTCCCAGGCGTTGGCCACGGAATCCTCCCAGGAGAGGTAAAGCCCCTGCTGGGCCTGCTGCCCCACCCGGCGCATCTGCTCCGGCTTTTCCAGCAGGTCGCGGAGCGTCTGGGCCATGGAGGCGGCGTTTTCCTCGATGAGAAAGCCGGTCTCCCCGTCGTCGGCGTCCTCCGCGGCGCAGCTGCCCCGGACCAGGACGCTTGGCAGCGCGCAGGCCGCGGCCTCCCGCACCACGAGACCGTTGGTGTCAAAGGTGGAGGGGAAGAGGAACAGGTCCGCCCGGCAGTACCAGGCGCGGATGCGCTCCCGATCCCGGATGGGCTCCACGAAGATCACCTTCTCCCCCAGGGCAAGCTCCCCGGCATAGGCCCGGATCTCCTCCTTGTCCCCGCCGCCGCCGACGAAGACCATGCGGAAGGCTCTTCCCTCGCTGTCCAGCGTTTTCAGGGCGTCCAGGATGATGCGGATGCCCTTGTACCACATCATGCGGCCCACGAAGAGCAGCACAGGCACCCCGGCAGGCAGGTCAAAGCCCCCGGTGACCTCTTCCACCGCCGCGTCGGAGACCCGGCCCTTGGGAAAGTCCACGCCGTTGGGCATGACCACATAGTCCCCCTCGTAGCCAAGGCTGCGCAGGTTCTCCCCGGCGCCCCGGCTCACGGTCCACACCTCGTCGCAGGCGGAGACGTTCCGCACCAGCAGGCGGATCAGCTCCTCCTGCAGGAGCTTGCCGCGGACGGCGTTGGCGATATCGATATCGAACTTGGTGTGATAGGTCAGCACCACAGGAGCCTGGATCTGGTCCCGGAGGGAGCGGGCCAGCAGGGTGGAGCTGATCGGGCAATGGCTGTGGATCAGGGAGAAGCGCTCCGCCTCCAGCCTGGCCATCAGCTCCGGCGAAAAGGGGATCCCCGCCCGGTAGCCCAGCTTGCCCGGCAGGTTCATGCTGGGATAGCGATAGACCGGGAAGGGATAGCCGGAATCGTCCACATCCGGGTAATAGGGAGTCACCACGGCGGCATGGCCGTGGTTTTCCGTCAGGATCCGGGCATAGTTTATCACCGCGTTTGCGACCCCGTCGATCACCGGCGGGAAGGAATCGTTCATGAGGCAGATATTCCGCTCTTCCATGGAAATCCTCCGAAAGCAGAGATTCGCCCGCGTCGGACAGGCCGACGCGGGCTGTTCACGGAAAGGATTATATCACCCTTTCCTCTTTCTGGCAACTGTTCTTACCAGACAGGTTCCACCGGGCCAAGGCAGCTGCCGCCCTCGAAGAGCGTGCAGCCCACCCGAAGGGGCTCCCCGTCCCAGCTGCAGTCGCCGCCGCGCAGGAAGATGTAGTTTCTTCCCTCGTCACAGTCGTGGATGCTGCAGCCTTCAAAATACACATCAACACAAGTGGAAAGGTCCGCCCCGGCGAAGGAGCACTCGTAGATCTCCGTCTCCCGCAGATGCAGATCCATGCAGTTCACCGCGTACACGCCAATGACGCCGCAGCCGAAGAGGCCGCAGTCTTCCACCGTCACGGTCGTGCAGGTATCCAGATCCAGAACGTTCCCGGTGCAGTAGCCCGGTGCCTCACTGTGCCCCGCGGTGAAGCCGGAAAGCACGATGCCTTCGCATTCCCGGAAGCGGAGGACGCTGGCGTAGCGGGGCTCTGCGAGGAGAAGGGTATCGTCCTTTCCCGCGCCCACGATGCACAGATTCTCCACCTGCTGAATGGTGAGGCTGTAGCCGTCAAAGTCCTCCTCCCAGGTATACCAGTCGCTGCCGCCGCTGCCGTAATCCGCAGCCTCGGAAAGCGTATAGGTACCGGGCTCCAGGTAAATGGTGGTGTCCGGTGCGATGGCCGCCAGCAGCTCGTCCACTGTGGCCGCGTGCACTTCGCTGCCCCCTTCCGGAAGCTCCGTCCGCTGGGGCCGGGCATCCTCCGCCGGAGGACCGGCGTATTCCGCCTCGCCCCATTCCATGTGGTCCAGGTCAAAGCTGATCAGCTCCTCCCCCTCCGCATTCCGGGCGAAGGCGCTGCTGCCCGCGGGATAATAGCGCTCCTGGCTGCGCAGCGTGAAGCTGCAGCGGTCCACCACGGCGCTCTTCCCCTGGAACTGGAACACCGCGTCCAGGATGCGGTTTCCCTCCAGTTTGCAGCCCAGCAGCGAGGTCCTCTCGCACCAGCTGCTGCGGAGGATGCGCTGCACCCGGTTGCCGCTGATCTCACAGTTCACCAGGGCCAGGTCCCGGCAGCGGTCGGCGGCGATGAGCTCGTACCCGGAGCTCTCCGCGCCCTGGCCGTTGTCGCAGAGTTGGCAGTCCACAAGGCGCAGATCCCGGCTGCCGTAGGCCAGCACGGCCCCGCTGCTGCAGCCGTCGATGCGGCAGCCCTGCAGGATCAGGCTGCGGCAGTCGGAGGAGGTGAGGCCCACGGAGCCGCAGCCGTAGAGATGGCAGTTCTCCACGTTCACGTTTTCACAGGCGCCGCAGTTCAAAACGCCCCCAGCGCAGGCCCCGGGCTCCTGGGTGTGGCCCAGGGTCAGGCCCTCCAGGCGCAGGTCCGCGCAGCCGGTAAAGCTCAGCACCTCGGCATAGCGGGGCCGGGCCAGGATGGAGACCTCCCCCTGCCCCAGAAGCTGCAGTCCGTCCACATTCCGGATGCACAGCGTACAGCCGCCGGGGACCAGGAGCCAGCTGTAATAGCCCCGGAGTTCCTCCTGACCGTAGTCGGCGGCGGTGCTGAGATCATAGTCGCCCGCTCGCAGCACGATGGTGGTGTTGGGCGCGATGGCGGAGAGCAGCTCGTCCACCGTGCTCACCGCCACGGCGCCCTCCGGCAGCTCCTCCGGCGTCTCTTCCGGTGCTTCCGGCGTCTCCGTGCTCTGGGGCGCCGGCTCCTCCGTGCCTTCCGGCGTGCTCTCCACTGCCGCCTGCTCCCCCGCTCCGCAGGCCGTCAGCAGCAGGACCAGAAGCAGCAGAAGCGGGAGCAGTCGTTTTCCGATACGCATATACATTCTCCTTTCCATGTCTGACACCGGGCCGGTCCTCCCCCTGTCGGAACGGTCCGGCTTCTTTTCGGGATCTATCCTAACACTTTTTTTCGATGAAGTCGACTGTTCTTCCGCATTCTTATGAAAGCTTAAGGACTGCCCCGGCAGCGTCGCCGCAAACAGTCCCCCGACCTGGCGGCGGTGCGCATAAGACAGGTTTGAAAAACAAATATGGGCAACTGGTTGGCAGGATTGGAAAAAGATGATCCACATTTTGATGTGGGTCATCTTTTTTGATTAATTTCATGTAATACTGCAATTTGTAAATATGGTTAGCGTGGTTACTGTGTTTTTGTCAATAAAAGTCTGTTATTGTCAGAACATATATGCTATTATAATGCTAATCTTTCTGTTCATTAGGGGGCAGTATGGCTGTATCATATAAGCAAGAAACCAAGAATCTTGTTAGACATACGGTAATTAAAGAAGCTGTGCAACTTTTGACAAATCAGCGGTCTGATGCGTGCTGTGTTCGTCGTTCTTATGTGAGGGATCTATATGATTACTTCTCCCAGCTTTCAGAATCACATGAGCAACAGGAAGCGCAAAAGATAGATTTATCATATATCCAGGAATGGGAAAGACTGCACGCAAATAGCATTGGTACGAAAAGGCCAGATGAACTATTAGTCTGCTATTTATCTGGACCTGAACCGGAAAATGATTTTAATGAGTTTGTTTCCTTAGGCGTTCTCCCGCAAAATATTTGGGCATTTGAATCTGAGCGTAATACCTATCTTCAAGCCTTGACATCAATTAAAACTAGTGAATATATGCAGCCCAAAATAGTCAAGACTTCCATAGAAAAGTTCTTTGAAATATCTCCCAGAGTATTTGACATCGTTTATATTGATTCCTGCGCCTCACTTATTTCGGATCAACATACTCTCCGTTGTATTGCATCGTTGTTTAAGCATAATCGCTTGAACTCTCCTGGCGTGTTGATTTCTAATTTTGCTTTGTTCGATACAACATCATCTGAGCTGGCACAGTATATTGACATCATATCTCGCTATTCATATATTCGCTCTCATAGAAGTGCCCCTCTGTATGAAGAAAATGGCCATCTCCAATACGGAAATGATTTCACGCAGGAACACAAGAGGACAGAAGAGAGTATTGAAGATGCGTATGGAGAGTTTATAAGTTCATCTCTACAAAACATTGCCTCTATAGTGATTCCAACATTACGGTTCTGTAATTCAACATATTTACAGTCACTTTCTCAGACCGCGCCCATTCGTAATCCGGCATTTCGACTTCAGGATATAAACACAATTCGAGACAATACTCTATACAAATTCTTTGCAACAAATCAGTATTTACAGCAAAATAACTCTTATTTTCTTGGAATTAGCAAAGCAGAAAAGATGAGAAAAGAGATTGAATTCCAGTATAACTATGATTTATTATCATCGTTGCAAAAAGTTTATTTATTGAAGACGACAAATACTGATATTTGCCCAGAAATTCAAGAAACTCTAGACTATTTTGATACAGACCCCACATTATATCAATTCTTGGACAAACCGAACAAGATTCTGTTCTTCGACGCTGTTATCAATCAGCTTTCCTGCCCCATGCATTACGTCACCAACAAATCCGTTAGGCTCACATATATTGCTAAACAAACAAGAATGTTTACGGATCTGCTTTTATTTGATGATTGCAGATATATCTACGATTGGCTACCCGCCATACATCAAATTCCTAGTGCTTTTTCCAACCCAAGTTGGCAATATACATTTAGATTTGCTCTTGATGGGCTTATAAAGCAAAGAATGAATTACAACAACGAATTCTTTTTTCAGGGTTCCGTTATTTCCAAAACGATAGACGGATTTGAAGCTCAAATAATGAGCTCTAGAACTAAGATTAATTAGGAGTAAAAAAATGAGTTACGAACTGGACTGTTCAGATATTATTGAGATTTTCAAAACCCATCTAAAAGTTGAAAACTCCGTTAAGTCTATTATGCATACTTTTCTAAATGAACGATATGCGAATAGGATTAATTATGCTCCGTATTTTCAGAGAAAATATGTTTGGGATGGTGAAAAAGCTTCATACTTTATTGAGAGCATTCTGTTGGGAACCGAAGTACCGCCAATAGTTTTATTCGATGATGGAAAGACAAACGAAGTGATTGATGGACGCCAACGGTATGAAACAATAAAGCGGTTTTTAGAAAACAATATCCCATTAAGTGCGAAAGGTTTAAAAACGCTAACATCCTTATCTGATAAGTTTTTTTCGGAACTGCCGGATGATTTGAAAAAGAGTTTCAAGAACACAAAGATACGCGTCCTACAATTCAGTATTGTCAATGAGCCAGCTTTGACAGCGGAGCAAGAGGACAAAGTAAAAAAAGAAATCTTTACTAGATATAATTCAGGGATAATCGCACTAAAACCACAGGAGATCGAGCGTGCTGCATATATCAACGATCCGTTAGTTCGCAGGCTGAAACAAATGCTTGAGAATGATTCCGGATTACTGGAAAAATGTAGGCTTACACTCATGCCCAAGAGAAAACAGAGCCTTTTGGATAGGGATAAGATAAACTACATCCTTTCAAGAGCACGAACTGTTTTGTCCATGCAGTATATTCCTATTCAAAGCTTTGCAGCAGCCAGTTCAAAATCTGATGTTATTCAGAATCATTTTTTACTAAAAGTTGAGAAAGAGCCAATAGAAAGCACACTTCATTTGTTTTCCTGTATTGTAGACAAGCTCTGTAACATCAGAAACTGTTTTCTTAATCAAAACTCGGGAATTGCAGAAAATAATCTGTTTTTTGAAGTACTGTTCTGGGGACTATCGGTTGTTTATAAAGAATCGCCATCCCTTCTTGAATCAATAAATGACGCAAAACTAGTAGAAGATATTATTAGATGCGCAGAGAATGAGAATATTTGGAAGAACATCTCTGTCGAAAAGAAAGAATTTGATATGGTTTTCTTTTCGACTGGCAGTCACTATTATATGTCAATTATAAATAGATACACTTTTCTTTCCAATTATTTATCAGAAATCACGGGCGTCAACTTTGCGTCTTATATGAAAAACAAGGCTGAATTTGATCAGATAATGAGTCAGAATCCGTCTTTAGAGCAGTATAAAGACTATAAGATTTCAAAGACTGACCCAGTTTCTGCGACTGTATATGATATCCTTAATGATGTAAAGAACACTAACTTTATTATTCGCCCAGACTATCAGCGATCTGAAGTGGCAAACAGTATTCAAAAAGCGTCCTATCTGCTTGAGAGTATTCTCCTGGGCATCCGTATTCCCCCAATCTTCATTTTCCGTCGCGGTGATAATGTTAGCGAGGTTATAGATGGCCAGCAGAGACTTCTTTCTATACTTGGGTTCCTCTGCGAAACATATAAAGATGAAAATGGGAAAGAGCAGCGTTCAAACAAACATGGGTTTAGATTATCAAAGCTGCGTTTCTTGAAAGAACTCAACGGCAAAGATATCTACGGAATAGAAGAAATCGATAAACAGTATAAAGATCGGATATTAGATTTTCAAATTGACATTGTTGAAATTAATCAAGAGCAGAACCCCAATTTCAGCCCAATTGATTTATTCCTACGGCTCAATTCTAAACCCTTCCCAATAGAGCCAAACACTTTTGAAATGTGGAATGCTTTCGTTTCCAGAGAATATGTTGAGAGAATCAAAGCTTTGGCTAACCAGTATGCAGGCACTCTTTTTAGACCAGAAGATACCCGGATGAAAAATGAAGAGCTAATCACAATGCTTGCTTATCTGGCATATATCGAGCGAAAGGAAAAAATAAAACCTGGGGATTACTTAAACATCTTTGTCAGAAACCAACGTATAAATGCTCGTTTTAAAGAAAAGAGCTACATTACAACACGATTAGGGGATATTTCAACTAATAATGATCCCCTCTTTAATGACGCGATAGATGATGTGAAAGAGTTCATTGAAAAGCTCCAGGTGCTCTGTGGAGAGTCTTTCCAAGAGTTCTCGACGTTAATCTCACACAATAAAAAGAACACTCAGAGCAGGACCAATCAAAACTTCTATCTGCTATGGATTGCGGTCTCGCATATTAGCCCCGATCGTATCGCTTCAAGCAAAAATGAAATCTTTCATCAAATTCAGAGCCTTTTCTCTCTGAGCCAAGATATAAAAAGTGATGATTTTGATGTAAACAGTTTTGTCCTATCTCTCTCAGGAATCTAAAATCGCTATATTTCTCAACAAAGGCAAGGCAGGAAGAATAACCTGTCTTGCCTTTGAGGTTTTCATTGAAGAGGACTAATAAACCCGACGGATTCATTTTTAGGGAGCAGAGAATATGATTTGAATAATCCAGATGAATAAAAGTGCTTGAACTCTACTCTCCAATCTTTTTTATCTAATATACAC
The DNA here is from genome assembly GCA_900316255.1 of uncultured Eubacteriales bacterium. GTDB lineage: Bacteria > Bacillota > Clostridia > Oscillospirales > Oscillospiraceae > Limivicinus. The sequence goes on along the minus strand of ONCI01000010.1, from coordinate 10,585 downwards.
TACATTAGCCATCAGCAGGAAGGCTATCCTCCTTCTGCGCAGTCTGCGCATTTGCCATGGAACTTAGCATCTGCGGTAAAAGCGCGGCCATTGCACTTTGAATTGTCATGCTGTTATCAAATGCTGTTGCCATCCCGTTTGGGATATATGGGTTCTGAATGTCCTCCCAACTAATGGTATCCTTGTAACCAAGGGAAGCTGCCATGCTCTCTAATAACTTGTACAAGGCTTCCGATCGTTGTTTTATTCCCATCTAATCTGGATTCTGAACACATAATTGCTTGTAATATTCTTTCCAGCGTTCACGAATAGGCTTGTCTTCCGCAAACACGATAGGAATACTATTTAGTGCGATAACCGCTTCTTGAGACCATCCATATCGATATGTCATCACAGCCTTGAATACTGCCATTTTGTCCTTGCGTTTTTCTGCGCGATCCTGAAGCTTCTGCCCGATTACTACTGCGGCGATCGGGGCAACAATCACTGCGATAATATTGACCCACATCATATCTTTATCTCCTTTTCTTAATCCCGTAATGTCCCGATCGGGATGATTTTCACCCCATCCTCTCGCGTATAGGCCATTTCTCCGCCAGTGATAACCATGAGCAAATCCGGCTCGCGGAGCGGGACTTGTGTCTCTTTTTCGTTGTACTTCTTGATAAGCTGTTTGAGCTGAAGAAGGTGGGTTGCACCATCTTCTATTTCTTTGCTTCCCAGCTTGAACTCGATCAGCGCGTAGCGACCATCGTCCAAATGAAGAACGGCATCCGCTTCAAGATCATAACGGTCATGATAATAGGACAGCTTCCCGCCAAGCGCCTGTGAATAGACCTTCAGATCCCGGATGCAGAGGCATTCAAAGATGAAGCCGAAGGTTTTGAGATCAGTCTGCAGATATTCGGGCGTCAAGCCCATGGCAGCCACGGCGATGGAAGGGTCGGTGAACTCGCGCTTTTTGCCGGAACGGATCACCGTCGCAGAACGGATCGCCGGACACCAGGCCTCGATATCTTCAATCACGAAGAGCTTTTCCAAGGCGTTCAGGTAACTGTCCATCGTAGCAGAGGTCATACTGTCCGCATTGGCAGAAACATCTTTGAAGATGTTCGTTTTCTTAGCGAGCGTCGAAATGTTCCGCGCATAGGATCGCAGGATCATGTTCGTCCACATGGGATTCCGCTGAACTCCGTCCACTGTGGAAATATCCGATTCGCAGATATTGTTGATATAGTCGCGGGCAATCAACAGCTTGGCAGCGTCACTCTTCCTGCGCAGCGCGCCCGGCCAGCCGCCGCGGCAGGCTGCAAAGATCAGTTTTTCAATTGTCAGACTTGATGTGATCCCATCAATGTCCAATGATGGATCATTGAACAAGGATTTCAGAGAAATGCTGCCATTGGATTCCTTCGACTCGAACAAGCTCATGGGATACATTTTCATACGGGATATCCGGCCGGTGCCGGAGTGCATGATCTTGCTGTTGTCCACAGAAGTCGAGCCCGTAAGAATAAACAGCCCTTCTTCCTGCCTCTGATCGACCGCCGTGCGCACGGCGTCCCACAGGACGGGGGCGACCTGCCACTCATCGATTAAACGCGGGTTTTCTCCGCGCAGGAGCAACGAGGGCTTGGTATTGGCTGTGGCCATATAGCCCTCCCGGCGGTCGGGATCCTGCATTCTTAAAATGCTTTTTGCCTGCTGTTCTCCCGTAGTGGTTTTTCCACACCACTTTGGCCCGACAATCAATGTCGCACCAAACGCTTCGAGCCTTAAGGCAAGTTCTGTATCTACAACTCTTGGTAAGTATTCTGGCATAACAAACCCCTCCGAGAGAAAACTTCTAATCAGATTATACCCTTTTCTCTGTATCAGGTCAACGGTTGATTTGCTTTTTTGATTATATTTGTTTTGTTTTTTTGATATATTTTGATTTGAGAAATTGACAAAGCGAGAACACATACTGATAACCAAGCGAAAAGAAACACCGAAACAAATATCGTTTATTAATCATATCTTAATGAGACCTTAAGAACTTACCAACTTGAAAAGACTAAGGAAATCAACTATAATCAATTGACAAGATAAGCATCATTCTGTTTCAGTCAAATTGGAACCTGCTGATTGCAAAACAAAGGAGTATATACATGGATTGGGAATTGAGTATTCGGCATCTTATATGTGGTTATATTCCGGTTTTCCTTGCTTTGGTAGTATACTTTGTCCTAACAAGCAAAAGAAGAAAGCTATCCAAAGGTCATATCATAGCTTCGATCGTGTTTTGCTTTTATCTTGTCGGCATTCTTACAATGACAGGGATATGGTATCTCGGATCATTCGCACCCAGAATTGTTTATATTCCTTTTGTAGATACGATAAGGGGGCCTGTCGATACTGCACTAAATATCTTTCTTTTTGTTCCGCTCGGCATTTTTCTCCCATTAATGTACAAAAGGTTTGACTGCATCAAAAGGGTTGCCTTGGTGGGCTTATTGATCTCGTTGTCCATTGAACTGGTTCAAATGTTCGAATGTGGAGCAACAGACATAAATGATTTGATAATGAACACCCTTGGCGCATGTTTGGGTTACTTCATTTCGAAGTGCCTTCTCAGGATCTTTCCAAAATCATGGATTAAGTCTCTGCAAATCGACGGCACTCAGTGCAGGAACGAATTGCTTCTGTTTTGTGTTATCTCGTTTGTGTCTATGATAACTATTCAGCCGAAAATATACCATTCTTTGTTTGCTGCAAGTAAGGATAGCGGAGAGATCAGTGTTTGGAAGTAATTCAAGCGAAACGATTGAATAAAGGCAATGAATAGATGGAGGAAAACATGTTCGAGCTTTTTGTATCAACGTATTCAAACATCACCAACCCGTTTTCGGATCTTACCGGTGATCAAGCACTTGGTCTAAATAGAGCATCATCAACATGCAAAATTGATGCGCCCTCTTTAGAGGAAGCAATAAAACTGTTTTATTTGTCCGATACCTACAAAGCATTTCGTGAAAAGCATACGGGAAGGCTGTATACTTACCTTTGGCTTGATGCTGTCAACGTAAAGCATGTCGACTAGTAGTCATTCGGGCATAAACTGATGAAACAGGAAACGGCATGACCCGAAAGTCATGCCGTCCCTGCAAAACAATATAAAACTGTCTTACGACCCCCGCCCGTGCGGTCGGGGGACTTTCTTTTTCTATTTCCTCCCTCTCACCAGGAACAGCGGCGTGGAGGCAAAGCTGATCTTCTCCTCCTCCGACCAGACCCGCTGCCAGATCTGCTCGTCCGCCTCGGCGCGGAGCCCCAGGGAGGAGAGCAGCGCCAGGTCCCAGGCGGGACGGCGGATGCCGGAAAGGGGCACCCGGCGGGCGATGTCCTCCATCCGGTCAAAGTTTTCTCCCAGATTCTGATCCCACACGCCCTGTTCGGCGCTGTTGGCCCGGTCCCGGTCATAGGCCTTGCGTGCCTCGTCCTCGAAGAGATAGGCATACCAGTTGGCGTCGAAATTCAGGAGCAGTCCGCCGGGTCTCAGGACTCTTGCCCACTGGGCGCAGGCCCGCTCCGGGTGGGGCAGGTTCCAGGTCAGGTTGCGGCTCACCACCGCGTCAAAGCTTTCATCCGCAAAGCGCAGCTCCTCCGCGTTCATCTCCATCCACCGGATCCTGCCGGCAAGCTCGCCTGCGTTTTTCCTTGCCTCCTCCAGCATGGCCGGGGTGAGATCGATGGCCGTGACCCGGCAGCCCAGTTCCGCCAGGAGGATGGCAAAGAAGCCCGGCCCGGTGCCCACCTCCAGCACTCGCAGCTGCTCCGGGCTTCGCTCCGGGAACTGCCGCTCCAGCTCTGCACGCAGGCAGTCCTTCCACTTCCGGCGCTGCCCGGTGCTCAGCTCCAGCCTGTTGACCTCAGCGTATCCGGAGGCCCGTCCCGTCCAGTACTGTCTGTTCTCTTCCAGGATCGTCATAGGGATCATCTCGCTTTCGGCAACAAGGGTACACGCCCTGCGCCGACCGAACGCAGGGCGTGTATGGTGAGAGGTGATTGAGAGAGATAACATCTGATCTGGCGATACTGTAACACAGGGGAGGAGCCCCCGCAAGCCCCCCGGGGGGATAAAAATCGGATTTTCGAAGGAACCCGGCACAGAAATATCCCCCCGGGGGGCTTGTGAGGACCTGTGCCAGAGACTAAAATAGCAGGCGGTGAAGAAAACGTGAAGAGATACATCCTACAAAGATTTCTGCAGCTGATCCCGGTTTTGATCGGGATCACCTTTCTTTCCTTTGCCATGATGCGCATCGCGGGCAGCGACGCCATCACGGAGCTCTACGGCGGCAAGGGCGCCGTGGCCCAGGAGATCATCGACCAGAAGCGGGCGGAGCTGGGGCTGGACAGGCCCTTCGTGGAGCAGTACTTCTCCTGGCTGGGCGGGATGCTCACCGGCGACATGGGCACCAGCTACGTCTCCGGCAGGGACGTGTTCAAAACCTTCGTCTCCAAGCTCCCGGCCACCCTGCTGCTCACCGCCCTTTCCATCCTGGCAACGGTGCTGATCTCGATCCCCCTGGGGGTCCTGGCCGCCGTGCGGCATGACAGATTCACGGACTACCTGCTGCGCTTTCTGAGCTTTATCGGCAATTCTCTGCCAAACTTCTTTGTGGCGCTGCTGCTGATGCAGGTCCTGTCCATCCGGCTGGGCTGGCTGCCGGTCATCTCCAGCGGGACCGGCTTCAAGAGCGCCGTCATGCCCACGCTGACCCTGGCGATCGCCATGTCCGCCAAGTACATGCGCCAGGTGCGCGCCACCGTGCTGGAGGAGCTGAACAAGGACTATGTGACCGGGGCGCAGGCCCGGGGCGTGCGCGGCAGGGTGATCCTGTGGCGCAGCGTCCTCAAGGCCTCCATGCTCACGATCATCACCCTGCTGGCCCTTTCCATCGGCAGTCTCCTGGGCGGCACCGCCATCATCGAGAGCATCTTTATGTGGGACGGCGTGGGCAAGCTTGCCGTCGACGCCATCACCATGCGCGACTATCCGCTGATCCAGGCCTATGTGGTCTGGATGGCGATCATCTATGTGCTGGTTAACCTTGTCACCGATCTGCTCTATCACGCGCTGGACCCGCGGATCCGACTGGGGGTGAGCAGATGAGCGAAGTGACCGTAAGGAAACAAAAAATCAAAAAGGACACCGTCAGGATCCGGCTGATCCTCTTCGGCAGCCTCGCGCTGCTTCTCCTGCTCTGCTCGATTTTCAGCGACTATCTGACTCCCTACGATCCCTATCTGCAGGATCTTGGCAACGCGAAGGCCCCTCCCTCCGCCGCCCATCTCTTCGGCACGGACCGCTACGGCCGGGACATGCTCTCCCGGGTGATCGTCGGCAGCAGGACAAGCATCTATTCCACCCTTCTGCTGGTGGGCATCGTCACCGCCCTGGGCACCGCGGTGGGCGTCTTCTGCGGCTGGCACGGCAAGTGGATCGACACCGTGCTGATGCGCATTTCGGATATGTTTCTCGCCTTCCCGGGGCTGGTCTTCGCCATGGCGGTGGCGGGCGTGCTGGGTGGCGGACTGCAGAACGCCATCATCGCGCTGGCGGCCATCTCCTGGCCCAAGTACGCCCGCATCGCCCGCAGCCAGACGCTGGCCCAGAAGGAGACCCCCTGGCTGAAGGCCGCGCTGCTCTCCGGCAGCGGCACCTGGAAGATCCTCTTCAAGCACGTGCTGCCCAACATCATCGGCCCGATCCTGGTCACCTCCATGCTGGACATCGGCACCATGATGATGGAGCTGGCCGGTCTGTCTTTCCTGGGTCTGGGCGCCAAGCCGCCCACGGCGGAGTGGGGCAGCATGATGAGCGACACCCGCAGCCTGCTGACCACCAGACCCTGGGTCACCCTGGCCCCCGGCTTTGCCATCTTCGTCTCCGTGATGATCTTCAACCTCCTGGGCGACACCATTCGGGACTACGCGGACCCGAAGAGCAGAAGGAGGTAGGCGCATGGACGAATTGCTGCGCTATGACCATGTGGACATCAGCTACAACGGCGTCCAGGTGGTCAAGGACCTGAGCTTTGTCGTTTCTCCGGGGGAGATTCTGGGCATCGTGGGCGAATCCGGCTCCGGCAAGTCCACCCTCATCAAGGCGGCCATGGGCCTGCTGGGCAGCAGCGGGCTGGTCACCCGGGGCGACATCTGGTACAAGGGAAAGAATCTGCCGGACCTCTCCCCCGCGGAGCTGCGCAGGCTCAACGGCCCGGAACTGGCCATGATTTTCCAGTACGCGGGCAGCTCCTTCTGCCCGATCCGCACGGTGGGCGCCCAGCTCTACGAGAGCATGACGGAGCACGAGGCGATCTCCCGGGAGCAGTTCCGGGCCTGCGCCGGCTCCCTGCTGGAAAAGCTGGGCTTTGAAGATCCAGGGCGGATCCTTGCAAGCTACCCCTTCGAGCTCTCCGGCGGCATGCAGCAGCGCATCGGCATCGCCGCGGCCATGCTCCTGAATCCCGGCGTCCTCTTTGCGGATGAACCCACCTCCGCGCTGGACGTTTCCGTGCAGAAGCAGGTGGTGGAGGAGATGCTCCTGGTGCGCAGGACCTTCGGCACGGCCATCGTGCTGGTCACCCACAACATCGGCGTCATCGGCGCCATGGCCGACAAGGTGCTGGTCATGCGAAACGGCGAGACCGTGGAATACGGCGAGACCGGGCAGGTCCTGAACCGCCCGCGGGAAGCCTATACCCGCCTGCTGATGTCCGCCGTGCCCAGATTGCGGAGGTGAGCGCCATGGAACCGGTCTTGAAAGTATCGGATCTCACCAAGGTCTTCACCGGCCGGGGCCATGCGGATCTCACCGCCGTGGACCACATCAGCTTTGAGCTCCATTCCGGGGAGTGTCTCGGTCTCATCGGGGAGAGCGGCAGCGGCAAGACCACCGTGGTCAACATGATCACCCGGCTGCTGGACGCCAGCGGAGGCAGCATCCTTCTGGACGGCCGGGACATCACCCGGGTCCGGGGGAAAGAGCTCCGCATGGCCTATCGGAAGATGCAGATGGTCTTCCAGACCCCGGCGGATTCCTTCGATCCCCGCCGCACCCTGGGGGACGGCATCGGCGAGAGCCTGCGCAATCTGGGGCTCAGCCGGGAGGAAACGAAAAAAGAAGTCGCCCGGCTGCTGACGGAATGCGGCCTCACGCCGGACTTCGCCGGGCGTTATCCCCACGAGGTCAGCGGCGGCCAGTGCCAGCGGGCCGCCATCGCCCGTGCCCTGTCCGTGAAGCCCAGGCTGCTGATCTGCGACGAGGCCACCTCTTCCCTGGACGTGACGATCCAGAAGGAGATCGTGGCGCTGCTGAACGAGCTGCGCTCCCAGCGGGGCGGCGAGCTCTCGATCCTGTTCATCTGCCATGACATCGCCCTGGTACAGCAGTTCTGCGACCGGGTGCTGGTCATGTACCGGGGCCGCATCGTGGAGCAGGGCATCCCGGACGCGATCATCCGCGATCCCGGTGACGCCTACACAAGGCGTCTCATCGACAGCATATTGTGAGGAAAAACTATGGAACCGATCAAGCACCGCATCACCCACTACTGGTCCCACCGGGCGGAGGCCTTTCAGGCCCAGCGCCTGCGGGAATTCGAAGATGAAAAGCACCGGCGCTGGCTGGCGGAATTCAATCGTTACATCCCCCACGGCCGAACGCTGCGGGTATTGGACCTGGGCACGGGCACGGGCTTTTTCGCCTTTGTGTTCGCCGCCGAGGGGCATGAGGCCACCGGCATCGACCTGACGCCGGACATGATCCAGCGGGCCAGGGAGACCATGAGCATCCTGGGTCTGGAGGCCAGCTTCCACGTGATGGACGCCGAGCAGCCGGACTTCGCGCCGGAGAGCTTTGACGTGCTGGTGACCCGCAATCTCACCTGGACCCTGCCCCACCTGGCCGAGGCCTACCGGGCCTGGTACCGGCTCTTGAAGCCGGGCGGCGTGCTCATCAATTTCGACGCGGACTACTATACCGCGCTGGAGAGCGAGGAAGAGGTGGAGCTGCCGGAAAACCACGCCCACAAGCTGGTGCCGGACTATATGCGGGAGGAGAACGACGCCATCACCATGGAGGTGGGCGCCTATCAGATGCCCCGGCCCCAGTGGGACGTGCAGCTGCTGGTGGAGGCGGGCTTCGAGCGCATCACCGTGGATATGGGCGTATACAAGCGCATCTACCGGGAGATCGACGAGTTCTACAATCCCACGCCGATCTTCACCATCGCGGCCTTCAAGTAATCCCAAACGCCAAAAAGCGACTTCCCTGTGAGCCGTCGGAAAGCAACAGGGAAGCCGCCTGAGGAAACTGGCGAGCGGCGGAGAATCCGCCTCTGCCGCCTCCAGTATATCGGATTTTGCGGAAACAAGCAATATGTTTGGAGGACAAGAAAGCATGAAAAGGACCCTCGCAATCATCCTCGCACTGGTTCTCGCGGTCGGTTTGCTGGCCGGCTGCGGCGGCAGCAACAGTGCTGCGGCGCCGGCCGCTTCCGGCAATGAAGCCCAGAGCGCAGCCCCTGCCCCTGCCGCCAAGAAGACCATGATCATCGGCGACACCACCTTCAACGCGGAGAACTGGGAAGAGACCATCGACCCGCACCGCACCTACAACGGCTGGCCCTGCATCCGCTACGGCGTGGGCGAGACCCTGGTACACTACACCGACACCATGGAGCTGGAGCCCTGGCTGGCCACCGCATGGAGCAACGACGGCAACAACACCTGGACCATCACGCTGCGTGACGGCGTGAAGTTCTCCTCCGGCCGCGACATGGACGCTGCGGCGGTAAAGCAGTGCTTTGAGCACCTGCTGGAGGTCCACGACCGCGCCCCCGGCGACACCAAGATCGTCAGCATGGAGGCCGACGGTCAGGTCCTGACCATCGTCACCTCTGAGCCGAACCCGGCCCTGATGAACTACCTGGGCGACCCCTACGCCTGCATCATCGACGTGGACGCCTCCGATTTTGAGACCGGCATCTCCGTGGGCACCGGCCCCTACAAGGCGGTGGACATGCTGATGGACGACCACATCACCCTGGTCCCCAACGAGTATTACTGGAACGGCACGCCGAAGATCGATGAGCTGACCATCCGCACCCTCTCCAACGGCGACACCCTGGCCGCCGCCCTGCAGGCCGGCGACATCGACGCCGCCTACGGCATGGCCTACGAGGCCTATCCCAACTTTGAGAACGCGGATTTCCAGTTCTCCAGCATCCAGACCTCCCGCGCCTTCTTCGGCTCCATGAATATGACCAGCCCCATCATTCAGGATCCCGCCGTGCGCAAGGCCATCGCCATGGGCATCGACAAGGCCGGCTTTGTGGCGACGCTGCTGGACGGCCACGGCGTGGTGGGCAACGGCGCCTTCCCCGACGGCTTCTCCACCTTCGGCGGCGAGCACATCAAGACCGAGACCTATGATCCCGCCGGCGCCATGAAGGTCCTTGAGGAGGCCGGCTGGGTCGATTCCGACGGCGACGGCATCCGGGAAAAGGACGGCGAGAAGCTGGTCATCCGCTGGCTGACCTATCCCAGCCGTCAGGAGCTGCCGCTGCTGGCGGAGTCCGTACACGCCTCTCTGAAGGAGATCGGCATTGAGGTGGACATCAACAACACCGCCAACCGCCGGGAGTTCCTCAAGGATATGACCAGCTGGGACATCTACGCCTCCGCGCTGGTGGTGGCGCCCTCCGGCGATCCCCAGTACTTCTTCACCACCTCCTGCCTGCCCGGCATGAGCTACAACTTCGGCGCCTATGAAAACGAGCAGGTCAGCGCCCTGATCGAGGAGCTGTCCACCGAGTTCGATCCGGCCCGGCGGGCGGATCTTGCCATCCGGCTGCAGCAGCTGATCCTGGACGACAACGCCTACGTGTTCTGCTCCTTCCTGGAGATGAACATGATCTCCCGCAGCTATGTGACCGGCTGGACCGCTCACGCCTGCGACTATTACGAAGTCACCGCGGATCTGGACATCAACAAATAACGCTGCTCGGCCCTCTGCCGGCCCGACCTAAAAAAACAGTCTGCATGAAAAACATGCAGACTGTTTTTTTGCTTTTTCAATTGGGACTTAGCGAAGAGGGCCTTCTTGTTGCCCTCCAGGAAGCGGGCCTTGCGCTCGCCCAGCTCCAGGCGGATGGCCTCCACCATACTGTCGGTGCTGCAGGCGGGGTCCTTGGCCATCAGCGCACCCAGGATGGCGACGTTTGCGCCCTTGGGGTTGCCGACTTCCTCGGCGATGTGGTTGGCGTCGCAGTAGACCACGGTGATGTCGTCCCGCTCGACCTTGCGGTCGATGATGGAGGAGTTGACCACGAGCACGCCGCCGGGCTTGACGGAATCCTCAAACTTGAGCAGGGAGGGCAGGTTCATCGCCACAACGGCGTCGGCCTTGTCGACCATCGGGGTGCCGATCGGATCATCGCTCACGATGACGGAGCAGTTGGCCGTGCCGCCGCGCATCTCAGGGCCGTAAGAGGGCAGCCAGGAGACGTGCTTGCCTTCCAGCATGCAGGCCATA
>ONCI01000029.1 GCA_900316255.1 uncultured Eubacteriales bacterium | reverse complement strand
TCGGCAATGTACAGGACGTGCTGATGTCCGTGAACAGGAGCCAGGCCAACCTCGCCTCCATCTATGTGGCGACGGAATCCGGCTTCATGGTGCAGGCGGACTATATCCCCGCCAGGAAATATGACGAGGCCGGAAATCTCCTGCCTCTGGAGGCCAGAGAACGGCCCTGGTATCAGGGCGCGGCCCAGAGTGGGGAACCGTACTTCACCCCCGTCACCAAGGACGCCCACACCCCCCGCCTCGGCATCATGTGCGGGATCCCGGTTTACGCCGAAGGAAAACTGATGGCCGTCGCCGGCGGCGGCATGTATCTGGACGACATGGAAAGCCTGGTCCAGAGCGTGAACCTGGGCAGCAGCAGCCACGCCTGCATCCTGAACCGCAGGGGGCAGGTCCTGTTTTCCACCTTCGATAACGGCCCCCTTGCCGCAGTGCCGGACGGAGAGGACCTGCGCAGCGCCGGGAATGCGGCGCTTTCCGAGATGGCCCGCTGGGCCGTGGAGGGCGGCGCCGGCGTCACGCGGCTGGTCCTGAACGGGGTGCCCTACTACGCGGCCTTCGCCCCCATGCGGACGGTCGGCTGGTCCATGGTCGTCTTCCTCTCTCAGGAGGAGGTGGATTCTCCCACCAATCAGCTGCTGGACAGCATCGAGCTTACCACGGACTGGGCGCTTGAGAATGCAAAGACCTACAGCAAAAACGCCAACATGCTGCTGCTTTGCCTGCTCGGTGTGGCGGTGGTCATCGCGCTGGTGGTCTCCGTGGCGCTTTCCAACAAGATCGTAAAGCCCATCCAGCAGCTCACCGAGGAGGTCCGCTCCCTGGAGGGCGACAATCTGGACTTCACGCTGGATCTGGACGCCGACGGAGAGACCCAGCTGCTTGCGGATTCCTTCCGCTCCCTGACCCAGCGCATGAAGGAATACATCGCGGAAAACGCGGCCATCACCGCGGAGCGGGAGCGCATCAGCACGGAGCTGTCCCTGGCCACGAAGATCCAGTCCTCCATGCTGCCCAGCATTTTCCCGCCCTTCCCCAACCGCTCGGAGTTTGACATCTTTGCCACCATGGAGCCCGCCCGGGAAGTGGGCGGCGACTTCTACGATTTCTTCCTGGTGGACGAGGATCACCTGTGCCTGGTGATCGCGGACGTATCCGGAAAGGGCGTTCCGGCGGCGCTGTTCATGATGGTCTCCAAGATCATTCTGCAGAGCTGCGCCATGCTGGGGAAATCCCCGGCGGAGATCCTGACCCGCACCAACGACGCCATCTGCGCCAACAACGAAGAGGAGATGTTCGTCACCGCCTGGGTAGGGATCCTGGAGCTCTCTACCGGAAAACTTACCGCCGCCAACGCCGGACACGAATATCCCGCCATCAAAACGCCGGAGGGCCGCTTTGAGCTTTTGAAGGACAAGCACGGCTTTGTGATCGGCGGCATGAGCGGCATGCGCTATCAGCAGTATGAGCTGCAGCTGCAGCCGGGCTCCAAGCTCTTCCTGTATACCGACGGCGTGCCGGAGGCCATGGGCGGCGAAAGCGGCCAGGAGATGTTCGGGCTTGCGCGCATGCTGGATGCGCTGAACATCGAGGCGGAAGCTTCTCCGAAAGAGCTTCTGACGCAGGTACGCCGCAGTCTGGAGGACTTCGTCAGGGATGCGGAGCGTTTTGATGATTTGACGATGCTTTGCGTAGATTACAAGAGCAAAAAGCGTCCGGAGTGAGAAGGCCGCCTGCTTTCTGAAAAATCCTGCCGTCTGGCAGGATTTTTCGCTTGAACAGCGGGCGCTTTTCAAAAGAGCATCTTGTTTTTGCAGGGCTTTTCCTTTATAATTATAAATCAGTCTAAACCATACTGGACATTCCCCTTCGGTCTCAGCGGAACACAGACAGGGCGTTCCGGGCGGAGGCTGCGGGAGCTGCGGTTTTTCTTACTTTACACAGGAGGGAACGGAATGCTGAACATCAAAAAGACCGTCGAAAACGAAAAGGCCTGCTTCCAGCTGGAGGGCAGGCTGGACACCATCACCTCTCCGGAGCTGGAGAAGGAGCTGGTGGACTCTCTGGACAATGTGAAGGAGCTGGTGCTGGACTTTGAAGCGCTGGACTACCTCTCCTCCGCAGGTCTGCGGGTGTTGCTGTCCACCCAGAAGCGCATGAGCCGTCAGGGCAGCATGAAGCTGGTGCACGTGAACGACACCATCATGGAGATTTTTGAGGTCACGGGCTTCACCGATATTCTGACCATCGAATGAAGATCATACGAGGGATCAAGATCGGCGGCCTGCAGCAGAAGATCTTCAACCTGATGCTGATCATCATTCTTGCGCTCATCGGCGTCTACGGAGCCGTATCGATCTACCAGAGAAACAATCTGACAAGCGTGGTGCAGGATGCCAACGACCGGCAGCAGATCGCCATCGAAGAGGTCTCGGAGGAGACCATGATGGCGGTTCTGGAAAGCTCCATGGCCAGGACCACAGCCCTGCAGGCCTACATCGCAAACGACCTGTTTTCGGATGTGGGCACCGACGTGAAGACGCTGCAGGCCTTTGCTACAGAGCTTTTTGCCCACGAGTCGGATTTTGCTCCCCATCCCTATTATGAGCCGGACGCTTCCAAGGCCGGCACCCCTACCGTGCAGATGCAGCACGAGGAGGGCGTGGACCCGGCGGCGTCCCGGGATCTGGGCCTGGTGGCCAACATGAGCGAGATCATGTTGTCCATGTACCAAAACTCCGACAAGCTCAACTCCTGCTTCGTCGCCACTACCGACGGCTGCATCCTTTTTGTGGATGACCGCTCCGACGTGTATATTCTGGAGGATGGCTCGGTAGCCTATGCCCCGACGGTCCATGAGCGGCCCTGGTACCGCCAGGCGGTGGAGGCCGGCGACCTGATCTTCACCGGCGTGGAGACGGACAGCTTCAGCGGTATTCTGGGGCTTGTGTGCGCCGCGCCCGTTTACCGGGACGGGGAGCTTGTCGCCGTGGTTGGCGCAGACGTTTTCCTGACCGCCATCGACGAGTACGTGCAGAGCAGATCCTCCGAGAACGGCTATCTCTGCGTGATCAACGGGGACGGCGAGGTACTGTTCTCCCCCCGGGAAAGCGGCGTTTTCAAGCCTGCGCTGTCCAGCAAAGCGGCGGATCTGCGGGAGAGCGATAATACAGAGCTTGCGGACTTTGTGAAGCTTGCCCTGCGGGAGCGGACGCCCCTCTCCCTCATCGAGATCGACGGCAAGTACTGCTATCTGACCGGCGCGCCTATGGAGACCCTGGGCTGGACGCTCCTTTCCGTGGTAGAAAAGGAGGTCACCGATCAGCCCACGGCGGCCATGCTGAGCCGTTATGCCGACATCAACAAGGACGCAACGGCTCTCTATCAGAAGGGCGCAAAGCACGCTGAGACCACGGTACTGGTGCTGACCGCGGTGGTGGTGCTGCTGGCCATTATGAGCGCGCTGGCCCTGGCCAAAAAGGTGGTCAAGCCCCTGGAGCACATGACCCGCCGCATCAACGCGCTCAGCGGAAGCGACCAGGCCTTCGAGATGGAGGAGGTCTACCGCACCGACGACGAGATCGAGATCCTGGCCGAATCCTTTGCTTCCCTCTCCAGGAAGACCCGGGACTACATCAGCCAGATCACCCGGATCACGGCGGAGAAGGAGCGTATCGGCACGGAGCTGGCCCTGGCCACCCGGATCCAGGCGGACATGCTGCCCGGCATTTTCCCCGCCTTCCCGGACCGGAAGGAGTTTGACATCTACGCCAGCATGGACCCGGCCAAGGAGGTCGGCGGCGACTTCTACGATTTCTTCCTGATCGATCAGGATCACCTGTGCATGGTGATCGCGGACGTGTCCGGCAAGGGCATCCCGGCGGCGCTGTTCATGATGGCCTCCAAGATCATCCTCGCCAACAACGCCATGCTGGGCAAGTCCCCCGCCCGGATCCTCAGCGATACCAACGCGGCCATCTGCTCCAACAACCGGGAGGAGATGTTTGTGACCACCTGGCTGGGGATCCTGGAGATCTCCACCGGGAAGCTGACCGCCGCCAACGCCGGGCACGAGTACCCCGCCCTCCAGCGGCCGGACGGCAGCTTTGAGCTTTTCCGGGACAAGCACGGGCTTGTGATCGGCGCCTTTGACGGGGTGCGCTACAAGGAATACGAGATGCATCTGGAGCCCGGCTCCAGACTCTTCCTATACACCGACGGCGTCACCGAGGCCATGAATACGGAAGGCGATCTCTTCGGCACGGACCGGATGCTGGACGCGCTGAACCGGCAGGGCCGGGCGCATCCCGAGCAGATCCTCCGCCAGGTGACGGAAGAGATCAACAGCTATATCGGCGGAGCGGAGCAGTTTGACGATCTGACCATGCTCTGCCTGGAGTACAAGGGAAAGGGCGGAAACGAACATGACGATTGAACTGAAGGGCAGAATCGATTCCAACAACGCCTCCCAGGTGGAAGAGCGGATCCGCGGTGAGCTGCAAGGCTTTGCCGGCGGAGAGCTGACCATGGACGCGGCGGAGCTTGCCTATATCTCCAGCGCGGGCCTGCGTGTCCTGCTGCGGCTGCGCAAGCAGTACGCGGATATGCGCATCATCAATGTAAATTCCGAGGTCTATGAGATCCTGGACATGACCGGCTTCACCGAAATGATGCCCGTGGAGAAGGCCTACCGCGTGGTATCCGTGGAGGGCTGCGAGGAGATCGGCCGGGGCGCCAACGGCACCATCTACCGCATCGACCAGGACAACGTGGTGAAAGTCTACAACAACGCCGACGCGCTGGCGGACATCCAGCACGAGCGTGAGGTGGCGAAGCTTGCCCTGATCCTGGGCATCCCCACGGCCATTTCCTATGACGTGGTGAAGGTGGGCGAGAGCTACGGCTCGGTCTTCGAGCTGCTGAACGCCCGGTCCTTCTCCAAGATCCTGTCCACGGAGCCGGAGAAGCTGGACTGGTGCGTGAAGGAGTATGTGGACATGCTCAAGCGCATCCACTCCACCGTCGTCCCCAAGGGCAAGCTGCCGGACATGAAGGAGACCGCCCTCATGTGGGCCCGCTTCGTGCAGGACTATCTGCCCGCGGAGGCCGGAGAGAAGCTGCTGCGTCTCATTGAGGAAGTGCCCCATGACGACCATATGATCCACGGGGACTACCACACCAAGAATCTGGAACTGCAGAACGACGAGGTGCTGCTCATCGACATGGACACCCTGGCTGTGGGGCACCCGATCTTCGAGTTGGGCTCCATCTACAATTCCTTCCAGGGCTACTCCGAATATGATCACAGTGTGATCGTGCGCTTCCAGGGGCTGAGTTTTGAGATGGGCCGCCTCTTCTGGCGCAGATCCCTGGCCGCGTATTTGGGCACCTCCAATGAAAAGAAACTCCGGGAGGTGGAGGACAAGGCCCGCATCATCGGCTACACCCGGATGATCCGCCGCTCCATCCGCCGCAAGGGGCTGGAGACGGAGGCCGGAAGGGCCGAGATCCAGCTGTGGAAAGACGAGCTGCTGGGACTGCTGGAGAAGACGGACACCCTGCTCTTCAGCCGCAACGAGCTGGAAGTGGAGGCCGTAGACGACAATCTCCCCACGGTGCTCGGCTTCATCGAACAGCACCTGGAGGCGGCGGACTGCCCGCTGAAGGCCCAGATGCAGATCAGCGTGGCGGCGGAGGAGATCTTCATCAACATCGCCCACTATGCCTACAAGCCGGAGACCGGCAAGGCCATCGTCCGGGTGGATGTGGAGGAGGATCCGGTCCGGGTGACCATCACCTTTGTGGACAAGGGTATGCCCTTTGATCCCCTGGCCATGGAGGAACCGGACGTCAGTCTCCCCGCCGAGGCGCGGGAGATCGGCGGCCTGGGCGTGTTCCTGGCCCGCAAGGCCATGGACGACGTGAGCTACCAGTACAAGGACGGACAGAACATCCTCACCCTGAAAAAGAACTTCTGAGACCAGCCCCCGAAAGGGGGCTGAATCTTGTGATTCCATTCTTCCACACAAGAGGTCAGCCATGATGATTCCGAAAAAAATCGACCTGCATATGCACAGCACCGTCTCCGACGGCAGCAACACGCCGGAGGAGCTGCTGGACTGCGTCCGGCAGGCGGGGCTGGAGCTCTTTGCCCTGACGGACCACGACGCCTACAAGGGCAGCCTCCAGATGATCGGCCTGCTGCGGGAGGGGGATCCCGGCTTTATCACCGGGGTGGAGTTCTCCTGCCGGGACAGCCTGGGCCAGTACCACATCCTGGGCTACGGCTACGACCCGGAGTCGGCCCCCATCCGTCGGGTGGTGGACGACGGGCACCGGGTCCGCATGGAGAAGGTCCACGCCAGGCTTGACTTTCTGCGGGATCGCTTCGGCTTCCGCTTCCCCCAGGAGGAGCTGAAAAAGCTGCTGTCCCAGGACAACCCCGGCAAGCCCCATATCGGCAATCTCATGGTGAAGTACGGCTACGCCCGGGACAAGAACCAGGCCATCAAGGAATTCATCGACCAGCTCCATCTGAAGGACCAGTATCTGAGCCCGGAGGAGGCCATCCGCGGCATCCTGGCAAGCGGCGGCATCCCGGTGCTGGCCCACCCGGTCTACGGCAGCGGGGACCAGCTCATCCTGGGCGAGGAGATGGAGGAGCGGCTGCGGCGCCTGATGGGCTTCGGCCTGCAGGGGGTGGAGGCCTACTACTCCGGCTTTACCAGGAAGCTCCGCAGCATGATGCTGGACCTGGCCCAGCGCTACGACCTCTATGTCACGGCGGGCAGCGACTATCACGGTGCCAACAAGCTGATCCCCCTGGGGGATACGGGACTGGAGGACGCCTCCGAAGGTCCGGAAGCGCTGCAGCGCTTTCTGCGGGAGGTGCACCGGGCCAAATGAAATTCGACACCAGAAACAAAAAACCCAAGCTCTATAACCTGCTGCTTCAGGCGCTCTTCGTGCTGCTGATCGTGATCCTCCTGGTGCAGAAAAACGCCCAGCGGCACGCGGCCCTCATCAGCGCCCTGATCGGGCTCTTTCTCCTGGCCGCGGTGGGGCAGCTCATCGCCGCCCTCTTCAAGCAGATCCAGTACAATCCCTATTCCTACAACACCATCTACTACATGGGCTTTTCCCTGTTTTTGCTGGCGGTGGCCGTCATGCAGCTGCGCATCACCCTGCTGCTGGTCCGCTATCCCCAGGTCTACCAGGCCAATGAGATCCTGCACATTTTGTTGGATTCGGCCAAAAACTTCATGTATTACTCCTCCCCCTTCCTGCTGCTCTTTTCCGCAGCGCTCTGTGTCTCCAACATCTCCCTGATCCGGCACGAGGGCAGGCGGCTTGTGAACATCCTGGGCATTCTCCTCTCCTTCCTGCTGGTGGCGGGACTGGTGCTGCTCTTCCTCTTTGACCGCTACGCCAGCGGCAGCCGACTTCAGGTCATGCTCCACGACCTGGCCGCGAACATTTTCGCCGCGGTGTACCTGTACTTTGAGTGCATGCTCATCGGCGCAATCATGGCCGACGTCATCGCCGCCCGCTACGAGCCGGAGCCGGACAAGGACTTTCTCATTGTCCTGGGCTGCGGCTTCCGGAAGGACGGCAGCCCCTCTCCCCTGCTGCGGGGACGGCTGGACCGTGCCCTGCGTTTTGCCGAAAAGCAGGAGGCCGCCACCGGAAAGGCGCCCATCTTTGTGACCTCCGGGGGCAAGGGGCCGGACGAGGTCTGCTCCGAGAGCGCCTGCATGAAACGCTACCTGCTGGAGCAGGGCGTCCCGGAGGAGCGGATCCTGGAGGAAGACCGGTCCACCGACACCTTTGAGAACATGAAGTACTCCAAGGCCCAGATCTGGAAGGTGAATCCCCTGGGCAAGGTGGCCTTTGCCACCACCAACTATCACGTCTTCCGCAGCGGGCTCTACGCCCGGCGTGTGAAGATGCGGGCGGTAGGCATGGGGGCCGACACCAAGTGGTATTTCTGGCCCAACGCCTCCGTGCGGGAGTTTGTGGGCCTGCTCACCGAACACCGGGGCAAGCAGATCCTGATCTTCGGGAGCCTGATTCTGACCTACACCATCCTCACGATCCTGGCATACCGATAAGAAAAAGCGAACCTGGAAAAATCTGCGATTTTTCCAGGTTCGCTTTTTCAGTTTTTAGTTTGTAGTTTTTAGTTTTAGGTCCTGAAAGCAGATTTCTTTCCCGCGCGGCCCACAAAAACCTCCCCTGTGCAAGGGGAGGTGTCACCGCCGATCTCCCGCGAGGCGGTGACGGAGGGGTTGTGGTACAACTCCCCTGTTCCAACCGCAGCGTCGGTCTCCTTCGTAGGGGCGACCCTTGCGGTCGCCCGGCGGCACGAGCAAAACGCAGCACATGCTTTCGGCGAATTCGCAGCCGCCCCGGTGCGGATCCGTCAAGGGTTTTCACGCATGCACAAATGTCGATTTGAGGATCCCTGATTCTCGGAGAGCGGCGAGGAGGAAACGGCACATCCGTCCCAGTGTGCCGCCGAGCAATGCTCGGCGCTACACCACCTTCAGGCACGGGGACTCGGGCTGCCGAGGGCGGCAGCCCCTACGGCGGAGACGGAGCGCGGCGCTCGTGTCCGCGGGCTACCCGGATCCGCCCCTGCGCCGGGAGCGAGATCCTTCGCCTCACATCGCTCGCGAAGCCTTATCCTCTATGTCTTACCTTAACTACCTATCCCCGTGCACGGCAGAAGCGTCTGTCCTTCTCGTAGGGGACGGCCTCCCGGACGTCCCGGCGGCACAAGCAAAACGCAGCACATGCTTTGGGCGAATTCGCAGCCTCTGCCGAATCCAGCTCACACGCTTCTCCTTTTCATCTTGACCGAAGCGCAGGTCCGTGATACGGTAGCGGTGAAAACGATGCCCCTTCGCCCAGACGATGAAACTTTTTGCCCTTCCCGGACGTTATAATATCAGAACGAATTCACTGTGGCCGCCCCGGAGGCACGATGACACGCGACAGAGGTGATTGCATGACAAGGCAGGAGAAAAGCATTCTTCATATCCGGAGGCAAAACCGGCTGCGCAGAAAGCTGATCCTCTCCGCTCTTCCGCCCTTGCTGCTTGTCCTGCTTTTGATTGCACCCCTGCTGATCATTGGGACCATGGAGCTCTGTGCCAAGCCATCAGAACCCGTCCGTGCCACTTTTGCGGATTGTCGCTGGGATGTCGGCTTCCGTCACAGAAGTCTCATCCTCACCACGTCGGATCATCGAGAATATATACTCGCAAATCATTTGCGCGAGGACTTTTATGACGATGTGAAGGAGGGGCGCGTAGTTCCGGGGGATCAATTGGCGTTCACCTGGTACCCCTGGATCTTCCAAGACGCGGTGGCCACCTTATCCGCCAACGGCAGGGTCTATGGAGATATGCAGGCCTGGCAAATGCAGAAAAGGAACGATGCGACTGTCCTGTTCCTCCTGGCCGCCATCCTGCTGGCGGGCGGGCTCGCAGCCTGTGCGCTGCTCCTGCACTGGTCGCGGGATGATTTCGTCAGGATCCGCCAGCTCAAGCGGAAATATCGGGAGAGGCTGCGGACGGAGAAAGAAAGCGGCATATGTAAGGAAGAAATCAGGCAGCGCCCCAGATGAGAATTCACACCGCGTCTCACTGTGTGTCCCTATTTTTCTGGGAAAGGAGCATACCCATGAGTATTTTTTACTACGACAGGACGCTGTCAGCTTATGAGGAAAGCTTTCAATGGGATCAGGCTCTCTCCTACCTGGAAGCGCTGTACCACCAGCAAGAAGACGCACGAATCCTGTATTCCCTGGTCGGTTTCTCCTGGTTTTATGAAATCGAGGGTCCCCATGAGAGCAAGCTCCATGCAGACGACCCCAACCGCTCGGCCTTGGGCGTTTGGAAAAAGAATCTCGATCTTGGGGAACGGAAAGCAAGCGCGGATCCTCTGTTCCTGTTTATCGCAGGGTACACGCTTTCTCTCCATGGATTTCTCCTGGGCGATCCATACGAGGAACGAGGGGCTACGTATATGAGAAGCTGCCTGGCTCTGGCCCGGGATGTATTCTTGCGGCAGCTTGCCGAAAACTTTCTTCTCAACGAGCACACCAAGAAATATGTTGCCGTCCAAAACGGAAAGGCTATTTGTGAGCAGCTCTTTTGCGGCAGCTCGTTATTAGACAGATACTTTTGGGAGATCTATGGTTCCTGACGGGTGAAAATGAGGCCTTTTTTGTGAAGACGACTTGAGATCCGCCTTTTCACAGCTGCAGTCATGCGCCAACTCCCGGACAGAGCGGAAATCCTGATTTCCTCGTAGGGGACGGCCTCCCGGACGTCCCGGCGGCACAAGCAAAACGCAGCACATGCTTTGGGCGAATTCGCAGCCACCTCGGTGCGAATCCGTCAAGGGTTTTCACGCATGCACAAATATCGCTGTGAGAATTCCTGATTCCCGGAGCGCGGTGAAGCGTGAAAGGCCATCCGCCCCAGTGTGCCGCCGAGCAATGCTCGGCGCTACGGACTCCCTTTCAGGCAGCGGGGGCTCGGGCTGCCGAGGGCGGCAGCCCCTACGGCGGAGACGGAACGCAGCGCTGGTATCCGCGGTGATGCGCGGATCCGCCCCTGTGCCGGGGGCGAGATCCTTCGTCAGCTTTGCCTCCTCAGGATGACAGCGCTGCGCGCTGTGCGGGTCGTCGAGGACATCCTGAAGAGCGAGAAACGCGCGACGTTCCAAGCTCTGCTCATCCCCACGCCGTGACAACGGGGACCTCATCCGTCATCCGCCTCGCGGGAGATCGGCGGATGCCACCTTCCCCGTGCGCGGGGAAGGCTTTTGGCGGGCGACCGCAAGGGCGTAGCGCGCCCCTACGGCGGAGACGGAGCGCGGCGCTCGTCTTCGCCGGGATGCCCGGATCCGACCCTGCGCCGGGGGGCGAGATCCTTCCCTTCGTTCAGGATGACAGCACGACGGCTGCGTTCCGTTTTTCCTCAAAACTAAAGTCTGAAAACCAAAACAAAAACGAAATCAAAAAAGGATGCGAAAGCAAGCTTTCACATCCTTTTTTGATTCACTTGACAGGCTGCTGCATGGCCCACTCGAAGAGGTCCTTCAGGGAGCCCTGGGTGTTGGTAAAGGTAAACGCCGTGCCGCTCCTGGTAGAGAAGCTCACTGAGGAGAACAGCAGCTTTTTCTCAAAGTGCCAGTCCCCCACCGCATCCCGGGGGATGACCTTGATGTCACCCGGAGAGAGAGCTGCGGCGAAGATCACGATGAGCCGCCGGTCCGTGACGGCCAGCATTTTGCGCTCCGCCTCGTGGACGCCGGTGAGGATGCAGTTGAGCTGCTCCCCCTCTTCCAGCAACTGGGGCAGGGCCTTCAGTTCCCTCCGCATATAGAAGTCGCTGTAGATGCCCAGCTCCCGCAGGCGCTTATCCAGGTCGTTGCGGTTCATGCCTTACTTGATGACGGCGTCTTCCTGGAGATAATTCATGCGCTTGGCAACGCAGCAGGTGCAGGTCAGGTCGCCGAACACGTTCAGCGCGGTACGGCCCATATCCAGGATGGCGTCGATGCCCAGGATCATGGCGTAAGCGCCGGCCAGGACGGTGCCCTCGGCAATGGGCAGGTTGATGCCCTGCATGACCATGGCCAGCATGATGGCGCCGGCGCCGGGCACGCCCGCGGTGCCGATGGAGGCCAGAGTGGCCAGCAGAACGATCATGCCCATCTCACCGAAGGTCAGGCCGCGGCCGAAGCAGGACATGACCAGGAAGAAGGCGCAGACGCCCTGGTAGATGGCGGTGCCGTCCATGTTGATGGTGGCGCCCAGGGGCAGGGAGAAGGCATAGACCTCTTTATCCACGCCCAGGTTCTCAGCCGCCGCCATGGTGGTGGGCAGGGTGCCGTTGGAGGAACGGGTAACGAAAGCGGTGATGAACGGGGTGCGGGCCTCCTTGAAGAAGGTGCCGATCTTGATCTTGTAGATCTTCAGCAGGCCGCCGTAAACCAGGACCACGTGGATGGCATAGCCCAGGAAGCAGGCGATGGTGACGGTGACCAGCGCACCGGCGATCTTTGCGCCGTTCTTGGCAAAGACCTCGCAGATCAAAACCGCAACGCCGATGGGGGCGTACTGCATGATGCCGCGCACGACCTTCATCATGATCTCGGTCAGGCAGTCGAAGATGTCGAACACGGTGCCGGAGATGCGGCGGATCCGCTCATCCTCGGAGACCTTCATGTAGGACAGGCAGAGGCCAAAGACCAGGGAGAAGAAGATGACCTGCAGCACCGTCTCGTTGACCAGGGAGGTCAGCACGCTGGTGGGGATGATGTTGGAAATGACGTCCCAGACATTGGTCTCGGCAGTCTTGCCGGCAGCTTCCGCAGCCATCTCCGTGACCTGGGCCAATTCCGCGTGGGGCTGGAAGATGTTGCCCATCAGCAGGCCGATGATGACGCCGAAGGCAGAGGTGATCAGATACATCACAATGATCCGGATACCGACCTTACCGACAGTGGCCGGGGATACAGAAGATGCGCCGACTACCAGGGAGCCCACGATCATCGGGATGATGATCATCTTCAGCAGTCTGGTAAAGATGGTGCCGAAGATGCTGATCCAAGGGGGAAGTGCGGTGATTCCTGAAACAGCCAGGATGATGCCGGCGACGGCGCCGATGACGAGACCGATGAGGATCTTGTACAGGACGTTGAAGTTCAGGTAAGCCTGAAAGATTCCGCCCTTTTTGGGTGCGTTGCTTGCCATAATACCCCTCCTAATTCCTTTCTTGATTTCTCTTTTTCCTCTCCGGCATATGCCGGTTCTTATGTAGTAGTATATTACATTAAATTCTAAAAGTATAGCGGAATTATATATCACGCTAAATTGGAAAAGATGCTATCGTTTTGCTTCTTGTTGTTTTTATTAATATATTACGCTAAATCGCGAAGCATGATACCAACAAAAAAATCACCCTTTTGGTGATCCGTCTTCCGCCCCGTCGGGCACCGCCTGTGCCCGGGGCCGCTGTTCTGTTGTATCGTCTCCCGGGGGTCCTCCGCCCTCCGGCGGCTCCTTCAGCTCATAGCCGCAGTAGACCACCGCCGCTTTTGCCAGCTCCTCCGTGGGGTCTACAAAGGGCCCCTCGTCCGGCAGGGTGTTGGCCACGATGGGCAGCTCCGTGCATGCCAGGATGAAGTAATCCGCGCCCCGTTCCCTGAGTTCCCGCAGAAGCTCGGCCCAGCCCTCCTCCGCCGGCTGCATGGGCCGGGAGGCCTTCACCACATCGTAGATAAGGTGCATGAGGAAGGCCTGCTGCTTCTCGTCCGGCAGCAGGAAGGGCACGCCCTCCTTTTGAAGCGCCCGGTCATAGAGCCCGGTACGCAGGGTGCCGGTGGTGGCCAGGACCGCCGCCTTCTTTCCCGGATAGAGTCGGGCACAGCTTTTGGCGGTGATCTCCAGCATATCCAGGATGGGCGTCTCCGTCAGCTTCCGCAGCCGGGGCAGAAAGTAATGGGCGGTGTTGCAGGCCATGACGATGCAGTCCGCTCCGCAGCGCTCCAGATTGCGCAGGGCGGTCGTCATCTCCGGCACCGGGTCCTCGCCCCCTTCCAGGATGGCGGCGGTGCGGTCCGGGATGGCGGCGTCGCTGTCGATGTAGACGCGGATGTGCTCCCGGTCGCTGTCCGCCCGGGTGGCCATGGTGATCTTGATGAGCAGATCCGCCGTGGCCAGGGGGCCCATGCCCCCTACAATGCCGATAGTCTTTTTCATGCAAGCCCTCCTTTGGACCGGCCTCAGAGAATATCTGTCAAAACCTTGATCGCCAGCAGCACCAGCACCACTAAGATGGCGGGCCGGACGATTTTGGAGCCGTCCTTGATGGCAAGGCCCGAGCCCAGCCAGTGTCCCGCCGCCGAGGCCACCGCGCCGATGAGCCCCAGGGCCAGGAAGACCTTGCCGTGGAGCAGCGACGTGGCCAGGGCCCCGATATTGCTGGAGAGATTCACCAGCTTCACGTTGCCGGAGGCGGTGCGGACGTCCAGCTTGCCCAGGGTGCAGAAGATGAGGATCAGGAAGGTGCCGGTGCCGGGGCCGTAAAAGCCGTCGTAGGCGCCGACGATGAAGGCCGCCAGCAGGACGATGAAGGCCTGCCGGCCCGGGGCGATGTCCCCCGGCTCTTCGGGGAGCTTTCGCTGCCGCAGCACCACCACCGCCACCACCGGCAGAACCGCCAGCAGCAGGATCTGCAGCGCCCGCTCGCTGACCATGAGCTGCAGCCGGGTGCCCAGTGCCGCCCCCACCAGGGCCAGAGCGATGGAGGGCACGCCCAGCTTCCAGTTCACATAGCCGCTGCGGATGAAGCGGCCGGTGGACACCGCCGTGCCGATGCAGGAGGAGAGCTTGTTGGTGCCCAGTGCCAGATGGGCGGGCAGTCCCGCCAGGAAATAGGTGGGCACCGAGATGATGCCGCCGCCCCCGGCGATCCCGTCCATAAAGGAGGCCAGAAATACTCCCACCGCCACGATCAGCACCATGGGCAGCGTCAGCTCCATGGGCATCCACATTGCACGCATTGGCAGCACTCCGTTTCGTTAATGGGTTGAATTCATCATAGCACAGCTTTTCCGAAAGGAAAAGAGTCACTTTCGGGAAAAAACCTTTGTTGCCTTGAATGTCACGGCGCTTTATGCTATGATAAATTGCAGTGAAGATTTATCGGCACAGCGGTTCCGGTTTCCCTCATTTTTCGATCAAAACAGCGTGAAGTATCAGGATCCGGCCCAGCCGGAAAACGGAAAGGATCGTTACCTATGAAAAAATACGCCGAAATGACCAAGGAAGAGCTCCGGGCGGAGCTGGAGCAGGTCCGCGCGCAGTATGAGGAGCTGAAGGCCCGGGGGCTCAGCCTGAACATGGCCCGCGGCAAGCCCGGCAAGGAGCAGCTGGACATGAACGGGCCCATGATGGACCTGCTCAATTCCGAGAGCGACTATTTCTGCGACGGCATCGACGTGCGCAACTACGGCAACCTGGAGGGGCTGCCCTCCTGCCGCGCCCTCTTTGCGGAGCTGCTGGACGTGAAGCCC
The DNA here is from genome assembly GCA_900316255.1 of uncultured Eubacteriales bacterium. GTDB lineage: Bacteria > Bacillota > Clostridia > Oscillospirales > Oscillospiraceae > Limivicinus. The sequence continues at coordinate 1,164 of ONCI01000029.1, read as the reverse complement.
GAGAACGTCTTCGTGGGCGGCAGCGCTTCCCTGCAGCTGATGTACGACACCATCGCCAAGGCCTACACCCATGGCCGGGTCATGGGGCCCTGCCCCTGGGCGAAGCTGGATCGGGTCAAGTTCCTCTGCCCCGCCCCCGGCTATGACCGGCACTTCGGCATCTCCGAGAGCTTCGGCATGGAGATGATCCCCGTGCCCATGACGGCCGAAGGCCCGGACATGGACGTGGTGGAGTCTCTGGCCCTGGACCCGGAGGTGAAGGGCATGTGGTGCGTGCCCAAGTACTCCAACCCCGACGGCATCATCTACAGCGCGGAGACCATCCGCCGCATCGCCTCCCTGCGGCATGCCGCGCCGGACTTCCTGCTGATGTGGGACAACGCCTACTGCGTGCATGAGTTTGAGGGCGACTACGTCCCCTTCCCGGACATTCTGAAGGAGTGCGCCAAGTACGGAAACGAGGACATGGTCTTCGAGTTTGCCTCCACCTCCAAGATCACCTTCCCCGGCGCGGGCATCTCCGTTTTCGCCTGCAGCGAGCGGAACATGGCCTATATGAAGAAGCTGCTGAACGCCCAGATCATCTCCTATGACAAGGTAAACCAGCTGCGCCACGTCCGCTACTTCCGGGACAAGGAACATGTGCTGGCCCTGATGAAGCGCCACGCCCAGATCCTGGGGCCCAAGTTCAAGTGCGTGCTGGACGCCCTGGACAAAGAGATCGCGCCGCTGGGCATCGCCAGCTGGCAGCGCCCCAAGGGCGGCTATTTCGTCAGCGTGAACACCATGCCCGGCATCGCCAAGGCCACCTGGAAGCTCTGCAAGGAGGCCGGCCTCACCATGACCGGCGCCGGCGCCACCTACCCCTACAAGAACGACCCGCTGGACAGCAATATGCGCGTGGCCCCCTCCCTGCCCCCCATCGAGCAGCTGGAGCAGGCCATGGAGATCTACTGTGCCAGCATGAAGCTGGCCGCCCTGGAAAAGCTCCTGGCCGAGTAAGCTTTGAGTTTTGAGATTTGAGAATGCGCCCCGCTCAAAAGGGCGTGCAAATTAGGGAGACGGCAGGTTTTGCGCGGCCCTTTTCCGCCCATCCATCACAGAAAAATCCGGGAATACAGCAAGTATTCCCGGATTTTTCTATATCGTCTGGACGAAAAATGC
>ONCI01000038.1 GCA_900316255.1 uncultured Eubacteriales bacterium | reverse complement strand
TCCTCGACTTTCTCCTCCGCTTTCTCCTCCGCAAGCTCTGCCGTGCCGCAGGCGCAGAGGACAAAGAGCAGGATCAGCGCCAGAATCAGCGCAAGCATTCTTTTCATAGGGGCGCAGCCTCCCGATTCGGAATACCGCCTTGTACGGCCCGAACAGAGTCGGGGGAGGCGGCGCCCTCATTATACGCCGGGCTTGCGCCGCTGTCCATCCTTTTTGCGCGTTTCCGGCGGCTGCTCCCGCCGCGGCTGCCGGGTCACAACCCCCGTATCTTGTGGTCCGCTTTTGTCAATACCACAAAATGCACAGAAGGAGAGGGGAGGAAGCAGGGGAGCTTTGGTTAAAGTTTTTTGAGGAAAAGGCTTGCAAAACGGCGGGAGAGCGAGTACAATGTCAAACGGTGTCAGCCGGGAACAAAATCCCGGGTGACACTATATTTTGTGGTCAAACCGGTTACAATCCGGTTAAACTTCCTATATTTTGTGTTAACCCCCTTGACAATACAACAAGATGGGACTATCATAGGCCCTGCACCGATCAAGAGGGAGGAGGCAAGCGATTTGCGGATATCCGGACTTCAAAAATTGACATTGCTGGACTATCCCGGCCATGTGGCATGCACGGTGTTCACCGGCGGCTGCAACTTCCGCTGCCCCTTCTGCCACAACGCCCCGCTGGTGCTGCCCGAGCGGCTTCAGGGAGACGAGAACGGCGAGGAGACGGTGCTGGCCTTTCTGAAAAAGCGCCAGGGCATCCTGGACGGGGTGGCCGTCACCGGCGGCGAGCCTCTGCTCCACAAGGACATCGACGGCTTCCTCCGCAAGGTCAAGGACCTGGGTTATGCGGTGAAGCTGGACACCAACGGCTCCTTCCCGGAGCGGCTGATGGCTCTGGTGGAAGAAGGCCTGGTGGACCGGGTGGCGGTGGACATCAAAAACTCCCCTGCCCTCTATGCCAAAACCGTGGGCGTGCCCGGCTTCGATCTGGCCCCGGTGGAGCGCAGCAAGAACTTCCTGCTCTCGGGACAAGTGGAGTATGAGTTCCGCACCACGGTGGTGAAGGGCCTGCACACACGGGAGAGCCTGCTGGAGGCCGCCCGCTGGATCGAGGGCGCAAAAGAATACTACCTCCAGCAATTCAAGGATTCCGGCGACGTGATCGCCATCGAAGGCCTCAGCGCCTTCACAGCAGAGGAAATGCACGCCCTGGCGGACGCGGTGCGGCCCATCGTGCCCAGCGTTCAGGTCAGAGGCGTTGAATAAAGATACAGGAAAGGGAGAAGAGATATGTATCAGGTCGTAAAAAGAGACGGCAAGGTCGTCGAGTTTGACATCACCAAGATCGCCGAGGCCATCAAAAAGGCCTTTGACGCCACCAAGACGGAGTATAACGACAGCGTCATCGATTTTCTGGCGCTGAAGACCTCCGCGGACTTCCTGCCCAAGATCAAGGACGGCAAGATTGCGGTGGAAGACATCCAGGACAGCGTGGAAGCAGTTCTGTCCCGGGGCGGTTACGAGCAGGTCGCCAAGGCCTACATCCTCTACCGCAAGCAGCGGGAGAAACTGCGCAGCATGAAGTCCACCTATCTGGACTACAAGGACACCGTGGACAAGTACCTGAACGTCACCGACTGGCGCGTGAAGGAGAACTCCACCGTCACCTACTCCGTGGGCGGCCTGATCCTCTCCAACTCCGGCGCCATCACCGCCAACTACTGGCTCTCCGAGGTCTATGACCAGGAGATCGCCAACGCCCACCGCAACTGCGAGATCCACCTGCACGACCTGAGCATGCTCACCGGCTACTGCGCCGGCTGGAGCCTGAAGCAGCTGATCCAGCAGGGTCTGGGCATCCCGGGCAAGATCAATTCTTCTCCCGCAAGCCACCTGTCCACCCTCTGCAACCAGATGGTGAACTTCCTGGGCATCATGCAGAACGAGTGGGCCGGCGCCCAGGCCTTCTCCTCCTTCGACACCTACCTGGCCCCCTTCGTGAAGGTGGATAACCTGAGCTACAAGGAAGTCAAGCAGTGCGTCCAGTCCTTCGTCTTCGGCGTGAACACCCCCAGCCGCTGGGGCACCCAGGCTCCCTTCTCCAACATCACCCTGGACTGGACCGTTCCCAATGACCTGAAGGACCTGCCCGCCATCGTGGGCGGCAAGGAGATGGACTTCACCTACGGCGACTGCAAGGCCGAGATGGACCTGGTGAACAAGGCCTTCATCAACGTCATGATCGAGGGCGACGCCAACGGCCGCGGCTTCCAGTACCCCATCCCCACCTACTCCATCACCAAGGACTTTGACTGGTCTCCCACCGAGAACAACAAGCTCCTCTTCGAGATGACCGCCAAATACGGCACCCCCTACTTCTCCAACTACATCAACTCCGATATGGAGCCTTCCGATGTGCGCTCCATGTGCTGCCGCCTGCGTCTGGACCTGCGGGAGCTGCGCAAGAAGTCCGGCGGCTACTTCGGCTCCGGCGAGTCTACCGGCTCCATCGGCGTTGTCACCCTGAATATGCCGAGACTGGCCTACCAGTCCAAGGACGAGCAGGACTTCTACCAGCGCCTGGACAAGCTGATGGATCTGGCGGCCCGCTCCCTGAAGATCAAGCGCACCGTCATCACCAAGCTCCTCAACGAGGGCCTGTACCCCTACACCAAGCACTATCTCGGCACCTTTGAGAATCACTTCTCCACCATCGGCCTGGTGGGTATGAATGAGGCCGGCCTGAATGCCAAGTGGATCCGCGCCGACATGACCGATCCCAAGTGCCAGGAGTTTACCAAGCAGGTGCTGGACCACATGCGCGAGCGCCTGAGCGACTACCAGGAGCAGTACGGCGACCTCTACAACCTGGAGGCCACCCCGGCCGAAAGCACCTCCTACCGCTTTGCCAAGCACGACGTGGAAGCCTTCCCCGACATCATCACCGCGGCGGAGCCCGGCGGCACCCCCTACTACACCAACAGCTCCCACCTGCCCGTGAGCTACACCGACGATATCTTCGCTGCTCTGGACATCCAGGATGACCTGCAGACCCGCTACACCTCCGGCACCGTGTTCCACGCCTTCCTGGGCGAGAAGCTGCCTGACTGGCAGGCTGCCGCCAACCTGGTGCGGAAGATCGCAGAGAACTACCGCCTGCCCTACTACACCATGTCTCCCACCTACTCGGTGTGCAAGGACCACGGCTACCTCACCGGCGAGCACTTCACCTGCCCCCACTGCGGCAAGAGCGCCGAGGTCTACAGCCGCATCACCGGCTACTACCGCCCGGTCCAGAACTGGAACGAGGGCAAGACCCAGGAGTACAAGGAGCGCCGGGAGTATAACCTGCAGAACTCTCACCTGACCCACATCGGGCCCGTGCAGGTCCCCAAGCCCCAGAGCCGGGAAGCGGCGCAGGCTGTAGAGGCCTCTCCCGTGGCTGCGGCCAAGGCTGCCGAGCCCACGCCCATTCTCTTTGCCACCGCCACCTGCCCCAACTGCCGCATCGCCTGCTCCTACATGGACAAGGCCGGCTTCCGCTATGACAAGATCCTGGCGGACGAGCACCCGGAGCTTGCCAAGGAATACGGCGTGAAGCAGGCCCCCACCCTGATCATCCCCCGGGGCACCGGCTTTGAGAAGGTCGCCGGCGCCGGCGCCATCAAGGCCTTCGTGACCGCCCAGTAAAAACAGTTTTGAGTTTTGAGAATGTGTCATCCTGAGCGCAGCGAAGGATCTCGCCCCCGGCGCAGGCCCGGTTTGCCGCAGACTGCGCGGATGAGATCCTTCGTCGCAAGCGACTCAGGATGACAATCTTTTTACAGAAGGAGAAAACGATGTACGATATTCTCATCATCGGCGGGGGCCCGGCGGGTCTCACCGCCGCCACCTATGCCTGCCGGGCGGGCAAAAGCGTCTTAGTGCTGGAAAAGGCCGCCTTCGGCGGACAGATCACCTGGTCCCCCCGGGTGGAGAACTTCCCGGGCTTCGTGTCCATCAGCGGCAACGAGCTGGGTGACAAGCTGCTGGAGCAGGCCATGGAGCAGGGCGCGGAAGTGGAGCTGGAAGAGGTCACGGGCCTGGAGAAGACGGCGGAGGGCTGGAAAGCGCTCTGCGACTCCGGCGCCGCCTTCGAGGGCAAAGCCCTGATCCTGGCCGCCGGCGCACGGCCCCGGATGCTGGGCGTTGCGCGGGAAGAGGAGCTGGTTGGCAGCGGCGTGGGCTACTGCGCCGTGTGCGACGGGGCCTTCTACAAGAACAAGGCCGTGGCCGTGAACGGCGGCGGCAACAGCGCCCTGCAGGACGCCCTGCTGCTGAGCGAGACCTGCAGCAAGGTCTATCTGATCCACCGCCGGGATTCCTTCCGGGGTGAGCAGAAGCTGGTGGACGCCCTGCGGGAGCGGGAGAACGTGGAATTCGTTCTGAACGCCTCCGTCACCGCCCTCCTGGGCGAGGAGGAGCTTTGCGGGATCGCTGTGGAGCAGAACGGCCAGAGCCGGGAGATCCCCGTGGAGGGCCTCTTCGTGGCCATCGGGCACCAGCCGGATCTGGAGGCCTTTGCCCCCTGGCTGAACCGGGATAAGGCCGGCTATGCCGACGCGGGCGAGGATTGCCTTACCCCCACCGAGGGCCTTTTCGTGGCGGGCGACTGCCGCAAAAAGACCGTGCGGCAGCTCACCACCGCCGCAGCCGACGGGGCCGTGGCCGCCCTGGCCGCCTGTCATTGGCTGGACCGGTGAGAGCAGACTATCCGGTTCGGAAGTCTCCTCGCCTGAAGGAGTATAACTACAACGAAAATGGGGCGTATTTCGTAACCTTCTGCACGAAGAACCGAAGCTGCATCCTCGCTTCTGTTGCCGTAGGGGCCGTCGCCCTCGACGGCCCGCAATTACAGCTCACCCAGCAGGGCAAGATCGTGGAAAAGGTTATCCTCCATTCGAATGAGGTCTATTCCCATATTTCCGTTGACGCATATATAATCATGCCGAATCATGTCCACCTGTTGGTGACGATCGTGGGAGACGGGCCGTCGGGGAGCCCATGGCCGGGCCCCTACGGCTGTCCTTCCCAGATTCGTGGGAACTGTAAAACGACTGGTTAATCGGGAATTAGGGGAGAATATCTGGCAGCGATCCTTCCATGAGCATATTGTTCGCAATGAAAAGGATTACCTGGATATTTGGACCTACATTGCGAATAACCCTGCCTGCTGGGCGGAGGACCGGTATTTCAGTACATGAGAGAAAAAATAAAAAGATCCCTGGAGCACATTACATGCTTCAGGGATCTTTTTTCTCGCCCAGCAGGCGGAGGATAGTTTTGGCGACGCCGGCCGCGTTGTTGCTTGCGGTGATCTCATCGGCAACGGCTTTCACCAGGGGGTCGGCGTTTTCCATGGCCACGCCCAGGCCCGCCAGCTCCAGCATCTCCCGGTCGTTGGTGCCGTCGCCGAAGGCCACGGTATCTTTGGGATCGATGCCCAGATGCTCAGCATTGGCGCTGTTGATCTCGATGTTGTTGGAGACCGAGGTGGTGCCGGCAAGTTCCGGGAAGAGTCGGGGGAAGTCCTCCAGCAGCTGCCGCCGCAGCGCCAGGTCCCGGGGGCGGAAAAAGACCTGCATCTTCTGCAGGGGCGCGCCCTTTTGCAGCAGGTAGGATTTGAGATCGTCCACCGGTTGCCGCAGACGTTTCACCATCTCATACATGTGAGGCTCGAAGGGGAAGAAATCTTCGCAGTTCTCATACATGCTGCGGGTCATGAAGCCGCCCTCCCCCTGATAACAGTCGTAGATCACGGGGAGGGTGTCCATATATTCGTAGAGGCGCACTGCCTGCTCCGGGGAAATGTCCGCCCGGAGCAGCATCCGGTCCTCTTTTGCGTCATAGACCCCGGCGCCGTTGGAGACGATGAAATAACGCACCCCCGGCAGCTCCTTCACCGGCTGGGGGATGCCCCGGAAGATCCGCCCGGTGGCGGGAACGGGGATCCAGCCCCGTTCCGCCGCCGCGGCGATGGCCAGGAGGTTTTCCTCCGGAATGTGCTTGTCGTCGTCCAGAAGGGTGCCGTCCAGGTCGAAGGCCAGGAGCATCCTGCTCATGCCAGGTTCAGGCCCTTTTTCAGGCCCAGGACGGTGGCCAGGTACAGCAGCGCACCCTGGAAGACCGTGTAGAGCAGAGCCTTGCCCACGGTGCCCTGGGCCACCTGCATCCCGCCGCGGAAGGAGTCCACGGTGACCTCGGTGAGGTTCTCCACCTCCCGCACGCCGAGGAAGTTGGTCAGGGTGTTCAGGACGATGAGGATGCCCACAAAGCACAGCACGCTCATGAGACCCTTGTGGTTGGTAAAGCTGAAGCCCAGGGACATGGCGGCATAGAACTGCAGGCATGTGACGATGCCGCTGAGCACCACGGCCACCACCATCTCACCCAGGAAGAGATACAGATCGCCCATGCTGAGGCCCACGGAGGACAGGAACTGACGGAGCTCCTCCACGCTGGGGAAGCCCTCCAGAACCGCGCCCAGGTTCATGTTGGTCAGATGCATGACGGAGAGACCTCCCAGAAGGAAGATGATCACATTGGTCAGGAGCATCCAGACCAGGGAGACGATCAGCTTGGACCAGACCAGGCTGTGGACGCTGACCGGCAGGGTGTGCATCAGATAGCCCTCGCCGGCAAGCAGGTTTTTGTGGAAGCGCTGGATCATCACGATGATGGGCAGCAGCTCCGATACGATGACGGCGATCACCGTGAGGAAGATCACCATGATCAGCAGGATGGTGAGGAAGGCGCCGGCCTGACGGTCCAGCAGACGGACGGAGATGTTGGCCAGCAGCACCAGCAGGGTCAGCACACCCAGAACGGGCAGCATGCTGCGGCCGGTGGCGCGAAATTCATATTTCAAAAGCTTTCCTAACATTTGAATACCTCCCGGAAATACTGGTCCACACTCTTGCCCTTCTCCTCCCGGAGACTGTCGGCTGCCTGGTGCAGGACCACACGGCCCTTCTGCAGGAAGATCACGTCGTCCAGCACCGGCTCCACATCGGAGATCAGGTGGGTGGAGATGATCACGGCGGCTTCGGGGTTGTAGTTGCGGATGATGGTGTCCAGGATGAAATCCCGGGTGGCGGGGTCCACGCCGCCGATGGGCTCATCCAGCAGATAGAGACTGGCCTTGCGGCTCATCACCAGGATGAGCTGCACCTTCTCCCGGGTGCCCTTGGACAGCGCCTTGAACTTCTGCTTGGGGTCGATGTCCAGCCGGAGCAGCATCTCCATGGCCTTGTCGGAGTCGAAGTCCTTGTAGAAGTCCGCGAAAAAGCGGATCTGTTCCTCCACGCTCATCCAGTCGGCCAGATAGTCCCGATCCGGGAGATAGGCCACAGCCGCCTTGGTCAGGGGACCGGGGCGCTGCCCCTCCACCAGGACCTCGCCGGCGCTGGGGGTCAGGAGCCCGTTGACGAGCTTGATGAGGGTGGTCTTGCCGCTGCCGTTGGGCCCCAGCAGGCCCACCACCCGGCCCGGCTCGATGCTCAGGTTCACGTCCTCCAGGGCGCTTACCTTGCCGTAGCGCTTGCTCAGGTTTTTACATTCCAGAATTGCCATTTGCGTCCTCCTCTTCTTCCTGCAGCAGGGAGAGGATCTCCTCCCTGCCGTAGCCAAGCTTTCCCATGCCGTCCAGAAACACCCGGATGTGTTCCGCGGCAAAGGCCCGCTTGGCCCCTTCGATGAGCTTTACGTCTTCCGTGACGAAGCGCCCCGCTGTCCGCTGGGAGAAGACCATGCCCTCCCGCTCCAGCTCCTGCAGCGCACGCTGCATGGTGTTGGGATTCACCCCGGCCTCGGCGGCCAGGTCCCGCACCGAGGGGAGTCGCTCCCCGGGGCTGAGATCGCCGGAGACGATGCCCTGTTTGATCCGCTGGATCAGCTGGGAATAGATGGGCTGATCTCCGCGAAAGTTCCATTCCATGGACAAGCCTCCTTTACACTATTGTCTTAGGCAAGTAGTACAATAGCACAGTCATACAGTTTTGTCAACAGGGTTTTGAAAAAAGTTTTTTGGATTTTCGTTTTGAGGAGGGGCGGGAAGCCGTAATGCGTATCCCCCGGCCATCGCCGCGCGCCCCTTAGCCCTTGGCAATCATCTGCGCTTCTCCCTCATTCGTCAGCCGCCTCGCGGGAGATCGGCGGCTGCCACCTTCCCCCGCTGGGGGAAGGCTTGAAAACGGGCGACCGCAAGGGACGCCCCTACGGAACCAGACCGGTTCTTCCTGTAGGAGCGACCCTTGCGGTCGCCCGCGGTTTCGATCACGAGATGGGTCGTTTTCTGTTTTACTGGGGCGGGATCTCCGTGACGGTGATCTCAAACTTGTTGCGGGAGGCAACCATGTGTTCCATGTCCACCACATAGTCGATCTCCACCTTGCCGCCGTTCAGGCCCATGTTCTGGCGGATGCGGCGGGTGTTGATGCCCATGGTGGCGCTGCCGAAGGGCGTGGTGTACTGGAAGGCACTTTTGAGCCCCTCCTTGAAGACCATGCGGCTGGTGACGGTGCCCTCCCGGTCCACCACCACCTGGTCCGGCATCACGAAGAGGCTGGTGCGGGTGCCCTCCAGGCCGGTGACCTCGGTCTCCTCATAGCTGAGGCAGCCCACCTCGTCCTCATAGAAATAATAGCCGTCGGTGGTAAACTCCATCTGCTGCTCCTCCCCCTCCTCGAAGGAGAAGAGGCTGTTGATGGAAATGATCACATCTTTCATCATGTCTCTATCCTCATAATGGGTACGCGGCGGACCTTGTCGGCAATGGAGCGGCCCAGCAGCACCGAGGCGGAGCGGGCAAAGTCCCTGGGGTCGCCGCTGACCAGGAAGCTTTCCTCTCCGGAGCCGCCCAGCTGGCCGCGCTGCTCCAGCTGCGCCTTGATCGCCGCGGCGCCGCAGGCGGCGGCGCTGACGAGGGCGCAGTCCTCCGGCAGGAGACGGCGCAGGCCCTCGGCCACGATGCCGTAGTGGGTGCAGCCCAGCAGCACGGCGCTGGCCTTCTGCAGGGGCGCGGTGTATTCCTCCAGGGCCTCCTGCAGCAGGGGGTCCTCCGGATCCGTATGTCCGAATTCGATGAGCGGCACCAGCTTGGGGCAGGGGATGGGGATGATCTCCCGGCCCGGGCAGGCCTTGCGCAGGGCCCGCTCAAAGGCGCCGCTGCGGATGGTGGCGGCGGTGGCGATGATGCCCAGAGCCCCGTCCCCCGGTGCCTCCGCCATGGCCCGGATGCTGGGGATCAGCACCCCGGCGGTGGGGATGGGGAAGCTTTCCAGCAGCTCCGGCGTGTTGCTGGAGAGGGTGCCGCAGGCCACCAGAATGGCCTTCACGTCCTGCTCCGCCATGAGGCGCAGGTCCTGGGCGGCCATGACGCGCAGCTGCGCCAGGGTCTTCTCCCCGTATGGCAGACGGCCCGTATCGCCGAAGTAAACGATATTCTCTTCCGGCATCAGCCGGCGCAGCTCCAGCAGCGCGGTCAGCCCGCCCAGGCCGGAGTCAAACACGCCGATGGGACGATCGTCCATGGCCATCAGCCCCCTTTCTTGTGAAATGCAAAACCTGTTTTGCATTTTAGGACTCGCGTTCGCATCAGAAGAAGCTCGCTGCACTCCGTTTCCGTCAGGCATGACGAAAACCGCGTTCTGCACCCTCCTTCTTCTTTCCAAAATCAAAGCGGCTGCTTTGATTTTGAGAGGAAAACGGAAGGAACGGATATGAAGCATTCACGGCTCTTCGAAACCGGGAATGCGGAATGGAGTGAGTTTCGTTTGACGACGGCGCGAGGGCTCGCTCAGCTCGCCTTACGGTGTTTTTGAGGCGGCAGAGCTGCCTCAAAAACGATGGAAATATCTTTTGAGACGGAAATCGGAGCCCGTCATCATTTTCTGCAGCTGGCGGAAAAAGTGAAACCGATTATAGCGCAAAAGATCTTTCTTGGCAAGAGTGAAGCTTTTTGCGTCGACTTCCCACAGAACGAAAACTAGAAACTAAAAACTAAAAACTAAAAACTATTTCCTGTGTTTGATTCTGGTAAAGAGCCTCGGCAGATGCTCTCCGCACCAGGCCACCAGCCTGAAAACGAAGAGGTTCAGACCCACGAGCCTGCTGCGCAGCACGGCGCAGAGAAGCCTGGTGGGGAGACCGCCGGCGCAGCCGCGGCAGCGGCGCTGCACCCGGGGGTCGTTCACGATCTGAGAGACGACGGCACGTTTTTCCGGCCTCGTCAGGCGGCAGCTGCGGGCGTAGAGAGTGGTCATGCAGGAGAAGACGCTCTTGGCGAACATGTAGCGGAAATCCGCCTGCTCCGACACGCCCAGCTTTTCGCACAGACGCTCCATCGCTTCGTCCGCCTCACAGCATACGCGGAACTTCTTGTCATAATACCGGGTGATGAGGCTTTCTCCCTCGTGCATCACGTAGCGGTGCTTGCACTCCGGCAGGATCTTGAGCTTTTCCGCCCGCTCCAGGGCCTGGAACAGGAAGAGCCGGTCCTCGCCCCAGCGGTAATCGGGGAAGCGCAGGTCCCGCACAAGCGCCGCGGAAAAGAGCTTGGCCCAGACCTGGTTCAGGAGATTGGCCTTGTAGAGCCGGGCCAGGGACGCGCCCAGCTCGCTCCGGTCCAGCAGCTGCTCCGGCTCGCAGTAGGGGAGCAGGGTCCCGTCCATCTGGCGGATGGCAAAGCCGAAGATCACAAGCTCCGCGCCCTCCGCGCCAGCCAGGGCGTAGGCCACCGCGTCCTCCAGCAACAGATCGTCCGCGTCCAGGAACATCACATAGTCCGTCTCCGGCGGCAGGTGATCCAGGGCAAAATTGCGGGCCTTGGCCGGGCCGCCGTTGGGAACGGTCCAGTATTGAAGCCGGGGATCGGCCAGGTGGAGCCGCTCCAGGATGGCGGGGGTGGAGTCGGTGGAGCCGTCGTCCACCACCAGGATGCGGAGATTCCGGTGGCTCTGGCCCAGGAGGCTCTCCAGGGTGGCCTCCAGAAAACTCTGGGCATTCCAGGCGGGGATGATCACGGTGACCAGCTTATCCTTCATGGCGGCTCTCCTTTCCCATTCGCGTAAGGCCGTCCCTTCTCGCGGAGAGGTGTACCTCCCGCAGGAAGCGGTACATGGGCATCAGCTCCGTAAAGGCGTCTGCCAGGATGCCCGGGAGAGCGGGGCTGAACATATCCCCCTCCAGGTCCTGGACGTGCTCGGCCCCCACGTATTTGCGCTCGTACCAGCTGCGCACCGGCTCGTCATAGCTGCCCTTGGGGCGGGCGTAGGCCGCGCCGAAGATCCGGTAGCGGCCCATCCCGTCGATCTCCTCCGCCAGGCGGGCGAAGCGGGCGGGATTGGCGTCGATGCTGCGGCGGAAGATCTCCATCTCCGCCGGGGTCACGTCAAAGTAGCCCAGGCCCCAGCTGCAGGTGGCGGCGCCGATCTCAAACCAGAAGGCGGGGCCGTCCTTGCCGGCGGAGCTGTCCCACAGGGTAAACCACAGGTGGTCCTTGTAGGGTCCCCGGCCGAAGAGCCGCCTTGCGTCCCGGTAGATGCGGGAGACGTGGCCCTCAATGTCCAGCTCGGGAAAGCGCTGCTGCAGCAGCGCGCCGGTCTCTTTGGCCAGGTCCTTGAAGGGCTGGTTCAGGCAGCGCTCAAACTGCTCTTTATGTTCGAGAAACCAGGGGCGCTCGTTGTGAAAGCCCAGCTCCCACAGAAATTCCCCGGTCTCTTTGGAAAAGCCTTGAAACATAGATAGTCCTCTCTTCTGCAGATAACAATTTATTATACTCCATCCATGCCGCTTGTGCAAGAGCGGCTGATGGGCGGAAAGGCTTTACACGCGTTTGCCTTGACGGGGGACAGACGCACTTGATATAATTATATAATCTTGAAAACAATCGACATCCTTATCCGTTCTATGGATAGAAAGGAGCTTGCTTTATGAGAAGAACGGCCATCTTGCTGCTCCTCTCCCTTGTGCTGATGTTGAGCGCCCCCTGGCTCCTTGGCTGCGAAACCGCGTCGGCGCAGAGCGGGGAAGGGGAGGCTGCCCTTGCATGCGAAACGGAAGAGGACTGGGAAAACGGCCTTCACCGTGTCAGAATGGTGTATGAGAATATCAGCCCCTCTGAGCTGCAGGAGATCATAGACAAATATGTGTCCCGTGGGCTGCGGTTGCTCCCCTCCACGGCAGAGGGCTGGAGCAAGATCCTGTACGGGGACGGCCTTTGGGTGGAGATCAGTGACAACACCAAAAGCTATCACAAATGCGTCATCACGGAGACTTGGGGACGTAGTACGGCGGATGAACATGCCCTCAGCGCCGAAGAGGCCGGGGCGCTGATCCCGGTGGAGGCAGTTCATCTTCTGGAACGGACGCCAGAGGGCCTTTATGAAGCCACAGGGACCCAGGTCTTTTGCCTGCTGGTGGACTACCCGCCGGAGGAAGGAATTGTGGACCCCCTCTATCAGACCAATACCTGGCTGGTGGGAAAGGAGCAGGCGATCCCCCTGCATTACTGCTTTTACGGGGAGGGATTGGCCTGCACAGATGTGGATGACGATGGGAAAGGGGAGATCGTCCTGCTGGGCTATGGCCCTACCTCCGGCATCTTCACGGAGACGATCGCGGTTTACGGCGTGAGCGACGGCAGCCCCTGGCTGAGGGGGAGAAGCTTCTACTGGATGAACTGGGGGGAAACCGACCTTGTCCAGGAAAAGGGAGAGCTCTGCTTCTCCTATGGCAATCAAAGCTATCCCATTCGTCTGCGGAACGGGTGGATCGAGCTGGAGGGGGCTTTGAAAGAGGACTTCAAGCTTTGGGGCGGCTCCTATTATAAGCGGCCGGATCTCCCTGTGGATACGGTGTTGGAGCTCTGCCTTTGGGAAGAGGGCGGTGAGCTCATGGGCTTCCTATGGGATGATCGGGGCTGGGACTTAACCCCCTCCGAATGCAACGCCATGGCCCCTTGGCCTGCGGATACGCTGGCCCAAATCCTTCTGGAGAACCGGGAACGCCCCCTTCAGGTTTATTGGACGGAGCGACCCGCAAGGGAGCCGCCAAAGGAGCTGACCGGCTATGAGCGAGCGGCGATCCTGACTCGTCTCGGTGTGGATTGACAAGGCAATCATAAAGAATGGGGCGGACCCGTACATAGCAATATGTGCGAGTCCGCCCAAACGGTATTTGCAGGGGTGCAGCATTGCCGACTGCTGCCAGAACACCGGGGAGAGGTGTCGCGAAGCGACGGAGAGGGGCTGCGCGGACCATGTGAAAACCCCTCTCAGGCGCTGCCGCGCCAGCTCTCCCCTGCGCTTTTGTGCGGAGCGAGCCAAGCGGGCTCGTCTCAGACTCTGCTTCTGACAGCGTATCCCCCAGTCACCGTCGCAGGCTCCGGTGACTTTAGGCGAGGGGGCCATTGCGGGCTGCCGCCCCCGGCAGCCCCTACGACGGAGATGGAGTGCGGGGCCTGTGTTTCAGCGCACAAAAGCTGTACAAAGCGGAGAGAACATGGTATACTTTACGATACCGAAGTTTACGAAAGAAGTGAGAGATCGCTATGAGGATCATCATTGCCGGCGCGGGGAAGGTAGGCCGTTCGGTGGCCGAGCTTCTGGCGCAGGAGGGACACGACATCACGATCATCGACCATGACCCGGATACCATCCAGAACGTGTCCAACGCGCTGGACGTGATCTGCGTGGAGGGCAGCGCCACCAACCCCGAAACCCTGCGGGAGGCGGGGGCCGCCCACGCGGACCTGCTGCTGGCCGCCACAGAGCAGGACGAGACCAACATGGTCTGCGGTATCACGGCCCGGAAGCTGGGAACGTCCCATGTGATCGCCCGGGTGCGGGATCCCCAGTATCTGCACCAGGTGGATTTTCTGCGAGAGGCCCTGGGCCTTTCCGTCATCGTGAATCCGGAGTATGAGTGCGCCAAGGAGATCTCCCGTACCCTGCGCTTCCCCGGCGCTGCCCGGGTGGACGCCTTTTCCAAGGGCAGCGTGGAGATCGTGGAGCACAAGGTCCCTGCCGGCGGCAAGCTGGAGGGTGTGGCCCTGAAGGAACTGGTCCAGCGCTTCGGCGCCAAGGTCCTGGTGGGCGTGGTAGAGCGCAGCGGCGAGGGGCTGATCCCCAACGGCAATTTCGTGCTGAAGGCGGGGGACCGGCTGAGCATCACCGGCTCCACCACGGAGCTGCGGCGCTTCTTCATCGCCATCGGCCAGTATAAACGCCCGGTGCGCCGGGTGATGGTGGTGGGCGGCGGAAGAGTCGCGGTCTATCTCACCCGCATGCTGCAGGAGAGCGGCATCCATGTAACGGTGGTGGAGCGGGACCGGGAGCGCTGCGATACGCTCTGCGATCTGATCCCGGAGGCCCACATCGTCTGCGGAGACGCCACCCGCAGCGACGTACTGCAGGAGGACGGGATCGCCACGGCGGACGCCTTTGTGGCCGTCACCGGCGACGATGAGGACAACATCATCACCGCCCTCTATGCCAAGAGCTGCTCCGTGGACAAGATCGTGGTGAAGGTGAACCGGGAATACTGTGCCGCGATCCTGGAGAACGCGGGGCTGGACAGCATCGTCTCCCCCAAGGAGATCGTGGCCCAGCAGCTGGCCCGCTACGTCCGCGCCATGGGCAATTCCATGGGCGGCAGCATGGAGACCCTCTACCGTCTGGCGGACGGCAAGGTGGAAGCCCTGGAATTCAAGGTGAGCGAGGATTCCGCCTGCGTGAACATTCCCCTGAAGGACCTGAAGCTGAAGCCCAATATCCTCATCAGCGCCATCATCCGGGGCGGCAAGAGCATCGTCCCCGACGGCAATACCCGCATCCTGCCGGGAGATCACGCGGTGATCGTGACGGCGGCGGGCAGGATCGAGAATATGGACGCCATTTTAGAGGGCAAAGCATGAACTACCGTATGATTTGCCGTGTCCTGGGCTGGATCCTGCTGATCTACGCGGCGCTGATGCTGCTGCCCCTGGCGGCGGGACTCTGGTACGGGGAAAACGTGCTGAATTTCATCATCGCCATCGGGATCACCGGGTCCCTGGGCGGCCTGCTTCTGATCCCGAAGCCCAGGACCAACTCTATGGTGGCCCGGGACGGCTTCGTGATCGTGGGCCTGGGCTGGATCGGCATCTCCCTGCTGGGAGCCCTGCCCTTTGTCCTATCCGGCAGCATCCCCCGCTATGTGGACGCGGTGTTTGAAACGGCCTCGGGCCTCTCCACCACCGGCGCCTCGGTGGTAACGGACATCGGCGGCATGGCCCAAAACTACCGGGGCGACATGTTCTGGCGGCTCTTCAACCACTGGATCGGCGGCATGGGCGTGCTGGTGTTTTTGATGGCGGTGCTGCCCATGAGCGGGGAGCACTCCATGCACATCATGCGGGCCGAGGTCCCCGGCCCCACGGTGGGTAAGCTGGTGCCCCGTGCCAGAAAGACCGCCCGGGTGCTCTATCTCATCTACATCGGCCTGACCCTGACGGAGACCCTGCTTCTGCTCTGCGGCGGCATGAGCTTCTATGAGGCCCTGGTCCACTCCTTCTCCACGGCGGGCACCGGCGGCTTCTCCACCAATCCCGCCAGCGTCGGCGGCTTTGGCAGCAGCTATATCGAAACGGTCATCACCGTGTTCATGCTCCTCTTTGGCGTGAACTTCAACCTCTATTTCCTGATCCTCATCGGACACTGGAAGGACGCGCTGAAGAGCGAGGAGCTGCGCTGGTACCTGGCCATCATCTTCGGCAGCGCCATCCTGATCAGCCTGGGGATCTACAAGCTCTACGGCAGCCTGGGAGAGACGCTGCATCAGGCCTTCTTCAACGTGGCCACCCTGCTGAGCACCACCGGTTTCGGCACGGTGGATTTCACCGAGGACTGGCCGGAGTACTGCAAGTGGATCCTGATGCTCCTGATGCTCTGCGGAAGCTGCGCGGGCAGTACCGGCGGCGGCATCAAGATCTCCCGCTTGATCATCCTGAACAAGAACGCACAGGCGGAACTGCGGCAGATGATCCGGCCCCGTAATGTGGTCCGGGTCCAGCTGGACGGCAAGCGGGTGGAGCGCAGCACTGTGAAGGCCGCGACGACCTTTTTCACGCTGTACATGGCCCTGCTGCTGCTCTTCTCCTTCCTGGTGAGCCTGGACGGGGTGGACATCCCCACCAGCTTCACCGCGGCCCTCAGCTGCCTGTCGAACATCGGCCCCGGCATGACCCGGGCCATCGGACCGGCGGGAAGCTTCGCTTTCTTCTCTGACCGGACCAAGCTGCTGCTGAGCCTGGCCATGCTCATGGGCAGATTGGAGATCTATCCCATCCTGGTGCTCCTCAGCCCCCGGACCTGGAAGCGATGAAAGAGGAAAAGAGACTCTCCGGCAGGCTGACCCTGGTCCTTGCGGCGCTGCTCTGCCTGCTCTTCGGACTGAGCCTGCTGCTTCTGCCGGGAGCGGGCGCCGCCGCGCCGACGGAGATCCAGGCTGCGGCCTCGATCCCCGAGCGTACGCTTACGGGCGGCGACGACGCCGACCGACTCCCCACGGAACTGCTGCCCGGAGAGAAGCTGGACCTGAATACCGCCACGGCGGCCCAGCTGCAGCTGCTGCCGGGCATCGGAGAGAAGCTTTCCACCGCCATCGTCGCCTGGCGGGAGGAGCATGGCCCCTTCCAAAAGGTGGAGGAGTTGCTGCAGGTTCCCGGCATCGGCGAAAAGCGTCTGGCAGAGATCCGCGACCTGGTAACAGCGGGATAAGACAGGGGCAAGAGGAAAGAGAGACAAAACAGGGAAAGCGGAAAGCTCCGCCGCGTATGAACAGAAAAAAGATCAGGAATTTCTTCCTGATCTCAGACTGTAGACAAACCAATGCGGCATAGCATAGACACGCATGGGGGGATTGTGAAGGGGGGAGGGTATGCCCCCCTTCACGTCCAATCTACGCAAAAATGGGAACTTTTTTTGGAAGTTCCCATTTTTGCTTTCAAGCTGTCGACACTTTGTCGACAGCTTGAGATCAGGAATTTCTTCCTGATCTTTTTTTGCGTTTGACTGCTGACTCCGGCGTGGGGATCGCTCAAGAAACGAGCGGCATGACCCCGGCACTTAGAACTGACTCAAGAGCTTTTTTTCCAGAACCACAAGCAGCGTGGCATTGTCCTTGATGGGAGAGTGGGCATCCAGATAGGACCAGGTCGTCCCGGGTTCCTTCATGGCGATCACGTTGATCCCGCGCTTCTGCCGCAGATTCAGCTCCAGCAGGGTCTTCCCGATCCACTTTTTGTCCGGGACCATCTCGATCATGCAGAGGTTTTCTCCCACGTCGAACAGATCCAGGATCGTGGGCGAGGCCAAAGCCCGGGCCACGCGCATGCCGCTCTCCGCCTCCGGATTGATCACCTGATCCGCGCCGACCATCTTCAGGATCAAGCCCATCTGATCGGAGAGCGCCTTGGCCATCACGAAGGGAACCTGCTGCTTCTTTGCCTCCACAACGCTCATGACGCTGGGAGCAAGAGAAGTGCCCATGCTGACCACTACAATGTCCATGTGCTTCAGATCCAGAGCATGGATCTCGTCCTCGTTTTCCAGATTCGCACAAACGGCGATGGTGGATTTGGACGCAAATTCACGAACCACTTCCGGGTCCCGGTCCACGACCATCAGATCCATGCCCAGAGAATACAGGTTTTCCGCGAGACTGCGACCGAACTTGCCCAGCCCCAAAACTGCGATCGATTTGCTCATAAGCCTTCCTTCCTATCCCACATAGAACTTGCCCTCTGCGTACGAGATGCTGTTTTTCTCCGGTTTCGGCCGGGCCAGGAACAGCGCCATGGAAATGGGGCCGATGCGCCCCAGATACATCGTTGCGATGATGATGATCCGCCCCGCGGTGTGGAGAGACGGCGTCAGAGCGCGGGAAAGACCGACGGTGGCGACCGCGCTGATCGCCTCGAAGAGCCCGTCTGTCATGGAAACAGGCTCAAGAGCCAACAGCAGCAGGGAAGAGACGAGCAGCGTGAGAAAGCTGATCATCACGATAGCCGCGGCCTTCTGCATCAGCTCGTCGGAGATCTTCCGGCGGAACAATACGCTGGCTTTTCTGGCGTGCGCGTAAGAGATGGCGTTGGCAAACACCAGGTACATGGTAACGGTTTTGACGCCGCCCGCCGTGCCGATGGGCGAGCCGCCGATAAACATCCAGAGATAGCCGACCAGACAGGAGAAGTCGCTGAGATTTTCCTGCGGCACGGTGTAAAAGCCTGCTGTTCGGAACGTCACAGACTGGAACAGGCAGTTCAGGATCTTGTCTCCCGGAGACATGCTTCCCATAGTCGCCGGGTTCCGGGACTCTGCCAGGAAGATCAGAACGGCGCCCAGGAGGATCAGGCCTGCCGTCAGACGAAGGACGAGCCGCGTGTGCGCACCCAGCCGCCGGATGGCCTGCCGGGGAGAAAACCGAAAGCGGATCCCGTCACGAACGCAGCGGCCGATGTCAAACCAGACGATATAGCCCAGACCGCCCAATACGATCAGCGCCATGGTCACCCAGATGACCAGCGGAGAGCCTGCGTAGCGGCTGAGACTGTCCGGCCCCAGAATATCCAGTCCGGCGTTGCAGAAAGCGGAGATCGAGGTGAAAACGGAGATCCATATTCCCCGCAGCACACCGAAGCGGGGGATGAATTCGATGCAGTAAAGAGCGGCTCCGAGGAACTCGACCAGAAAGGTCCATTTGAAGATCCTTGCGAGGAAGGACAGGAGGCCGAGACGGCTGTCCAGATTCAGCGCGTCCAGGAGCAGCGTCCTGCTGCGCAGGGAAAAGCGGCGGCGAAGGAAGAGCATCACCATGGAGATGGCCGAAACGATCCCAAGACCGCCGAGCTGGATCAGAATCAGGATGACGATCTTGCCGAACAGGCTCCAGTGGGCGTATGTATCCACCACCACCAGACCTGTCACGCAGACGGAGGTCGTGGAGGTAAAGAGCGCTGTGAGGAAATCCGTCTCCACTCCTTTCGCCGAGGAGGCGGGAAGCAGGAGCAGCAGCGTTCCCACCGCTATGGCGAGCAGAAAGCTGAGCGGGATGATATGAGCGGGCGAAAGACGGAAGGGGCCTTTGGAAGGCGTCAGGCCTTCCGAGTGCCTGTTCTCGCTGATTGGTCTCATGGCATCACATCCCTCTGCACGGCACGCCGATTTGCGCCCTTTTCTCAAATTGTATTGTATGTTAGTTCCGGAAGGATGTCAAGAGCGCGGAGCAGCCTGCGCACGCAGCCGATTTTGCTCCGGAACCATAGAAGAAAGAGAAAAGCCCGGGAAGATTCGTTCTTCCCGGGCTTCATGGACACGCATGGGGGGATTGTGAAGGGGGGAGGGTATGCCCCCCTTCACGTTCAATCTATGCCAAAATGGGAACTTTTTCGGAAGTTTCCATTTTGGCTTTTCAAGCTGTCGACACTTTGTCGACAGCTTGAAGCCCGGGAAGATTCGTTCTTCCCGGGCTTTCCCGGCAGAGCCTTACGCCTGGGCGCTGTACTTCTGCCGGACCTGCTGGATGCTCTGGGGCTGGGCTTGGTCGGCGGGATACCAGCCGCGGCTCTGCATGGCGGAATATATGCCGTTTTGCATGCAGATGGCGTCGTTCAGCGCGGTGCTGAAGGCCTCGTGGACCTGGGGTGTGGCGGATTCCACGGAGCCGTGCAGGTACAGGTCGCAGACCCCCTTGGTGGTGAGGAGGATGCCCTCCATGATCTCCTTGTCGTTCATAAGCTCCTCCTTATACCAGATTGAAAAAGCGGCGGAACAGGGCCTGATTGCTTTCGGCCAGCTGCCTTGCCTGGGTCTGCAGGGCGGGATCCTGCAGCTGCTGCGCGGCGGTCTCGCACTGGGTGCGCAGGTACTGGGCGTGGCCCAGGGCGTCTTCGATATAGAGCAGTTCTTTGGGACTCATCCGATCACCTCATCATGATACTTGCCGGACGACGGAACACGTCGGCGGTTGGGATCAGTTTGCCCCGTTTTGCGTGTTTTATACGAAAGGCACTTTTCCGCGGCGTAAAAATATGCTACAATCAAAGCAACAAAAGCGCAAAGAAAAGGGGAAACGCGATGAACTACCTGTGGGGAGCTTTGGCAGGCCTTGTTTGGGGCGCGCTCTGGGGCGGACTGAACATCCTGATTTTAAAAAAGAGCCTGGGGAAGAACGACAGCAATATCCTCATGGCGGGAAACCTTGCCCGCATGGTGGTGGACCTGGCGGCCCTGCTGCTGGTCTTCCTGCTGCGGAAGATCCTGCCCTTCTCTTATGAGGCCATGCTGGTGGCCACCGCGGTGGCCCTCTCGGTGACGAGTCTGATCTTCGCCTTCCGCTACGGGAAGAAGTAAGAGCCTTCCGTATACAGGGAAGGGAGAAATCATAGGCGGAAGTCCGTTGATACCGTAGGGGAGGGCCTTGTGCCCTCCCGGCGGAGTCTGTCCATATTGCAAGAGAAAGTTCGGCGAATTCGCACAATCTGCGAGTTCGCCGAACTTTTTTGCAATTCTATGTTTTCAACTGCCGGGAGGGACCCCTATCGGCCTTCGGCCACTTCCCCCGGAGGGGGAAGCAAGCCTCCCCTACGGTGCTGACTGGCCCATGCGCTTATTTTGCAACGGACCCTTTTTTGATTTATTTCTTCCGGAAGACCAGGAGCTTGGAGATGATGTAGTTGCCCACCACCACGAAGACGGAGGCGATGACGGTGGAGACCATCATGGGAACGCCCAGCACGTTTGTGAAGAGCAGATTCAGCAGCCAGCCCAGCAGCATGGTGAGAAGCCGGGAACCCACGAAGCTGCCGGCCTCGGCAAGGATGTTGGGGTTCTTGCTCTGAAAGACCCACCTGCGGTTGGTGGGATAGGCGAAGGCGATACCTGCCGCGTTTTCCACCACGGAGAGGATGGTGTTCTGCAGGGCCGTGGGATCGGGGGTGCCGCCGTAGAAGGCCAGGTTCCAGAGAAATTTGGCCGCCCAGGAGACCAGGGTGGTGAGCCCGCCTACGATGAGATAGACCAGGATCTCCCGGTGCTTCACGCAGAGCGCCCTGATTTTGTCGATCATGCTTCGTCCTCCCTGCCGCAGACGCGGGAAATGATGTAGCGGGGACGGCCCTTCAGCTCCTCATAGATCCGGGCGATGTAATATCCGATGATGCCGAGGGAGATCATGATCAGGCTGCCGGTGAAGAGCAGCAGCAAAATCACCGTGGTGAAGCCGCCGATGGCGGTTCCGGCGATCTTCTGCGCCAGGGCCACCACGCCGAAAATGACGGAGATGACCAGCATCAGAACGCCCAGGCCCGTGATGATCTGCAGCGGGGCGGAGGAGAAGGAGCCGATGTTGTTGATGGCGTATTTGATGAGGGAGCGGGTGGACCACTTGCTCTCCCCGGCGGTGCGCTCCTGCACCCGGTAGCGGACGGTGGTGCGCTTGAAGCCCACCCAGAAGCTCAGCGCCCGGAAGAAGACATTGCGCTCGGGCATAGCGTTCAGGCTGTCCACCACCTTGCGGTCCAGAAGCTTGAAGTCGGAGGAGTCGGCCATGTTCAGGCCGGTGGCCCGGCTGATGATGCCGTAAAAGCTCTTGGCGGCGAAGCGGTGCATGCCGGTCTCCGTGCCCCGGTCCACCTTGATGCCCTCCACCACCTCGTAGCCCTCCTGCCAGAGACGGTACATCTCCACGATCTTCTCCGGCGGGTGCTGCAGGTCGCAGTCCATGACCACCACACAGTCGCCCCGTGCCTGCTCCAGACCGGCGAACATGGCGGCTTCCTTGCCGAAATTGCGGCTGAAATGGAGGCCCACCACATGGGGATTCTGCGCGGCGGCCTTTTCGATCTCCTCCCAGGTCTTGTCCCGGGAGCCGTCGTCCACAAACAGCAGTTCGTGGTCGATCCCCGCCTCGTCCAGGATCTCCGTTACGGTCCCGGCGGCGATGGGGATCATTTTTTCTTCATTATAAGAGGGAAGGATCACAGAGAGCATAGGCTTTCTCACTTTCTCAGCAGATAGGTCACAGAGAGGTTGTTTTCATACAGCAGCTCCCAGGAGCTGTAGTCCGTGCTGGCGGCCAGGGCCGGCAGGATCTCCTCCGGGTCAAAGCCGCTGGACCAGAACTCGTTCACGTCGATGAAGACCACGCATTCCTCGCTGGGGTTTTCGGCCAGATACCGGTCCACCGCGGGGGAGTCCGGCTGGGCGGTGACGAGCACGTCGTCAAAATACAGCAGCTCGCCCAGGTCCTGGGTGGGGGGATAGAAGTAGTAGGTCAGATAGAGGCAGGGCTCGTCCTCGTGCTGCTCCATCATGGCGTCATAGACGGCGTAGAGATCCTCGTCACAAGGGTCGACGGGGTAGAGATACTTGGGCGGCTGGCTCCGGGCGAAGAAGAGAGAGACGGCCAGCACCGCAAGCAGCGCCGCGCTCTTGAGGAGCGTCTCCCGGCGGAAGGAGCCCAGAGCCCGCTCCAGAAGCGCTGCCAGCAGGCCCACCGAGGCTGCGAAGAAGGGCGCCAGATTGTAGATATAGCGCTGTTCCTCCACGGGGGAGATGAGGGCCACCACCACAAGGGCGGCAAAGGCGGGCAGCAGGATCACCAGACTCCGCCAGGGGAGGGGCTTTTCCCTCCCGGCGGCGCGGAGCTTCCGGAAAAAGACCAGGAGCAGCAGCACAAGAGCCAGCGCGCAGAGCACCGCGGCCTTCATGCCGTGGCGCACCTCATGGTAGAACACCAGGAGGCGGTGCGTATACTGGGAGAACACCGAGAGCTGCTCCAGGGCGTTGCCGCCGGAGACCAGCTTGTCCGCGGTGAGATGCGTGATGCAGGCGGGGAAGACCAGGACCATCAGTCCCACCCCCGCGAAGGCGCAGAGAGCGAAGACCGCCAGGTCCTTCCAGCGCTTCTTCGCCGCGGCGTAGAAAACAAAGGCCGCGCAGACGAAGAAGGCGTAGAACACGAAGTAGTACTGGGTCAGCAGGCCCAGGAAGATCGTGAGCCCCGAGAGCAGGCTCCAGACCGGACGCCCGTCCTCCATGAGCCGGGTGATCCACAGGGCCAGCAGCACCGAGAAGAGGGTGATGAGCACATACATGCGGATCATCAGCATGGTGGAAAGGCCCAGACCGCTGAGCCCGTAGAGCAGAACGGCGGTGAGGGCGGCCAGCCTGCTGCCGAAGAGACGCAGGCAGAGCCGGTACAGGGCGATAAGGGTCAGCAGATAGAGGACCAGATCCAGGATCAGCCCGGTCCACTTGCTGAAGACCCCCGGCGTCAGGCAGGAGGCCAGGTGGAACAGCCAGTAGTAGAGGGGCGGGTGCACGTCATGCACCTGGTTATAGTACACGGAGCCCAGATCGAAGAGCTCATCCTCCCCCACGGTGACATAGTCCAGCAGGTCCTGCCGGGTGAGGACGGCGCCCTCCAGCTCGCCGCCGGCCACATCCTCCAGGAAGGGGGCATAGTGGCTGTTGGAGAGCCCGTATGTATAGATCTCGTCGATGAACATGCCGTTTTTCCGCTGGGCAAACAGCAGACAGACGGCCAGGATCACGGCCAGCGCCAAAAGGAGCGGGCCGTGCTTTTTTGCAGCTTCTTTCATGGGACCTCCCGGTTCAGTCTTCGCCGCCCTTGCCCTCGGCTTCGGTGGCGCTGACCACCTGGTCAAACTCGTCGATGTCCTGGGTGATCTCCACCTCGATGTCCTTTTCCTCCGCCTCCGCGCTCAGGGAGCGCTTCAGCTCCTCCAGCTCGTCTTCCTTGGCCTTCAGCTCGTCCATGAGCTTGCCGGCCTGGGCAAAGAGGGGGGCGAACACGCCTTCGGGATTCTCCCGGGCCTGCTCAAAATAGAGCCGGCCGATCTCGGTATAGACCTTGCGCAGCTCCTCGGCCTGGCTGTTGGTGTCCAGCGTCAGGCGGGCGATGCGGCTGTAGGCCTTGGTGCGGCTGGCGCCCTTCTGGTACACCTCGGTGACGCCGGTGCTTTCCATCACGTCCTTGGCCTTGTTGACCAGAGAACCGA
The DNA here is from genome assembly GCA_900316255.1 of uncultured Eubacteriales bacterium. GTDB lineage: Bacteria > Bacillota > Clostridia > Oscillospirales > Oscillospiraceae > Limivicinus. The sequence goes on along the minus strand of ONCI01000038.1, from coordinate 15,542 downwards.
ACAATTCTTTGTAATCTGCCATGATAGAGCCTCCTTATCATTTGCCGCTTTGCGTGGCTTGTTCTTCGTTTTGTTTTCCTTCCTCCGCGGCCTTCACTCGGTTGACCCAGAGCTCCGACGCCGGATGCTCCCGGCGGCGCTCCCACAGGAGCAGGGCCCCGGCGAAGAGCACCAGCACCAGGCTCAGCGCCTGGGACACCCGGATGCCCGTGTGGCCGATGTAGAGACTGTCGGTGCGCAGGCCCTCGATCCAGGCCCGGCCCAGACCGTAGAAGAAGAGATAGAGCAGGGACATCTGCCCGTCATATTTCCGTTTGCCCTTTTTCACCCAGAGCCAGAGCCCAAGGAAAAGCACCAGATTCCAGAGGCTTTCGTAAAGAAAGGTGGGGTGGACGTAAATCGTGTGACCTGAGGGATCCGTCAGCCCCATGCGGCAGAAGATCTCCGTCTGGCCGCCGAAGGCCTCCCGGTTCATGAAGTTGCCCCAGCGGCCGATGATCTGGCCGATGAGCACGCCGAAAACGGTCAAGTCCAGCATGGCCAGGAAGGGGAGCTTCTTGCGCCGGGTGACCAGCCAGATGGCCAGGATCCCGCCGATGATGCCCCCGTAGATGGCGATGCCCCCCTCCCACACCGCGAAGTAGGCGATGAGGGGCCGCCCCGCAAATTCGTCCAGCCGGAAGAGCACGAAATAGATCCGGGCGCAGAGGATGGAGAGCGGGATCAGCAGGATCACCATATCGTAAAAATCATCGGACTTCAGGCCGAAATCCTTGCTGCGCCGGGCGCAGTAGAGGATGCCCAGGGTGAAGCCAAGGGCAAAGAGCACCCCGTAGAAATAGATCCGATGGCCGAAGACACTGAAGGAGGCAGGCGGGTTCAGGCCGAAGATCCCCAGCCCCGGAAAGCTGATGACAGAATCCCGCTGGATGGTCTCCAGCACGGTCTCCTCCAGAAGGGAGAGAAAACGCAGTACGCTCGTCATGTCAGCTCCTCCTCGGCTCGATGATGGAGAGGGCCAGCTTCTCCTCCCGCAGCTCCCGGCGGAGGAAGTCCTCGCACTCGGCCTTCGTCACGCTCTGCAGCAGCTCCGTGGCGTCCAGGGCGCAGCAGCCCTCGAACAGGCTTTCCGCCAGGGCGATGCACACGCTCTCAAAATCCTCCAGTCCCCGGAGACGGGCGCCCAGAGAGGCCCGCTTCGCCCGCTCGAAGCGCTGGGGGTCCAGACCCGTTTTATCGACGCGCCGCAGCTCCTCTGTGAGCTCGCGCAGCACAGCCTCCGGGTCCGGGCTCTCCCCGCCGATGAGCAGGGTGCCGGTGCCGGCGGAAAAGTCCGCCTCGGCGTCAAAATCCCGGTTCAGCAGCCCGGAGGCGTAGAGCCGGTTATAGAAATCGGAGCTTGAACCCACCAGCAGGCGCAGGGCCAGGGCGGAGACCAGGCGCAGGCGCAGCGCCGCCTCGCCGTTTGCGGGAGGGCTGAGCTTGGCGCCGATGAGGAACTGGGGCGCGGAGACATCCATCTGCTCCCGGTGGAGCTTCTCCACCGGCAGAGGGGACTCCTCCGGGCCAAAGTCCGCCCGGGGCAGGCTTTCGCCCCCTTCGCCCAGGGCCTCCCGGGCGATACGGGCGATCTCCTCCGGGTCCACGTCGCCCTCTACGCAAAGGCACATGTTGCCCGGGGCGTAGAAAACCTTGTGGCAGGCATAAAGCGTCTCGGCCGTGATCTCCTTGATGCTGTCCAGGGTGCCCACCACCTTGTCCCGGATGGGATGGGCGGCATAGAGCTGGCGCAGCAGCCTGTGGTACACGGCGCTGCCGGGGCTGTCCTCGCCCATCTGGATCTCCTGGGCGATGATGCCCTGCTCCTTCTGCACCGTCTCCTCGGTGAAGTAGGGGGTGGAGACAAAGTGCAGCAGCAGGCGCAGATTCTCTTCAAAGTGCTCGGTGCACTGGAAGTAGTAGCAGGTGATGCCCGAGGCGGTGAAGGCATTGGGGTCGGCGCCGTTGGCGCTGAGTACGTCCAGGGCATTGTCGCCCCCGGGCAGGTCGAACATCTTGTGCTCCAGGTAGTGGGCCACGCCGGCAGGCGTTTCCACAGGCTTCCCGTCCAGGAAAAAGCGCCGGTGGGCGCCGCCGTAGTTGGCGGCGAAGACCGCATAACGGCTGCAAAAGCCGGGCTTTGGCACCACCCGCAGGCGCAGGCCGTTGGGCAGGGTCTCGCTGTACAGCGTCTCGCCGATGGCGGAATAGCGTTTACTCTCCATCTTCTTCGCCTTCCTCGGTTTCTTCTTCGTCTTCGCTTCCTCGCAGGAAGTAGATCTGGTCGCATTCTGTGCTGCGGGCGATGGCGGAGACCTCCTCGGCGCTTACGTCCTCCACAAGGGCTGCCAGCTCCAGGGGACCGTAATCCAGGCCGTCCACCGTCTGGGCCAGGAGAAAGCCCTCCAGCTCGCCCTGGCTGTCGGTCATGGCCCGCAGGTCCGAGGCGATGCCCGCCTTGGCGGCGGCCAGCTCCTCGGCACTGATCTCGCAGCGCTTCATGGCCTCCAGCTGGGCAAAGATCTCCTCCCGGGCGGCGTCCAGCTTGTCAAAATCGATGCCCGCGGACACCAGCAGCAGCCCCTTGTGCACGTCCACCAGGGAGCCCGCAAAATAGCAGAGCTGCAGCTTTTCCCGCACGTTCTGGAAGAGCTTGGAGGTGGTGCCCGCGCCGAAAACGGCGTTGAAGACCAGCAGGGAGGCCAGGTCCGGGTCCTCCATGCACTCGCCCAGCCGCCAGCCGATGCAGAGCTGCCCCTGGTTCACGTCCAGCGCCTCTTCCTTGAAGCGGGGCGCATCCTCCAGGGCGTTCATGCGCAGGTCTGTGCCGATCTCATAGTCGATCTCGCCCCGGGGCAGGGTGATGAGCGCGTCCCGCAGGCAGGCGCGGACCTCCCGCTCGTCGGCCCGGCCGCAGTAGAAGATCTCCACCGGACTCTGCTGCAGCAGGCTGTGGTACTGGCGGGTGAGCTTTTTGTAGTTGATGTTTTCGCACTCGCTCTCGCTGCCCAGACGGCCCACGGCGAAATCCTCAAAGCAGCACATCTCCTCCACGCAGCGCATGAGCGCGTAGCTGCGCTTTTCGTTGACCCGGCTGCGGATGGCCTCCAGCATCTTCTCCCGCTCGCTGTCCACATACTGGGGCAGAAGCAGGCCGCCCCGGGTGGCGGGGGAGAGCAGCAGGCTTCCCAGCAGCTCGCAGACTTCATGCAGCACAGCCTTGCCGCCGGGGAGAAAGTCTCCCTCGGGGATGCTGGCATAGAAGCCCAGGCACTGGATCTCGCCGATGCGGCGGACCACCGGCTCCACCGCGGCGCCGTAAAGCTCGTCCATCCGGGCGGAGAGAGCCTCCATATCCGGATAGCGGGTGGTGCCCCGACGCAGAACGTAGGGGATCAGGGCGTTCATGGACGCGGTCTCCCGCGTCAGCTGGGTCAGCAGGCTCAGACTCAGGCAGGCGGTCTTGAATTTCTCCGTGTGCAGGGCGTTCAGCCACACGCCGGGGAGGATCTCGGTCCTTGTCAGCTCCATGGGGCACCTCCACATAATTTACAATGATTATATGATGGCGAAAAGCCAAAAAGCTTTTCGCTGCGTCGCTTTGCGGCGCAGCAAAACAGCAAAGCTGTTTTGCCATATATTCATTGCAATGAGCATCGGGCGAATGATTCAAATAATCATTCGCTGCCAAACGTGTCGTTTGGCAGCGAAAACAATCGAATCCTCGATTGTTTTCGCTATCCGATGATCATTATCACATTATTATACCACGAGATTCCCGAAGAGTGAAGAGGGAAAAGTGAAGTGAGAAGAGAGAAAAGTGAAGAGCGAAAAGGGAGCCGGAATGCAGACCTCATTCCGGCTCGCTCAGTTCCTCGGTAAGAATGCGGTAAAACCAGCCGGCGGAGCCGGTGTACCAGGTCCAGCCCGCCTCCCCCTCCCGGCCGGGGGCGGAGCAGATATCCGCCGGCAGCACGAAGGGCTCCGCCTCGTAGCGGGCAAGGTCCCGTTGCGCATAGCCGGGGGAGAGAAGCTGCAGCAGGGCAAGGCCGTCCTGTTTTCGCCCCCGGCGGAGGCAGGCCAGGGCCAGCCACAGGGCACCGTGGGTGTATTGCCCGCCGTTTTCCCGGACGCCTCTGCCGTAGCCGGTGATGCTGCCGGGGCTGCGCTCATTCTCGGAAAATGGTGGGTCAAAGAGCTTTATGAGGCCGTGCTCCCGATCCCACAGGCGGCGGATGGCCTCGTCCAGGGCCGTCTCGGCGTGGAGCGGATCCGAGAAGGGACTCATGGCGGCAAAGGCCTGGGGCAGCAGGTCCATGCGCCCGTCCCCGCCCAGCGGCTCTCCGTCCGCCCAATAGCCCCGGCGGTAAAAGCGGCCGTTGAAGCTCTGCTCCGCGGCACGGCCGGCCTGCTCGGCGATGCTGCGGCAGCGCAGGGCGTCAGGCTCGCCCAGCTCTTCCAGGAGGGCGGAAAAGTCCAGGGCGCAGCCGGAGAGGAACCAGCCCAGCCAGACGCTCTCTCCCTCCACGGCGTCCATGGCGTCGTTCCAGTCGCCGCTGCCGAAGAAAGGCAGACCGTGGGGGCCGAAGCCCCGGGCAAAGCAGCATTCCAGAGCGGCCCGGGCGTGCTGCAGCACCGTGCCGGAGCGCTTGGAGGCGGCGGACTCGTAGCGGTCATGCTCGCCTTCCCTGAGAGGCGGAGAGGAGAGCCAGGGCTCCTGGCGCGTGCAGATGCCCAGGTCCCCGGTGGCCTCCACATAGGCGCAGAGGGCCCAGGGCAGCCAGAGCAGATCGTCGCTGCAGCGGCTGCGGAGCCCCTTGTCCCCCTCCGGCAGGGGATGCCACCAGTGCATCACGTCTCCCTCCGCATACTGGTGGCGGCAGGCGTCCAGGATCCGCTCCCGGGCGTAACCCGGATCCAGACCCAGCAGATTCACCGCGTCCTGCAGCTGGTCCCGGAAACCGTAGGCGCCGCCCCGCTGATAAAGGCTGGCCCGGCCCAGCAGGCGGCAGGCGAGCGCCTGGTAGACCGCCCAGGGGAAGAGGAGCCGGTCCAGGGCAACAAGCCCGGTCTTTTTGGGCTTTTCCCCCAGGAGCCGCTGCCACTGGGAGCGGACCTCCGCCAGGGCGGAGAGCGCCGCGCCGGGGCGCAGCAGCTGGCGAAGCTCCGCCTCCGTACAGCAGCCGCAGCCCAGCACCGTGAGCTCCTCCGCCTGCAGCTGCAGCAGCATGGCGGGAGGCGTAAAGTCCGTGCGGCAGCCGCAGGGCACGCTGCATCCCGCCAGAAAACAGAGCCCCTCCCGGCCGCTCTCCGGGTTTTCCGCCCGAAAGAGGCCATCGGAAAAGCGGCAGCGCAGGGAGGAGGCGTCCGCGGGAGAGAGCAGGGGCTGCAGCTGCCAGCGCAGCTCCAGTCCCGCAGCCCCGCGGATCAGCAGCAGCCGGGCGTTCTGCCAGGGGGGCAGGAAGAGCTCCGTCACCACCCTGCGCCCGGAAAGCTCCTTTTCCCAGCGGGCGTGGCCCGGGGCAAAGCTGACCCGGCAGGGACGTCCGTCCTCCGCGGCAAAGAGGCTTATTGGGCCCTCCTCCGTCTCTGCCCAGAGCAGTTCCGGCGGCTGGGCGGCCCGCGGGTCCTCCATGGGGACCGTGAGGGGCAGCTCCCGGGCATTGTCCAGCCAGAGGGCGGCGGGGCCGCAGTCCGCCGCGATGGCGCCCATATGGCCGTTGGAGAGGGGCAGCTGCCAGACCCGGGCGGGGAGGGGCGGCGTGAGAAAGGAAAAGCTCTCTCCCTCGAAGGAAAAGCGGGGGAGACTGCCCCGCTGCCGCGGAGCGCTAAGCCGGGGCGGGACAGGCGGCGGGAAGCGCCACAGAGTCTCGCCGGGGCAAAAGCAGGCCCGGCTCAGCAGGGTCTCCCGGGCGGTGAGGGGAGCAAAGTGGACGCCGCCCGGGGTATCCAGCAGGGCCTCCAGGCCCCAGCCGGAGAGCAGGCGGCCCACCTCCCGGCGCAGGGGCTGGCGATACTCCCCCTGCTCCAGCAGGAAGCGGCGCAGGAGGGGCAGAGCCTCCGCCGAGCGTCCGTCGCAGAGCAGCAGCGGCAGGTCGCCGGAGACGCCGAAGGGCCAGAGCTTCCGCCTGGGGACCGCGGCGTGGAGGGGACGGTACAGCAGCTGCAGCAGGGCCATGGCCCTGCCCAGTTCCGTGCCGCTCATCTCCAGCCGCTGGGCCAGAGCGCCCACCAAATCGGCCCTGCCGGGATCCCGCAGGATGCGGGCAGCCCCCTCCAGGGCGGTCTCCCGGCTTTCCCCCAAGCAGAGGGCCAGGCGCAGCTCCCGCGTCTGACCGGTCTTCAGGGAAAAGGGCAGCGAAAGACGGGCAGAGCCGTCGAAGGACCAGGCGGCGCTCCCCTCGGTCCGCAGGCAGAGCCAGAGGGAAGGAACGGTGCCCCGCCGGAGCCGGTGCAGCAGAAGGGCGTCCGTCCCCGTCTTCTCCGCCTCGATGCCCGTGGCCCAGTAGGCCGGGTGGGCGTCGCGGTCCCGCAGATGGCAGAGGAGGGGGACAAGCTCCAGCCGGAGTTCTCCATCGCCCTTTTGGAGGGCGTGGAGATGCAGGCTCCACCGCTCCCCGATCTGGCCGGTGGGGAGGGAGCGCTCCTCCCGGCAGAGGAGTTCTCCCGCTTCCCGGGACCAGAGACCCCGGGTCTCCGAAAGCTCCCAGCGGCCCGCCTCGCCGGGATCGGGCAGCTCCTTTCCCTGCCAGAACAGGCGTAGCCGGGGACTGCCCGCCTCCAATCCGGGCCGTCCGTAGACTGTGAGGCCCCGGTATTGGGCGCAGCTGCGCCCGTCCCGGTGGAGCAGCAGCTCGAAAGCCCCGTTGGAGAGGACGCAGCGCCGTTCCTCCCCGTCCTCCGCGCCGCCGGAGACGGACCACCAGCGCTCCGGGTCCCGGGGCGGCTTCTCCGGCACCCGGCTCAGCTCCCGGCGCAGCACAGGCACGCCCTGGGGCATCCGCTCCTGCAGCAGGGGAAGATAGGCCGCCATGGCGGGATCCCGGAAAAACAGCTCCCGCAGCAGCCCGCCGCAGAGGCAGTTTGCCGCGGCGGCCACGCTCATGCCCACGTGGTGGGCCATGGTGCAGCGGACCACCTGTCCCTCCTCCTCCCGGCAGCGGGAGGGGGTGAAGTCCACCGCGTCATAAAAGCCCTGGGGACCCAGAGCGCTGCAGCGCAGGAACAGCCGCAGATCCTGCACCGCGGCTGACGGGTCCACCGCCAGAGCCAGAAAGGCGGCGTAGGGCGCGGTGACCAAGTCCTCGTCCTGGCCCCGCTTCAGGGCAAGCTCGGCGCAGCCGCTGGCCTTGTAGCGGTAGCTGAGTCCCGCGTCCAGGGCGTAGTAGGCGCTTTCGGAGACGCCCCAGGGCTTGCCCGGATAGCGGCGCCGTTTTTGCACATAGAGGCAGAAGCGGGCGCTCTCCTGCAGGAGGCTCCCGGGCACCGGGGGCAGGAACAGGGCCGGCATCAAATATTCGAACATGGTGCCGGTCCAGCTGGCAAGACCCCGGTAGCCGTCCTTCTGCAGCAGGCCCCGGCCCAGCCTTTTCCAGTGCTTCAGCGGCGCCTGGCCCCGGGCCACGGCCAGATAACTTGTGAGCATGGCCTCGCTTGCCAGCAGATCGTACCAGCCGCCTGTCCCCCGGTCCTGCTCCGTGTCGTAGGAGATATAGAAAAGATTCCGCCCGGGATCATAGAGGAAGGAGAAGTCCATCTCCTCCGAGAGCCGCCTGAGCCGCTTTGCCAGTGCCGCCTCGCCCCAGGAAAGAAGGGCCTGCTCCACGGTGATGAGGCTTGCGCAGAGGTTGCCGCTGTCCACGGTGGAGAGACAGGCGGGCAGCAGAGGCGAGAGGCTGCGGGTATCGTACCAATTGTAAAAATGCCCCCGGAAGCGGGGCAGACACTCCAGCGTGTCCGTGATGCGGGAGAGAAGGGCCAGAGCCTCCGCCCGGGGGCAGAAGCCCATGGCCTCCGCCGAGACGGCGGCGACCATGGCCATGCCGATGTTGGTGGGGGAGCTGCGGTGGGCCAGACCCACCGGCGGCTGCTCCTGGAAATTGTCCGGCGGGAGAAAGTGATCCTCCTCCCGGCAGAAGTCCCGGTAATACCGAAAGCTCTGCTCTGTGAGGCGCAGCAGTTCCTCCCGATCGGCGGAGGAAAGGGAAGACTCTTTCCCGGCGGGGAGACCCAGAGCGCAGGCCGCCGCCGGGGACAGGAGCCACAGGAGGCCTGCGGAGCGGCCCAGGATCCCCGGGGAGAGCAGCAGGCACAGGAGACCCAGGGCCTCCGCGGGCAGAAAGGCGCGGCAATAGGCCGGCAGCCCGCCCCGGCCCTGCTCGGCCTGGGCGGCGGTCTGCCACTGGAGGAGCCTTTTGTGGCTGACCGTCATCCGCCAGAGGGCGGTGACCAGGGCCGAGAGACAGATCCAGGCCTCATAGGGCAGCAGCCAGAGCCGCAGAAAGGTCTGCACGATGGCGCCGCCCATGCCGGTGAGGAGGCGGGAAAAACGCCGCTCCCGGCCTGCCCGGCGCCGGCTCTCGGCGAGCAGAGCCAGCAGCAGCCGGTCCAGCAGGGCCAGCAGCGCCGCCCAGGCGGCGATGACCAGGGGACTGCCGGGGAGAAAGAAGCCCGCCAGAATGGCGAGAAGCGTGGCCGGAGGCAGAAGACTGCGCAGCAGGTTCTCCCGCAGCCGCCTCCGGGCCGTCTCGGGAAGAGTCCGGGAAAAGGCGAAGGGCAGGTTCTGCCAGTCCCCCCGCACCCAGCGGTGCAGCCGTTTATAGTAGGCAAGGGGCTTTGCGGGGAAATGGTCGGCGCACTCGGCCTCCCCCACATAAGCGCCCCGGAGCAGGGCCCCTTCCACTGCGTCGTGGCTCAGCACCCGCCCGGGCGGGATGTGCCGGGCGGAGCAGCGCAGCAGGGAGCGCAGGTCCAGGATGCCCTTGCCCGCAAAGCCGCAGCTGCCGAAGGCGTCCTGATTCCCCTCTCCCCAGAGGCAGCCGTAGGGGTCGCTGCCCCCGGGTCCGGCAAAGACCAGGGCGAAGTCCGTCGCGCATGCGCTCTCCGGCTCGACGATGAGCCGGGGCTGGATCACCCCGTGACCGGCGGTGACGAGACCGGTCTTTTCGTCGATCCGGGGTCGGTTCATGGGATGGAGCATGGCCCCGATCAGCTCCCCGGCAGATCCGGGGCTGAGGACGCTGTCGCTGTCCAGAGTCAGCAGAAAACGGACGCCCCGAAGCGGGGCCGGATCTCCCGTGACGGAGAGTGCGCTTTTTTCTCCGGCGCAGAGGGCGGCCAGCTCCAGCAGGGCGCCCCGCTTCCGTTCCCGGCCGGTCCAGAGCTGCCCGTCAAAGGAGCGGGGTCGGGTGAAGAGAAAGAAGCCGCCGCCGTATCGGGCGTTCAGCGCTTCGATCCCGGTTTTCGCGGCCCGGAGGAGGGCGTCGTCTCCCGGGGCGGTTTCCGTTTGGGCCTCCGGCAGGTCGGCAAGCAGGCCGAAGAGCAGCTCCGGCCCCTCCCGGCGGGCGGCCATGCGCTGCTCCTCCAGCCGCCGGCAGAGCCGCCGGGCTTCCTCCTCCCCGGTGAGGAGCGCCGAGATCACGCAAAGGGTCCGGCCCTCCGGCGGCACCCCCTCCCGCAGATCCATCCGGGGCAGACGCCGCCGGGGGCAGAGGCGGGAGAGCAGCAGGTCCAGTCCGTCCTTTACCAGCTGCCAGACGGGGAGGAGCAGCAGCACAGCCGCAAGGGGACCGCCCCGGGAAAAGGCCAGCAGCAGACTGAGGACCAGCGTCATCAGCAGGCTGAAAGCGGTACAGAGCCGGGCGGGAGCCTCTCCTGCCCGGGGGAAAAGCAGCTCTCCCACGTGTACATTCCTCTCCTCCGCCTCCCGCAGCAGGGCGGCGGCAAAGGCCGGCTCCTCCTGCCCCCGGAGGCGGGCCAGCTTCTCCAGCCGGCAGAGATAGTCCCGGCGAGAGTCGGCGTCCATGCGGGGGAAGATCCCGGCCGGGTCCCGGGAGAGGATGGCGTGGCAGCGGTCCGCCCCGGTGAGCAGCTCCTCCGCATCCAGGGTGGAGAAGAGCCGCAGGGTGGTGAACAGCGCCTCCAGGCCCTCGGCATAGTCCTCGGGAGAACCGCTGCGGGAGAGCTCTCCGGAGAGGGCTGCCAGCTCCTCCAGAACGGTCAGGCGCAGCGCCGCGGGAAAACAGCGCAGCTCGGCCCGGCGCAGGGGCGTGACCGTCTGGAAGCCCTCCAGAAAGAGCGCGGCCCGCGCCTCTGTGACTTCGCCCCTTCCCGCCAGCAGCAGGGACCGGGCCAGCGCCAGGATCAGCGGGCCCTCGGAACTGCGGCGGAGCGCGTCCCTGCCGCGAAGATCCCCCGCGGCGCTGATGGCCTCACGCCGGGCCAGATACTCGTTGTCCAGCAGCCATTCCCAGGCGGCAGGGACCTCGGCTGCCGTCTCCGCCCGTTTTTGCAGCAGCCCGCAGCAGCGGCGGATCGCCCGCAGAGCCTTGCGGACGGCGGGAAGCAGGCGCCGGCAGCGGATCTCGCCCCTGGGCGGCAGCAGCCTGGCCGCGGCCCCTCCGCAGGCGCGGAGCCTTTCGTTTTCCACATAGGACGCATTCAACACGCTCTCCATCGGCAAATTCTCCTTGCTTATGAAACCATACGATAAGACAAGTTTTCCCAGCCCGGGATTTTCTATGCAGAAGGGCGCTGTGAAGAAAAAACACTTGACAGGGAGACGGACAGGGTGTATAGTCTGTAAAGCTGTGAAGCTTGACAGGGGGGATCGCTGTGGAAGAAGGCCGATGGATGCAGTCCATGCTGCTGGACTTTTATGGCGCTCTTCTCACCGACAAGCAGCGGGAGTGCTATGATCTGCATGTGAACGAGGATCTATCTCTTTCCGAGATCGCCGAGCAGTCCGGGGTGTCCCGCCAGGGCGTGTGGGACAACATCCGCCGGGCGGAGGCCGCCATGAGAGAGATGGAGGAGAAGACCGGTCTGCTGCGCCGCTTCCGCCAGGTCCGCCTGGGCCTGGAGAGCCTGCAGGCTCCGCTGCAGGAGCTGGCCCGGTCCGGCGAAGGCAGGACCAGCGAGCTGGCCCGGGAGATGCGGGAGACCGTGGACACGCTTTTGAACGTTTGAATTGAGGAAAGAACATGGCATTTGAAAGCTTATCCGACAAACTGAGCGCCGCGTTCAAGCGGCTGCGCGGCAAAGGAAGACTCTCTGCCTCCGACGTGAAGGAGGCCATGCGCGAGGTGCGCATGGCGCTGCTGGAGGCGGACGTCAGCTATAAGGTCGTCAAGGACTTCACCAAAAAGGTCACCGACCGGGCCGTGGGCACCGACGTGCTGGAGGCCCTGAACCCGGCCCAGATGGTCATCAAGATCGTCAATGAGGAGCTCTGCGCTCTCATGGGCGGGGAGAATCAGAAGCTGAACATCTCCTCCAAAAGCCCCAGCGTTGTGATGCTGGTGGGCCTGCAGGGCGCGGGCAAAACCACCAACGGCGCCAAGCTTGCCGGCTACATGCGCCGGCAGGGCAAGCGGCCGCTACTGGTGGCCTGCGACGTGTACCGTCCCGCCGCCATCAAGCAGCTGGAGACCGTGGGCGCCCAGCTGGACATCCCGGTGTTCCAGATGGGGCAGATCGATCCTGTGGACATCGCCAAGGCGGGCATCGAGCATGCCAAAAAGCACGGCAACGACCTGGTGTTCCTGGACACCGCCGGCCGCCTCCACATCGACGAGGCGCTGATGCAGGAGCTGCAGAACATCAAGGCCGCCGTGGAGCCGGCGGAGATCCTGCTGGTGGTGGACGCCATGACCGGTCAGGACGCGGTGAACGCCGCCTCGGCCTTTGACGAGGCCCTGGACATCACCGGCGTTATGCTCTCCAAGCTGGACGGCGACGCCAGAGGCGGCGCGGCCCTCTCCATCCGGGCGGCCACCGGCAAGCCCATCAAGTTCATGGGCGTGGGCGAGAAGCTGGATCAGATCGAGCCCTTCCATCCGGACCGGATGGCTTCCCGCATCCTGGGCATGGGCGACGTGCTGACCCTCATCGAAAAGGCCGAACAGAGCTTTGATGAGAAGAAGGCCCTGGAGGCGGCGGAAAAGCTCCGCGCCAACCGCTTCTCCCTCAGCGATTATCTGGATCAGATGAAGCAGCTGCGGGGCATGGGCGACCTGGAAGGCCTGGCCGGCATGATCCCCGGGGTGGACGCCAAGGCCCTGAAGGGTGCCAAAATGGATGAAAAGGCCCTGGCCCGCCAGGAGGCCATCATCCTTTCCATGACCCAGGCCGAGCGGGACAATCCCGCCATCCTCAACTCCAGCCGCAAAAAGCGCATCGCCGGCGGCTCCGGCACCAGCGTGGTGGAGGTCAACCGCCTGCTCAAGCAGTTTGAAGCCCTGCAGCAGATGATGAAGCAGTTCTCCGGCAAGAACATGAAGAAGCTGCAGAAGAAAATGGGCAAAACGGGCGGCATGGGAGGTCTCGGCGGAGGCGGCGGCTTCCCCGGCCTCGGAGGACTGTTTTAAAAACGAATAATGAATAATGAATGGTAAATAATTGCGGTGCCGCCTCCGGCGGCGAATTGAAATCCGTGCCGCGAAGCGGCACACCACAATTCTTCAGTCTTCATTATTCTTTATTAACTACATTATGGAGGTGAATCATACAATGGTTAAAATCCGTCTTCGCAGAATGGGCGCCAAGAAGGCTCCTTACTACCGGATCGTCGTGGCTGATTCCCGCAGCCCCCGTGATGGCCGTTTCATCGAAGAGCTCGGCACTTACGATCCCATGGCCGACGGCGAGAAGCTGACTGTCAACCAGGAGCGCGTGCAGTACTGGGTTGCCAACGGCGCTCAGCCCACCGACACCGTCCGCGGCCTGCTGAAAAAGCTTGAGGCATAAAAAGGAGTTTCTACCGGCATGAAAGAACTTTTGACCTACATCGTACAGAGCCTGGTCGATCATCCCGACGAGGTCTCTGTGACCGAGCGCAAGGCCGACGGTGAGACCGTTTTCGAGGTTCGCGTCGCCGACGGCGATATGGGCAAGGTCATTGGCCGGCAGGGAAGGATCGTCAAGCAGATCCGCGTTCTCATGCGGGCCGTCGCCCAGAAAAAGGGCAAGAAGGTCTCCGTGGAGATCCTCGACTAAAAAGCACAGGCGTTTAGCCTGTGCTTTTTTTGTGCCTCAAAGCCGGTTGCCGCGCCCCCCGCGCTGTCATCCTGAGCGCAGCGAAGGATCTCGTCCCCGACGTCCCGCAAAGCCCCCCGTAGGGGCGGCCCTTGTGGCCGCCCGGCGGGAAGACGAAAATCACAAAGAAAGGCGGGGCGAATCCGCAGCCGCATCCGTATTTGCCTCGCCTTTGCCGGGATCGAAGCCTGTTTCCGCCGGGAGGGGACAAGCCCCTCCCCTACGACAGGGATGGGCTGCGTGAGGGGCGGTTGACCGAAAAAGGATCCTCCGGCCGTAGGGGCGGCTATCAGCCGCCCGGCAGGAAAACAAAAAGGCTCCCTTTCCCGTGCCGGGAAAGGGAGCCTTGATTCTTTGTGTTTTCCTTCGCTCAGAGGTAATAGAGAGAGTCTGCCAGGAGGGTGCCGTCGTTGTCGATGAGCACCAGCAGCACGTGGTCTTCCATGGGGATGGGACCCTCGGAGCCGGTGACCGTGGTGGCGTAGCTCACGTCCACCAGATAGCGGTCCTTGCCCAGATCGGTGATGCGGTTGATGTCCACCCTGTCCAGGCTCACGTCCTTGGTGGCGGTGTAGCCCAGGCCCTCAAAGGCCATGCGCAGCCGGGTGTAGAGGGGGCTGTTGGGCTGGACCAGGGGACGGAGCTGGTAGAAATAGAAGCGGTAAGAATCCTCAATGTCCGCGGAATAGAGCACGTAGAGATCGATGAATTTGGGGATGAACTCCTCCGCCTTCTCCCGGATCTCCGGGCTGCAGCGGTCCAGGAAGGCTTCCTCGTTCAGATCTTCCTGGTCCAGTTCCTTCCCCTCACTGTCCAGGACGCGGAGCGCGGGCTCGCCTACGAAGGAGGGGGTCTCATAGCGGACCATGGTGGGAAGATCCTTATAGTGGAGGTAGCACTCCTCCAGAGCGGCATAGGGAATGTTCTTTTCCGCGATGCAGTGCTTGTCCAGGGGATAATCCCCCAGAAGGACGGCGTAATCCGAGGGGACGGTGATCTCCCGGGTCCGGTAGGAGGCGGAGAAATCAAATTCCTCCTCCGTGACGTCCCAGACCGGCAGGGAATACTTGCCCTGGCCCACCGGCTCGAAGCTCACGCTGCCGAGTTCCTCTCCCGCTGCGTCCCTGATCCGATAGACCTGATGGTCCTCCCGACTGAGGGAGGCGTCCTTGCTGAGATGGATCTCGGCCAGCCGCTCCTGCAGCCAGGTCTCCTTCTCCTCGTCGCTGAGGATGCGGGAGTCGATCTCCTCCAGGGCGCAACGGGCGGCCTCCGAGGGCGCTTCCCGCAGGGAGCCCTCATACTCCTCCACGACGTATTTGGGCTGGGAGGCCTCATAGGCGTTGAGGAAGTCCTGCAGCTTGTAAAGACCGATCCCGCCCAGGATCAGCAGGACCCAGACGTAGATGAGAAGAAACAAACCGAAACGGCTTTTACGCTTTTTGGGCTCTCCGGATCTGTTCTTAGCCATTGCCGTTCCTCCCTTCCTTCAGCACGATGAAGCTGGTGGGGATGGGCCGGATGCCGATGACGGAAGCGCTGTTGTTGATGTATTCACCGTTGAACCACATCATGGTGGAGGAGCCGCCGTCCAGGTTGCAGGCGTTCACCGCGCCGAAGCGCAGCATCAGTTCCGCCTCATCCACGTAGCTGGCGCCCAGACGGGAGGGCTGACGCCCCTCGATGACCAGCATCAGGATCGCCCCGTCGGAGCGCTGGCCGATGGCGGTGCGGGGGTTCAGGCCGCTCTTGAGATTATCCTCCGGCACCATTTCGCCGTTGATGACCAGGATCGGGCCGTAGCCGCAGCCCTCCTGGATATCCCATTCCCGCACGTCCTCGGTGGACTTGAAGCCCACATGGAGGATGTAATCGCTGTCGATGCCCACAAAGCCCTTGCCCACGCCGCTGCCGCCGTTATAGATCTTGCCGCCGGTCACGATAAGCGTGTCGGGCACAGAGCCGTCGCCCGTGCCGTTGGGGTCCACAAAGCCGCCGCCGTTGATGCCGGCGACTCCGTCCGCCATTTCCACAAACTGCTGCACGGTGTAGCCCTTGTCGGCGATGGATTCGGGCTTGCAGCCCAGCACCACCCGGGAGGGATCCAGCACGATGAGCATATAGCCGGAATAGCTGCCGCCCTTGATGGGCACCAGGATGAGGCCGTCCCCGTCCTCGTCCACATAGCCCCAGGCGTCAGCCTGCGGGCCGTCCTCGCGCTTCTCCGGCTGGGAGACGGCCACGAGGGA
>ONCI01000004.1 GCA_900316255.1 uncultured Eubacteriales bacterium | reverse complement strand
GGCCTGGGATCCCACCTCCTATGCCTTCATCAAGGACGGCATCCTCTGTATTCCCACCGCTTTCTGCTCCTACGGGGGAGAGGCGCTGGACAAGAAGACACCGCTGCTGCGCTCCATGGAAGCCATCAACCGCCAGGGCATGCGTATCTTGAAGCTTTTCGGCAATCATCAGGTCACTTCTATCAAGACAACAGTGGGTCCGGAGCAGGAATACTTCCTGATCGACCGGCAGGTCTACGAAAAGCGAAAAGACCTGGTCTTTACCGGACGCACGCTCTTTGGAGCAAAACCGCCCAAGGGCCAGGAGCTGGAGGACCACTATTTCGGCGCCATCAAGCCACGGGTCGCGGCGTTCATGAAAGAGCTGAACGAGGAACTCTGGAAACTTGGCGTTATGGCCAAGACAGAACACAACGAGGCCGCGCCGGGACAGCATGAGCTTGCTCCGATTTTTACCACCACGAACATTGCAGCCGATCATAACCAGCTGACCATGGAGATGATGCGCAAAATCGCGAGAAAGCATGATCTGGTTTGCATCCTCCATGAGAAGCCCTTTGCCGGCGTGAACGGCAGCGGCAAGCACAACAACTGGTCCATCTGCAGCAGCGACGGCGTCAATTTGCTGGAGCCGGGGGAAACCCCCTATGAAAACGCCCAGTTTTTGCTGTTTCTCTGCGCGGTGATCCAGGCGGTGGACGATTACCAGGACATGCTGCGCATCTCGGTGGCTTCCGCCGGAAACGACCGCCGCCTCGGGGCAAATGAAGCGCCGCCCGCGGTGGTGTCCATGTTTCTGGGAACCGAGCTGGAGAATATCCTGACCGCCATCGAGAACGAAGAGCCTTACGGCAATCTTGAAAAAGAGCAGATCAAGGTCGGCGTCCATGTGCTGCCGAAATTTCCCAAGGATACCACGGACCGGAACCGGACCTCTCCCTTCGCATTTACCGGCAATAAGTTTGAATTCCGTATGCCAGGATCGTCGGCATCCATCTCCGGCGTCAACGTGGTGCTGAACACGGCTGTGGCCGAGTCTCTGCGGCAGTACGCGGACGCGCTGGAACAGGCAGACAATTTTGAGGCCGCGCTGCATGATCTGATCCGGGATGTGATCCGGAAGCACAAGCGCATCGTGTTCAACGGCAACGGCTATGACGAGGCCTGGATCCGGGAGGCGGAGAGCAGGGGACTGCTGAACCTGCGCACCACGCCGGACTGTGTACCCTACTACCTGGCACCGAAAAACATCCAGCTCTTTACACGGCACAAGGTCTATTCCGAAACGGAGATCCGCGCCAGATATGAAATCAAGCTGGACAGCTACTGCAAGGTGCTGCATGTGGAGGCGCAGACCCTGGCGGAGATGAGCCGCAAGGAGATCCTGCCGGCGGTGTCCGCCTACGTTCGCAGCCTGAGCGAGACCGTCAGTGCGCGGCGTGCGCTGGACCAGGATGCGCACTGCCGCTTTGAGCGGGAAGAGATCGCGCAGCTCGGCAAGCATGTGGACGCAGCTTATGAAAAGCTTCTGCGGCTGGAAGGCGCGATCCGTGCGCTTCCCAGAGGCGACACCCTGGACCGGGCGCTGTTTTACCGGGACAACGTCCTCTCCTGCATGGAGGACCTGCGCCAGGACCTGGACGAGATGGAACGCCTGACAGCGGCGGAATTCTGGCCGCTGCCTACCTACGGCGATCTGATGTTCAGCGTGAACTGACGAAAAAACAGGAAGTGAAGCATCGTGCTTCACTTCCTGTTTTTATCTTCTTCGGGATCCGGAATCTCCAGGATCCGATAGCCGCAGGCGTTGATGATGGTGGTTTCTCCACAGTGCAGATCGACGCTCTGCCGCACTTTATAGCTGGTATGGATGTGACCGTGAACCAGGTACCGGGGCTGCCATTTCTCCATCAGTTCCACGAAAAAGGAAAAGCCGCGGTGGACGGGATCGTCCATGTCTCCGAAACCTCTGGCAGGGGCGTGGGTGAGAAGAATGTCAAAGCCTTTTGCCCTGCGGAGCTTCCACCAGAGCTTGCGAAAGCGCTTGCGCATTTGTTTTTCCGTATACTGATGGGGACCGCCGTTATAGAGCGGACAGCCGCCCAGGCCGAGGATCCGGAGACCTTTTACGCAGACCAGGTCGCCGTCTATGCAGTCACAGCCCTCCGGCGGGAACTGTTCGTAAGTTTTGTCGTGGTTGCCATGGATGTAGAGTACAGGAGCTCGGCCCATCGTGACAAGAAAGCTGAGATAATCTGCCTTCAGGTCCCCGGCTGCCAGGATCAGATCAATGCCATCCAGGCG
Source organism: uncultured Eubacteriales bacterium (assembly GCA_900316255.1). GTDB lineage: Bacteria > Bacillota > Clostridia > Oscillospirales > Oscillospiraceae > Limivicinus. The sequence continues at coordinate 78,121 of ONCI01000004.1, read as the reverse complement.
GCCTGGACGATAATAGTCCCAGAAATAGGGGCTTTCCTCATCGGATACCAGCAGCAGTTTCATGGCAGATCGTCCTTTTCCTCCAGACTTTCCGGATGGAGCGCGAGAATCTTCGTGGTTTCCACTGCTTCCGGACGAAGTTCATAGATCTCGGGAATGTGACCGTCCACATTTTCACACAGCCAGTCCATCCGCATGATCTCTTCCGGACTGAGGCTTCGTGTACCGTCGTTTCGCAGGGTGTCGTTCTGGTCCTTGATCCGACAGGCAAAGGGATCGAAGAAGCCATCCCGCAAATCACGGCGCAGATGCTCGGCCAGTCTGCGTATCCCCTCGGGAAGACCGGGGGAGAGCTGGACATCGATAAGTCCGCCGTTCATGCCCCACCAATAGTTGATGGCCTGATCGGACTGGGCCTTGGCAAGCGCATCATAACTGCCGTTGAAAATGCTTCTGACGATTTGGATATAGAAACGGCTCCAGTCCCAGCAGGGGGTGGCAAGGGGCATCATAGAGCCTTCGCTTTTCAGCAGGAAGGTGCCGTAATCCAGGGCCCAGTGGGATCGGGTAGGATCGGCCGCGTCCCGGTTGGAGATCACGGAAATTCCGTTTTCAAGGAAAGTTGAGATCGGGTCTTCCGCCTCAGAGGACCAGAGCAAACGGACTCTGGCACGGGGATTGGTCATCTGCGCGCCCAGGGCGAAGGCGTTGATATCCGCAGGGACGCCGACGATGGGGTAATTTGCGATGTATCCGATCCGATCGGTTTCCGCCATGGCGCCTGCAATGGCGCCTGTGAGGAACTTGGCCTCATAGGTACGGCTGTAATAGGTGCGCAGGCCGAGATAGTTCTTGGCAAGGGCGCAGTTCAGGACGCGAAGCTTGGCGTTCTTCGCGGCGATCTTGCGGCAGTCGGCCAGCATTTGCGGCGTTGTAGCAAAGATCAGATCGGCGCCGTCCTCCACGGCCTGCTCCATAGCCTGCAGATAATCATGCTTCAGGGCCCAGTATTTTTGTATGGTGACTTTGTCCTCCAACTCACGGGCAAGCTGTTGCTCTGCCTGGACATGGGCCCGGGTCCAGGCGCTGACTTCCGGGTCGTAGGCATAGATAAAGGCGATCTGAAGATGATCCGGCCTTGTAATGCCCTTGATCAGAGAGATCAGGCCTTGCTCCGCTTCTTCCGGGGCGGTGCTGAGGGCAATGGAACGGGGAGCGGCTTCCGTCTTGATATCAGGCCAGAGGCTTTCCAGGGTCTTCTTCAGCTGATCCATACTCTGGGCGCGAAGCTCTTCAAAGGAAAAGACCTGCAGGCAGGAGAGAAGCGCATCGCATTCATTCCGGGGGAGATGAGCTCCGCCAAGCTTGAGATAAACGGTCTGAAAACGGTTCAGCAGCGCAAGGAAAGCCCGCTTTTCATCCACGGTCCAGACATGCTCCGGTTCAAAGCCCATGCGCTTTTGCAGCTTCTCATAGGAACCGGGTTGGGTAAAGCGGATCTGATACAGGCTGCAGCGGGGATAAAACTGCAAAAACTCAAAATAGCGCTGCGTTTCCGGATCTTCACTGTAAACGGGAAGGATCCGGGTGACAGTGCCGGGAATGGTGGGGGCATCGTAGCTTTTCAGAACGCTGACGCGTTTGTTCCCCTCCATGATGTAAAACCGGCCCATGTATTCACAGCAGCGAATGGGATCGCGGATGCCTTCATCCCCCAGATGCGCATCGCAGAGAGCGACCCATTTCATGGCAAACTCGGTATCCGGCGTCAAAAGGGGCATGAAGTTGCCGGCAAACGCGGCACGTCGCCCTGCAGAGCGGGTGCCGACAATGAGCTCGGCGGGGATATCCACCAGACCCAGCTCCACCTGCCCGGAAGACTGATTCTCCGTCAGCAGTTCATCCAGAACGGGGGGATAGGGATAATCGCCCCGGCTCATGGCGGTTTTATAGTATTTCTGGCCCAGCTTCAGTGCCTTGGTATACTGGGCGACAGCTTCCTGATGACTCATTGCTGTTCTCCTTTCGGGAGCTCAAGTTTGGTCTATTGTATGCAAAACGTCGGAGAAATCAATGGTAAAGCTGCACAAAAAATCAGCCGATCCGCCGCAGCATCAGAATATTGCTGACGATGGCGGTGCTGTACCTGCGGATGTACTCGTCATATTCCTTCCGGCTGATGTAGTATTCCGTTCCCCAGGAGGAGATCCGCAGCCAGTCCGGGTCGATACCGGTGGCGGTGATGTAGTGGGATTTGGCGGAGCTGGCGGGAATATAGAGACCTTCCGCTGTTTTTCGATAAAAAGTCAGGCGGTGTTTCTGCCAGACGGCGGGAAAGTTCGGCCCTACGGAGAAGATCACCGGAAGATCCTGGCACAGCAGCTCCTCCACCCGGGACCAGAACTTACGCCCGGAAATGGCCCAGAATGCACGGTAGGGGAGACGGTACCTGCGGAGGAGACGGTTCATGCCAGCGGCAAGCAGAAGCCCGTTGATGCCAAAGGGCCTGACCAGAGGGAAATAGCGCTTGCTCATTTCTTCCAGCATGCGGTTGTATTCCGCAAGGCTCAGCGGGCTTTCCTGCCGGTGTGTGAGATACAGAAGCGTATCCAGAACAGCCACCGGTCCGCAGCCGCAGATCTTCACCGTCGGATTATCCGACCACATCTGACTGCCGCCGTAGGACAGCCTGCCGTTGCGCTCAACCTGTATGTATTTTCTGTTTAATGACAGCATGGATCCCACCTCTCAGTCAGTATACTTGATTTTTGGATTTCTTTCAATCCCATAGTAGAAAAGTACATATTTTTGTGGTATATTACTTTATTAAGAAAGAGGTGTTGATCCATGCTGGAATTCCTCAGAAGGGAAGGGATCGATGAAACGATCCTGGAGCGCATCACAGATTTCCGCAGCCGTTATCCGGTAAAGGATGAAATGCGGCACAGAGTACCGACCCCGAGATTCCATTATTACGGAAGAGAGATCTGGAACCAGGCCCTGACGGCATTGCTGGCTGGGGAGAATCTGCTTCTGGTGGGACCGAAGGCAACGGGGAAAAATGTTCTGGCGGAAAACCTTGCCGCTGTATTCGACCGGCCCGCCTGGGATATCTCCTTTTATCTGAATACCGACGCGGCTTCGCTGATTGGCACCGATACCTTTAAAAACGGAGAAGTGCAGTTTCGCAGGGGACCGATCACCCAATGCGCGCAGGAGGGCGGCTTCGGCGTGCTGGATGAGATCAATATGGCAAAAAACGAGTCTCTGGCCGTGCTGCACGCAACGCTGGACTTTCGCCGGATCATCGATGTGCCGGGATATGACCGCATCCTGCTTGCCCCCGAAACCCGGTTCATTGCCACCATGAACTACGGCTATGCGGGAACGAGAGAGCTGAACGAAGCGCTGGCCTCCCGCTTCATGGTGCTGAACATGCCCATTATCGGGGCAGAGGATCTGCAGAAACTGCTGCTTGCGCAATTTCCCGCGCTGCGCAGAGAATATGCCAGCCAACTTTCCGAGCTGTTCCAGGATATCCGCAAGAAGTGCGACAGCTCGGAGATCTCCACCAAGGCGCTGGATCTGCGCGGACTGCTCTCCGCCGTCGGTCTTGTACAGAATGGTCTGCGCCTGGGTCAGGCGCTTGAGATGGGCATGATCAATAAGAGCTTTGATCCCTTTGAGCGGCAGCTGGTTCAGGACCTGATCACCGCAAGGATCCGTGGCGATCTGGGCGCGGACGAGCTGTTTCAGGAAACATGAATGCGGTAACGGATCTTCAGCGGCGCAGAGCTGTCAACCAGATCTGGAACGCCGCGAAGGATTACAGCTTTGTTCCTGATTTCAAGGCCTATGACGGCGAAGGGAATGCAGAGCTTTACTGGAACTTCATCATCGGAGCCGTACGGCGGCACTATGATTATCCAAAGATCGCCGCAGTGTTTTCTTCCTTCCAGCAATATGAAGAGTCTGACACTTATGAAGGCCTTTTCTGGCTGGGACTTGAAAACGCGGTATACCAAAGAGAGCTCCCGCAGCGTCCGGTGCTGAAGGCGCTGCGGGAAAACTACGCCCGACGGTATTTGGCCGTTTACGGTGCGCCGCCGGACGATTATTCCTTGCTGGACTGCCTTTCCGCAGCCCACTTTCAGCGCGTCCTGGGGATGGAGCCAAAGCTGAATCGCTATGACAAAAAGCTGCTGGACGAGTTGGAGTTTTCCCCCGAAATGGATACGGACGCAGTGGTGGAAAGAGCAAAAGAGCTCTTTGCCCGCTGGTTTCAGATCGTCACGGAGGAGCGGCGGAGAGAGCGCCGTTTTCCGCTGCTTTTCCCGGGCAGTCACAAAGCGAAAAAAGCAAAGACCAGATATCGCCGTTTCGGGATCGGTCTGGGGGATCACCCCAGTCATGCCTACAGCGGGGAAGAGGATCTGCTCCGAAGAGAAGACGAGCCGCTGACCCATTTGAGCGCGGCACAGCTCAGGTCCTTCATGGCGTTCAAATTCGGCGCGCCGATGTTCTCCGAGCAGGAGACCGCCGACCTGGAGAGGCGGCTCTGCACCGGAAATCACAGCTTCTGCCATCTGCACTTTACAAGAGGCGTCCCGGAAAAGGGCAACATTCAGAACGCCTTTGAAGCCCTGAAGCGGGAGCAGGAGGGCAAGCAGGTAGAGAGAAACCGCCTGTACTATGAGGAGCATCTGGCGGAAAACCGGACTTCCATCGATCGGCTTTCCTCCCGGATCCGCAATTCGGTGCTGCTGTATCTGGAACCGGCTTTTGTCCGGGCCGATGCGGGGCTCCTGGACGGCGACAGGATCTGGCGGGGAGCGGTTTTGGGGGACGAAAAGGTGTTCCGGCGTACGGAGCAGGGGAACATGGGAGATCTGAGCGTGGATATCCTGCTGGACGCCTCCACGTCCCAGTCCGGTCGACAGGAACGTGTCGCCACCCAGGCCTATATCATCGCACAGGCGCTGACGCAGTGCGCGATCCCCTGCAGGGTGATGTCATTCTGTTCCATGACAGGCTACACCGTTCTGCGGGTTTTCCGGGATTATACCGCCCCAAGGGATAACGGAAGGATCTTCGAATATGTTTCCAACGGCTGCAACCGGGACGGACTTGCGGTACGTGCCGTGCACGAGCTGATGCGGCAAAGCCCCTATGACCACAAGATCCTGATCCTGCTTTCTGACGTCAAGCCCCATGACGCGCTGCGGATCTTTTCGGAAGACAGCGCGGAATTCATCGGCTACGAGCAGGAAGCCGGCGTCCGGGATACCGCGGCGGAGGTGCGCCGGGCAAGGGCGGACGGCATTGCCGTCATCTGCGTCTTTACCGGCGAGGAGGAAGACCTGCCCAACGCCAAACTTGTTTACAACAAGGATTTTTCCCGCATCCCTTCCATCGACAAGTTGGCCGACGCGGTCGGCTCGCTGCTGCAGGAGCAGATCCGGATCCTGTGATCTGCCGGGCAAATGCAGCGCAGTACTATTTTAAGCGAAGAAGGTTATCATTTTTTATGAAGCAATCCGTCTCGAAGCAAACGCAAAGATTACCCGATTGGGAACTCCTGGATCAGAAAAAGAGCAGCTGGCTCTACAAAGTCGTCCGGTGGTTCGTATGGCTTTTTTCTCCTAAATACAAGATCGTCGGCGCGGAAAACCTACCGGTGGAACCTTGCGTCATTGTGGGAAATCACAGCCATATGTACGGCCCGATCGCAGGGGAGTTCTATGTGCCGGGGAAGCATTATATCTGGTGCGCCGGGCAGATGATGGAGAAAAGGGAAGTGGCAGCCTATGCATATCAGGACTTTTGGTCCGGAAAGCCCAAGGCGCTGCGCTGGTTTTACAAGTTATTGAGCCATCTGGTCACGCCCCTCGCGCTGCTGATCTTCCATAACGCGCACACCGTCGCCGTGTACCACGACACCAGGCTGATCACCACTTTCCGGGATTCGATAGAGAGATTGAAAGAAGGCAACAGCATCGTCATTTTCCCGGAGTGTTACGAGGAACACAACAATATCGTGCATGCGTTTCAGGAAAAGTTTGTGGATCTGGCCAGGTTCTATTATAAGAAGACCGGGATCGCGCTGCGCTTTGTTCCGTTTTATCTTGCGCCGGAGCTGAAAACCCTGATTTACGGCGAGCCGATCGCGTTTCGCCCGGATGCGCCAATAGGGGAGGAACGCGACAGACTCTGCCATGCGCTGATGGATGCGATCACCGAGATCGCGCTGGCGCAGCCGCCCCATACGGTGGTCCCTTATCCCAATGTTTCCAAAAAGCATTACCCCAAAAGCAAAGCCTCGGAGGATATTTCAGCATGAACAGACGTCCCTATGATTATTCCGGTTTTTCCCTGCACAGATTGAACGAACCCCGCTTTGCCCATGCCAAACTGCTGGCAGGCTGGATCGGATACTTTGCCATGTATTTCATCACAGAAAACCTGATTCCCGTGGAACGCTGCCATGAGATCCACTGCGCGCTGGACGATATGATCCCTTTCCATGAGGGCTTTCTGATTTTCTATGCAGGCTGGTACCTCTATGTGGTGGCGGCTTTGGCCTATACCTTTTTCTACAATGTGGAAGGCTTCAAAAAGCTGCAGGTCTTTATCATGATCACGCAGGCCGTGGCCATGCTGTGTTATATCGTTTATCCCAGCATCCAGTATTTGCGGCCGGAGCAGTTCCCGCGGGAGAATTTCTTCACCTGGGTCCTGGGGATCATCTATGCCTTCGATACGCCCACGGGAGTGTTTCCCTCGCTGCATGTTGCCTATTCCGCAGGGATCGTTTCGGTATCCTTGAAGGATAAAGAGCTGCCGTTCGGCTGGAAGTCCTTTGTGGTATTCTTTGCCGTGATGGTCTGCTTTGCCGTAAGCTTCGTGAAGCAGCATTCCGCCCTGGACGTGATCGCGGCACTGCCGGTATGCCTGCTGGCGGAAGCACTGGTTTACGGGAAGGAATACTGGCTTCCCCGATTCCGCAGAAAAACCGCATAACAAAAAACCTGGAACACCAAATCGGCGTTCCAGGTTTTTTGATCGGAATATTTACTTGGCCAGGACCTTTTTCAGTCTGGCATAGCGGGGGAGGGAATGCTCCAGCGGGAGCTTGGGCTCGCCCTGAATGAGAGGCAGGACGTAATCAATGAACTCATGCTTCAGCCCGTTGTGCTCATCGTTGATCCACTCCAGAGGAACCTTCTTCTCGTAGTTGGCCACATCGGTAAGCGGGATCATGACAAGTTTGCAGTGGTACTCTCCATCGATCATCTCGCGGCTGAAGGCGACCATCTTGCCGGTTTCGCCCTTGACAGCCTGGCGGACCGCTTCCATACCGGAGGCGCAGGCCTCTTCAATATCGGTCTCAGAAGCGAGGTGTGCGCCGCAGCGCTGCAGCAGGCTAAGCTCGATGCCGCGGACCTTGGCGCCGGTATGCGCCTTCACGATGTCGGCCAGCATGGAAGCGAGGCCGCCAAGCTGGGCATGACCGAAGCCATCGGTGGCAGAGGTCTTGGCCTCGGAAACAAAGCTTCCGTCAGCATAGTGGATGCCTTCAGAGACAGCAACCAGAACCTTGCCGTTCTGATTGTAGATGCGCTGCACGTCGCTGAGGAACTTGTCCATATCGAAATCGACCTCAGGCAGATACACCAGATCGGGGCCGGAGCCAAACTCGGTGGCCAGGGCGGCGCTGCCGGCCAGCCAGCCGGCGTGACGGCCCATGATCTCCACGATGGTGATCATGCCGTTGTCATAAACGCGGGCGTCCTTGTTGATCTCCATGCAGGAGGTGGCAATGTACTTGGCAGCGCTGCCAAAGCCGGGGCAGTGGTCGGTGCCGTACAGATCGTTGTCGATGGTTTTGGGAACGCCCATGACCCGGCACTCATAATCCGCGGATTCCATGAAACGGCTGATCTTGTTGCAGGTGTCCATGGAGTCGTTGCCGCCGTTATAGAAGAAATAACGGACATTGTACTTCTTGAAGATCTCCAGGATACGCTTATAATCGGTGTCATCGACCTCGGGATCGGCCATCTTATAGCGGCAAGAGCCAAGTGCGGAAGAGGGGGTATGCAGCAGGAGACGGAGCTCTTCCGGATCTTCCTCATCCATAACGAAGAGGCGATCGTCCAGGACGCCCTTGATTCCATGCTCCGCACCGTAGACCTTGGTGATCTCCTCCGCGTCGAGCGCGGCACGGATCACACCGTAGGCACTGGCGTTAATGACGGCAGTGGGGCCGCCGGACTGGCCAAAGATGGCTGCGCCGATCAGTTTTTCACTCATGTATGTTTTCCTCCAGTAAAACTAAAAAATTTTGCATATTTGTGAAAGCTGCTTCTTGATTCTGGCATGGAATGAGAATATAATAGAAAAGCAAATTTGTAAATATGCTATTTGTACAAAAAATTGACAAGGAGAACTACTATGGCACTTGTTACTACAAAAGAAATGTTTGCGAAGGCTTATGACGGCGGCTACGCCATCGGTGCGTTCAACGTGAACAACATGGAGATCGTTCAGGGCATCACCGAAGCTGCCGGCGAGCTGAAGAGCCCCGTCATCCTGCAGGTCTCCAAGGGTGCCCGCGCCTACGCCAACCACACCTATTTGGTGAAGCTGGTGGAAGCTGCCATCATCGAGAATCCCGAGATCCCCATCGCCCTGCATCTGGACCACGGCGACAGCTTTGAGCTCTGCAAGAGCTGCATCGACGGCGGCTTCACCTCCGTCATGATCGACGCTTCCTCCAAGCCCTTTGAAGAGAACATCGCCCTGACCCGTCAGGTCGTGGAGTATGCCCACGATCACGGCGTTGTGGTCGAGGCTGAGTTGGGCACCCTGGCCGGCGTGGAAGATGAGGTCAACGTGGAGCACGGCAAGGAGAGCTACACCCGTCCCGAGGAAGTGGAAGAGTTCGTTTCCCGCACCGGCTGCGACTCCCTGGCCATCGCCATCGGCACCTCCCACGGTGCCTACAAGTTCAAGGCTTCCCAGTGCACCCGCAATGCTGATGGCATCCTGGTGCCGCCCCCGCTGCGCTTCGACGTTCTGCACGAGTGCATCAAGCGCCTGCCCGGCTTCCCCATTGTTCTGCACGGTTCCTCCTCCGTTCCTCAGGAGTTTGTGAAGATGGTCAACCAGTACGGCGGCAATATGCCCGACGCCATCGGCATCCCCGAGGATCAGCTGCGTGAGGCTGCAAAGCTGGCTGTCTGCAAGATCAACATCGACTCCGATATCCGTCTTGCCATGACCGCCAATATCCGCAAGTACTTTGCCGAGCATCCCGATCACTTCGACCCGCGTCAGTATCTGAAGCCCGCTCGTCAGGCTGTGAAGGACATGGTCGCCCACAAGATCGTCCACGTTCTGGGTTCCGACGGCAAGGCCTGAGTCGAATCTCTTCCGCAAGTTTTAGAAAGATAATTCTTGGAGGTGGCTGGAATGAGCCCGATAAACGAACGCCCGAGGTTTGCGGCAAAAAGCAAAAGCACTGCCGCAGGCTCTCCTGATATGATCTTGATCGGACGCCTGATCCTGGCGGCGGTCCTCCTGATCCTGGGCGCGTTTGTGATCAAGAATCAGATCGTGAGGGTCATCCTTCTCGCTCTGTCCGCGATCGCATCCGCCTTCGATCTGGGACTGAAGGCCTTTGACAGCGTTCTGGAGAGAGACTATTTTGCAACGCCTATCCTGGTCCTGTTTATTGCGTTCGTTTCCTTCCTGATCGGATATCCTACGGAAGGTGCGGCGATGCTTCTCCTCTATCAACTGAGCTTGATCGTCGTGGACTACGCGCGCAAGCGGACCCGCAGTGCCGCGCTTGAGCTTCTGAACGGAGACGGCGACGAGATCCTTGACCAGGCAGGGGAGTTGTTTGCCAATGAGGATGCCGGAAAACTGCAGATGGAGGCGGATGCGTTCCACAGCGCTGATCTGCTGCTGAAGATCGCCATGGTCGTTGCTCTGATCTACATCTTCCTGCTTCCCAGACTGGGCGACTATACCTACAGCGTTGCCATCCACAGAGCCCTGATGATCATCATGACGGCGATCCCCGCGTCTGTGGTCGCTGCCATGCCGTATACCGCCCTTGTGGGCCTGTGCTACGGTGCCAGAAGCGGGATCCTGTTCCGCAATGGCAAGGTGATGGAGAAAACGGCGGACGTCAATGTTGCTGTTTTCGATAAGGCCGGGATCTTCTCCTCCGGCGCTCCCGAGCTTCAGAGCGTACATTCCGATGTTCTGGACAGGAAGACCTTCATGAGCTTTGTGGCCCATGCGGTGTACTACTCCGAGCAGGCCTTTGCCAAGGCGATCCCCGCGCTGAGCGAGCAGGACTACAAGCTGGAAGTGATCAGCGATTTCGTTGACGTTCCCGGCTGCGGCGTGGAAGTCAAGATCGGCGGGTCTCCCGTGATCTTGGGAACCGACGACTACCTCACCGCAAGAGGCGTTGCTGTCCCGGAAGTGGAGGAGGAAGGGGAGGTGTTCTACCTCACCGTATCCAGCCGGTATGTAGGCTATCTCGTATTCGCTTCCCAGGCCAACGACATCGGTCTCGAACTGCTGGAAGGCGTACGGGATATCGGTGTACGCGAGGCTGTTCTTCTGACAGAAGACGGGGCAGGGGAGAGCCAGAAGTTTGCAGACAAGTTTGGCTTTGATGAGGTCTTCGGTGAGTGCGATACCGAGCGCAAGCTCCAGCATATCGAAGATTTGAATCAGGGGACCCGGAACCATGTGATGTTCCTGTATTCCAACGGCCTTGAGATGCACAGCGCCGCAGATGTGGATGTGCGTTTCAGCCAGAAAACCAAGTTTGCTGACGTGGCGATCCCACCCGAGAAGGCAAGCGCCTTGCCCTTTGCCGTGCAGCTTTCCCGCCGGATGTGCCAGGTGGCGAAGGAAAATGCGATCTTCGTCTTCGGCGTAAAAGCTCTGATGATCTTCCTGAGCATGCTGGGTCTCAGCAGCATCTGGTTTGTGCTGTTCATGGACTCCGCCGCGGTGTTGGCCACGCTGCTCAATGCCATCCGCGTCACCAAGGACCCGCTGATCGATACCAGCAGATTTGCCTCTCCCAAGGACGAATTCTGAACCCGATTCCACTATCAAAAACAGGCTTCCGACTGGAAGCCTGTTTTTTGATAAAATATGCAGATTATTCATGAATTCTTATTTATTTGCTATATTTTGGCTGTATTTTGTACGGAATCACGACAAATTGATATTTAGACTGCCAATATAATCCCGAAGGCTTAAGTTTACATGTTGATAAGATCGTTATACAATTAACAAATCATAATGCGATGGAATGTACTTACTTGAGACTGGGGCGGGGAAAGGAAAGAGATAGACTTCATGCACCGGGATCCAATGATGACAGCGTCGAGTCTGGCAAGGAAGGTGATTTGTGATGAGACGCAAAATACAGAGCATTTCAGAGAGATCGAAAATGAGACGTATCGCAGATAGATAGGAGAAGAAAAGGAATTAGCGGTATGATGCGTTAAGACCTGAAAGGACGGAGCCGGATGCGTCATACTGTGCAGCTTCAATCGAAGTATCAATCAAAAGGCGGGAATCGTATTTCTAAAACGGAACCGGGCGTCAGCGCAGAAAAGAATTCTTGACAAACGCAGCACGATTTCTTATACTAAATGCGACGGGGGAGCTTTACGACCCCGTAACGAAATAGTGACAAAATATCGCATAATACGAATTTAGAGAGATTTCAACAGTTCATTATTCGAAGGGAGTTCGATAGAATATGAAGCTTGACGAGATCAACGATGTACCGGATATCGTGCTGGAGTTTCTGGAATACCATTCCACCGTGCGCGGCCACTCGGATCGGACTGTGATGGCCTATTACCTGGATCTGAAGATCCTGCTGCGCTTTCTGAAACGCAGAAGACATCTGGTAGATCGCAGTGTTCCTTTTGATGAGATCGATATCACAGACGTCGACTTGGACTTCATCCAAGCGATCAAAATCGAGGAACTCTACCGGTACCAGTCCTTTTCCCCGGAATCGGACCAATCACTCTCAGCTGCCAGCCGCTGCCGCCGTACTTCGACGGTAAAATCCTTTTTTAAGTATCTTACAATAAAACGGCATTTGCTGGAAAAAAACATTGCCCTGGAACTGGATATGCCCAAGCGTCAGGCCAGCCTGCCGCGTTACCTGGAAGAATCGGAATGCGAGCGGCTGCTGGACGCCTGTGAAGGTCCCTACGCGCTGCGGGATTACGCCATCCTGATGCTCTTCATCAGCTGCGGGCTGCGGGTTTCGGAATTGGTCGGGCTCAATGTAACGGATGTATATGAGGATCACGTGCGTGTCCTCGGCAAAGGCAATAAAGAGCGCGTCGTGTATTTCGGCGAGGGCTGCCGGGAGGCCATCGACGACTATTTAATGGTCCGAAATGTTGAGAATGTACGGGAAAATGATAGAAATGCCTTATTTATCAGTCAAAAAAATTGCAGATTTGGCGTAAGAGGCGTTCAGCAAATGGTGGAGAAAAAACTGCTGATGGCGGGCCTGGACGCGTCCCGGTATTCGCCCCATAAGCTGCGGCACACGGCTGCAACATTGATGTTGAAAAATGGCGCTGATATTCGCGCGCTGCAGGAAGTTCTGGGTCACAGCAACCTGAACACCACACAGATCTACACCCACCTGGACAATGCCTCGCTCCATGAGGCTGCAATGGCCAATCCCATCGGAAGAAAAACAAGAAAAGAACGGGAGGAATAAGACGTTCTTCCCTCTTCGCTTCAGAAAAACGCAGGATATCCGAAGTACCCTACCCCGAAAGTCCTGCGTTTTTTTGAAGCGCTGATTGTGAAATAAATCACAAGCTCACTTCCCAGCCATCTGTTTCCCCAATACCGCAGCAACAGCCTCACCGATGTTTTTCACGGAGATGAGCTTTAAACTGTCCGGACAGCGGATCTCGTTACGGACATGGGCCGGAATGACGCAGCGCTGAAAGCCCAGCCGCGCGATCTCAGAAAGGCGCTGGTTCAGATTGCTGACGCTGCGGATCTCCCCTGCCAGGCCCACTTCTCCGATGGCCGCCAGGTCGGAGCCCAAAGGCCGGTCCAGATAGCTGGAGGCAACGGCAAGGGCTGTTGCCAGGTCTGCGGCAGGCTCCTCCAGGCTGAGGCCGCCCACAACATTGATATAGGCGTCACAGCTGCCAACCGGGATCCCGCCGCGCTTTTCCAGTACGGCCAGCAGCATGGCGGCCCGGTTGTAGTCGATTCCGTTGCTGCGGCGGGCGGCATTATAGGCGGCAGGTGTTACCAGAGCCTGGACTTCAGCCAGAAGGGGCCGTGTGCCCTCGATGACGCAGGCGACACAGGTCCCCGGACTGTTGGCGGGTCTGCCGGAGAGGAGCAGTTCGGAGGGATTATCCACGCAGCGCAGACCTTCCTCGTTCATCTCGAAGACGCCGATCTCGTTGGTGGAGCCGAAGCGGTTCTTGGCAGCGCGCAGGATCCGAAAGCTGGTATTGCGCTCGCCTTCAAAATAAAGCACACAGTCCACCATATGTTCCAGCACCTTCGGGCCGGCGATGCTGCCTTCTTTGGTAATATGGCCGACCACAAAGACGGTGGTCCCCTTCTCCTTGGCAAGGCGCATGAGACGCATGGTGCAATCCCGCACCTGGCTGACACTGCCGGGGGCGGAATCCGATTCGGCGCTGGAAACCGTCTGGATGGAGTCCAGGATGAGGATCTCCGGCTTGAGATCCTCCACCGCAGCCAGGATACTCTCCAGCGCGGTCTCGGCCAGAACGTAGAGCTCTTCGTTCTCCACGCCGAGACGCTGTGCTCTGAGCTTGAGCTGGCGCTCGCTCTCCTCAGCGGTTACATAGAGGATCGTCCGTTCCGATTCCAGCGTGGCGCACATCTGCAGGAGCAGCGTGGACTTGCCGATGCCCGGGGCGCCGCCCACAAGATTCAGAGAGCCGAGGACAGCTCCGCCGCCCAGGACCCGGTCAAATTCCGAAATGCCGGTTGCGAAGCGAACCTCCGCCTCCGTATCCAGCTGGGACATTTTTTTAGCCTTGGGAAGAGAGCGCCGGGAATCGGCCCGGGCTCCGGGCTTATCGTCCAGCGTCAGCTCCTTCATGCTGTTCCATCTGCCGCAGGATGGGCATTTTCCAGCCCAGTTCGCGGTCTCATGGCCGCATTCGGCACAGACATACACCGTTTTCTTTTTGTTGGCCATAGCATTCTCCCCGTCCCGTCAAATACGGGACGTATCGGTAAATTGAAGGTAAGACCCCAGCATCGCGGCGGCGAGGCTGCTTTGATAGCGGTTGTCGCAGAGGCGCTGGAGATCGGACAGATTGGAAAGGAAGCCGCATTCCACAAGGACGACCGGGCAGTTCGCATGAGACGTGAGGAACAGCTCCTTTGGAGCCGGTGCGGCAACACGGCGGTTATCAGGCTGGATCCCTTCGATCAGGTTCCGGTGGGTCAATTCCCCTAGGCGGCGGCTCTCCGCATCCGGCCCATAGAGGGTCTGAACGCCGCTGGGCTGCGAGGTGGGAAACGTGTTCTGGTGGATACTGAAAAGCACGCAGGGGGAAAGGCTGTTGGCAAGGTCGGCACGGAAGACCAGATCCTCATGTTCGCTGTAACTTGCGGCATCCGTCCTGGGACTGTCGTCCTGACGGGTCATGACGGCGGAAAGACCGTAAAATGCTGCTAAATCCCGCATTTTCAAAGCGATGGAGAGATTCAGATCACTTTCCTTCACGCCGTTATAGGCGATGGCACCGCCATCAAAGCCGCCGTGGCCGGGATCGATCAGCAGGGCCGGTCTCTCCAGCTCTGCCAGGACGGGCTTTCGCTCCGGAAGCATCCACCGGGCAAAGCACAGGGACCCGATCAGCAAAAACACCGCGGAGAGGACCGCCAGGATCCGCTGCCGGCGAAACGACTCTGCTTTCTGAGGTACGGGATTCTTCGTTTCCATTATATCGTCTCCTCCCTGTGAAGTCAAAGGGAAGATCATAGCAGGATGCAGATGAGCCCGCTTCCGCCCTCATTGATCAGCCGTTCCAGTGTGTCCCGAAGCCGGCACTTCACATTTTCCGGCAGGGACTGGATCCGACCGATAATGCTGTCCTCTGCCAGATCGTTGAGAGAACGGCCGAAGATATTCGACTCCCAGATACGGTTGATGTCCCCGTCAAAGCCCTGGAGCAGAAAGCCCAGGATCTCTTCGGATGCGCCGTCCCCGCCTATGGCAGGCGTGACTTCGCTTTCGATCTGAGTGCGGATCATGTGGATGGCCGGCGCCGCGGCGCGGAGCTTTACCGTGTATTTGCCGTTTTGCCGCACGATCTGGGGTTCCTCCAGACGCAGCTCTTCCGATTCGGGCAAAATAATCCCGTAGCCTGTGCTTTTGACCTCTTCCAAAGCCTGATGGACATGGATGTATTCCCTTCGGATCTCCCGCATCTCGCTCATGAAGGCCATCAGCTGGCCGTCATTTTCTATAGCTGTGCCGCAGCGCTCACTGATCATCGCGTAGTAGAGTTCCCGAGGAGGCAAAAGGCGAAGAGCCGCTGCGCCTTTGCCTGGTTCTTCCCGGCAGACCGAGACGGATGAAATCAAATCTGAGACCTGCAAACGCTGCTGCACAAGCTGAAAATCCCGTAGCTTTTCGATCCCCTCTCCGCTTGCTTTGATGGCTGCATAGATCTTTTGCTTCAGCTCCTCCTCCGGTGGGAGGGCGGAGACCCAGTCCGGCAGATAGAATTCCAGCGCACGAAGCGGAAATTCCTCCAGCGCAAGCTGAAGGATCTGGCGGATCTCCCCTTCACTCATGGCCTGGCAGCTGACCGGCATACAGCTGACGTCATATTCCCCGGCGATCCGGGCTGCAAGCTCCTGTGCTCTCTCCCCTCTCGGATCCGCGCTGTTCAGGAGAACAACAAAGGGCTTGCCGATGGTCTTCAGTTCGGAGATGACCCGGCGCTCCGGCATGCGGTAGGCCTCCCGCGGCAGATCGCACACGCTGCCGTCCGTGGTCACTACTATGCCGATGGTGGCATGGTCCTGAATGACAAGGGCAGTCCCCTTCTCCGCCGCTTCGGTCATGGTGACTTCGTGGTCGAACCAGGGCGTCGTCACAAGGCGTTCCTTCCCGTCCTCCATCTGCCCGACCGCACCCTCCACCATGTAGCCCACACAGTCCACCAGACGAACGGAGAGCCGGCTGTTTTCTCCCAGGGAGATGGATACCGGCTCCTCCGGCACAAACTTCGGCTCCGCCGTCATGATGCTGCGGCCGGAGCCGCTTTGCGGCAGCTCGTCCTGTGCCCGCTGGCGCAGATACTCATTCTGGATCCCCGGGATCACCAGGGTCTCCATAAAACGCTTGATAAAGGTGGATTTCCCTGTTCGAACAGGGCCCACTACGCCCAGCATGCAGGCGCCGCCGGTACGTTGGGACAAGTCCTGATAGATGTTTTGCTCTGTCATAAAATACGCCTCCGCTCTCATGGTCTCGTCGCTACGAGTGTATGAGAAGCGGAGGCGGCTTAGAACAGCGCTCAGAAGAAGGAGATCGCCTGGTGGTGAGCCTTGGAAACGGTGAATTGCACATCCGGGAAAGCTGCTTGCAGGCGGTCATTCAGGACGGGGATCACAGGGTCCTCCGTGCAGAAGTGGTCAGCATCGATCAGATTCAGGCCAAGCTCCGCAGCGTCCAGAAAGTCGTGATACTTGACGTCGGCGGTCACATAGGTGTCGCAACCTTTTTCCAGCGCATCCCGGAAGGCATCCCCGCCCGAGCCGCCCATGACAGCGATGCGGCGAACCGGTCTGCCGCCGTCCACATAGCGAAGCCCCTTGGCCCGGAGACGATCTTTACAACGTGCCAGGAAATCAGAAAGAGGCATTTCGACCGGCAGCTCCCCTACCCGTCCGCAGCCGACGGCGTCCAGAGCTTCTTCGGGCTCCGCGCCGAGAAGCCGGATCAGAACATCGTTGACGCCTCCCTGCGCAAGGTCCAGATTTGTGTGCATGCAGATGGCAGCGATGCCCTTTTCGATCAGGAGCAGGGCCTTTTCCCCGGGTCCTTCGGGACGCAGTTCCTTCAGAGCGTGGAAGATCAAAGGATGATGGGAAATGATGAGGTCCGCGCCCATATCCTCCGCTTCCCGAATCACCGGAAGGGTGATATCAAGGGAGAGCAGGGCTTTCTTCACCGGCCGCTCTCCTCTGCCGACGAGAAAACCGGAATTGTCAAAATCCATCTGCAGCTCCAGAGGCGCGTATTCACACAGCTGTTCAAAGACCTCCTGCACTGTGGGCATATTTGGCACTCTCCTTTTCCAGTTCCTTTTTGATGCTCTCCGCCAGTTCCAACCGTCCCGGCTCGCGGCCGCTTCGCCGCAGACCTTGTAAAAGCTTATGAAAGCGCGAGAGCTGTTTTGCGAGGAAGGCGGGCCAGAGCGGGTCCATCTCCAACATGGCAAAGGCTCCGGTGTAGAGCTCGGCATCCGTGAGCTTCATAGAGCCGCCGAAGCGGGATGAAAAGAGCGAATAAATCTCTTTTCCGTCTGCTACCAGTTGCTCCTCTTCTATAATAAATTCATTGTTCACCAGCCAGTACCGCAGCACCTCGGCGCGGGTCATGGGCTGGAGAATCAGGCGATAGCGGGGATGCATACACCATTCGGCCCGATCCAGGATCCCGCATATGGTATCACCGCCCATGCCGGCGATGACGATGGTATCAACAGCCTCCGGATCACAGAGGTCCAGCCCGTCACAAAGCAGAAAACGGATGCGATCCCCGAGACCGGCCGCTTCGGCACTGCGGCGGGCGGCGGAAAGAGGACCTTCTCCAATATCAGATGCAAGCAGCGTACCGGGATAGCCGTGCTGCGCCAGAGAGACCGGAAGATAGCCGTGGTCTGTTCCCACGTCGATCGTGCCGATCCCCGGATGGATCATCTGCTCAATAGCCTGTAAACGCCTGTTCATGCTGTCTCCTTATACAAAAAGCCGGATCCGATCCGGCTTTTTTGGTACCTTCTTTGCTCAGACGGTTTCCAGATACTTCTTCAGATATTCCAGAAACTCGTCCGGATCGACGCCGTGGGCGGCACAGGCCTGCTCCACAGTCTCACCGCTGGCCATGGCGCAGCCGATGCAGTGCATGCCGATCTCCATGAAAGCGGGCATGGCCTCGGGGCAGTTGGCCACGATCTCGCCGATCACAGTTTCTCTGGTGATTTCCATGTTTCGTTCCTCCTTTGAAGTGAAAAGAAAAAGTGGGACGCATAACGCATCCCACTTTCCTGTCAGGCGGTTCAGGCCTGCTCTCTCATCTTAGCAAAGCACTCGCTGCAGTAGACGGGACGATCGGACTTGGGCTCAAAGGGAACCTTGGCCTCGCCGCCGCAGGCAGCGCAAGTGGCAGTGAAGAACTCCCGGGGACCGCGGGCCGCGTTCTTGCGGGCGTCACGGCAGGGCTTGCAGCGCTGAGGCTCATTCTGGAAGCCGCGCTCAGCGTAGAACTCCTGCTCACCGGCGGTGAAAACGAACTCTTTACCGCACTCTTTGCATACTAAGGTCTTGTCTTCGTACATTTTGGAATCCTCTCTTTTGATAGTTGCCGTTATCGGCTGTATTTGCGATCAGCTCATGCTGATATCGCCGGGGTGAAGGGAATGCGCCAACTTGCGCCGGATACGCTGCACAGCGTTATCCACAGATTTCTCGTCCTTATCCAGGGCTTTTGCGATGTCGCGATAGGAAAGACCGTCCAGGAAAAGGTCCAGGACCTGCTTTTCCATCTTTGACAAACACCGTGCAAACAGTTCTTTCAGCTCTTCCTTGCTCTCTCTGGCCAGAACCAAATCCTCCGGGCTGCGGCGAAAATATTCGGGTGCTGCCGATAACTGCGAACTGGAGTCGTCGGAGAGTTGCTCAAGGGGCATGCTGTCGTTCAAGGGCTGGTGCTTCATGCGGGATGCGGTTTTAACAGCGGAAAACAGGCGCATACGAATGCAATGTTCCGCAAAGCTGCGGAAACTGGCGCCCTGTTCGGGGTCATACTCCCGGATCGCCGAGAGGAGACCAAACATTCCTTCCTGACTGAGATCTTCACTGTCTCCCCCGGCGAGAAACAGCGGACGGGCACAGGCACGCACCAACTGCATATACCGGGAAGCCAGGATCTCTTCTGCTGCGCGGTCCCCCTCCTGTACGGAGAGCCGCTGCAAATCCCTGTCGCTCAAAGATAAATAGTCACGCATCATTCATGATAAATACTACAAACGTACATTCCTTATTATATCGAAGCTTCGGGCAAAGTCAATAACTTTTTCGCAATTTCGATTGAAAAATTATGATATTTACATACAGAACGGTCAAAGGTCCAACTGCTGCTGGCCCATGTAGGCAATGCCCAGGTGCTCGTAGGCTCGACGGGTCACACAACGGCCTCTGGGGGTGCGGGTAAGGAATCCCTGCTGCAGCAGATAGGGCTCGTACATATCTTCCAGGGTCACGGCTTCCTCGTTGATGGTGGCGGCCAGCGTGTCCAGTCCCACCGGTCCGCCGTTATAAAACTCGATGATGCTGCGCAGCATCCGGCGGTCCAGCGCATCCAGACCCATGTGATCGACTTCCAGACGGCTCAGGGCCAGATCCGCCACCTCCCGGGTGATGACCCCGTCGGCTCGGACTTGGGCGAAGTCCCGGACCCGGCGGAGAAGCCGGTTTGCGATACGGGGCGTTCCCCTGCTGCGTGAGGCGATCTCAAAAGCGCCGTCGGGCTCGATGTCCACGTTCAGGATCCCGGCAGACCGGGTGACGATCTGCTGCAGTTCCTTGGGACTGTAGAGCTCCAGACGCAGGGCGACGCCAAATCGGTCCCGCAGGGGTGCGGTGAGCTGACCGGAGCGGGTGGTGGCGCCGATGAGGGTGAAGCGGGGCAGATCCAGATGAATGGAATTGGCGGAAGGACCTTTGCCCAGGATGATGTCGATGGCATAGTCCTCCATGGCGGGATAGAGGATCTCCTCATAGGCGCGGTTCAGGCGGTGGATCTCATCCACAAAAAGGATGTCCCCTTCGTTGAGATTTGTCAGCATCGCCACCAGATCGCCCGGCTTTTCGATGGCGGGGCCGGAGGTGATGCGCATATTGACGCCCATCTCGTTGGCAATGACGGCTGCGAGAGTAGTCTTGCCCAGGCCCGGAGGACCGTGAAGCAACACATGGTCCAGGGGCTCATTGCGCATTTTGGCGGCGTTGATGAAGATCTCCAGATTGCCCTTGGCCTTTTCCTGGCCGATATACTCGGTCAAAGTCCTGGGGCGCAGAGAGCCTTCCGCCTGATCTTCCGGAAGCGAGACCGAGGTGGTCAGAACTTCGCCGGTATCTTCGGAAAAATTGATGCTCATGGAAAATCCCTCCGGGATTTGAAATCATGTGTTTTCAGCATGGCGCGGAAAGAAGAAAGCGTCTCACTTCACCATTTGCTTCAGTACGGCTTTGATGATAGCCTGGGCGTCAAGGCCGGTAAGATCCATTGTTTTCAGAACGGGGCCCAGCTCTGCGCTGGAATAGCCCAAAACGGCAAGGCCGGCAATGGCGTCGTTCAAAGCCCGGTTCTCCCCTGCCTGGACAGCAGGAGCGCTGACAGAGGGCATGGACCAGTCGGTGCTCTGCAGTTCTTTGCCGATTTTGTCCTTAAGCTCCAGAATGACCCGCTGTGCGATCTTTTTGCCGATGCCGGGGGCAACGGTCAGGGCCTTGATATCGTCGTTCAGGATGGCCAGAGCAAGGCTTTCGGGGCTGTTGTAACTGAGAATGGAAAGGGCGGCCTTGGGGCCGATACCGGAGACGGCAATGAGCATTTCAAAGCAGCGCTTTTCCCCTTTATCAAAGAAGCCGAAGAGATCGAAATTGGCCTCGCCGATGCTTTCCGTGACATAGAGCTTGACCTTTTCCCCGTTTTTCAGGCGGCTGAGCGTATTGGCTGTCACGTTCAGGGCAAAGCCCAGACCGCCGCAGTCCAATACAGCCAGGTTTTGGCCCAGCTCGGAAACGATGCCTTCTATGTGGTAGAACATGCGTTATTGCCTCCCCGATTCAACAGACTTGTAGAACTGCGCGCATGGCATAAGGCCAACGCAACAGCGTCAGCGGCGTCATCCGGTTTTGGGGGCGCGGGAAGATTGCAGAGGCGCTTGACCATGTCCATCACCTGCTTTTTCTCCGCACGCCCATAGCCCACCACAGACTGCTTCACCTGCAGCGGCGTATACTCAAAGATCTCCACCCCGGCAAGGCGGCAGGCCAGCAGGATCACACCTCTGGCATGGGCCACGGCGATGCCGGTGGTGATGTTAGTATTGAAGAAAAGCTCCTCAACGCTCACAGCATCCGGCTTGAAAATGTCAAGGAGATCCGCCATGTCCCGAAAGAGCTGCTCCAGTCTGCCGGAAAGCTGCGTATGGGCGGGCGTGGTGATCACCCCGCATTTGACAAGAGCAATCCGATTCCGGTCCGTATCCACCACGCCGAAACCGATGGTGGCAACGCCGGGATCAATACCCAAAATGCGCATAGAATCAACTCCAAAGCTTATTTTATCATATTTCGGCGACAGGCGCAAGCATCCTTTCAGGAGAGTGCTGCTCATCGGGATCGTTTCTGCTTTCGCATACCCCAAGAGGGTATAGCATCGGCCAATGGGGGTATTCGGCAAAAGAGAATAAGACAAGAGGCGCGATTTATCGCGCCTCTCAGACCGTAGACAATCCTTCGCCCATGCGGCGATGTACCGACTCGCATGGGGAGATTGTGAAGAGGGGACGGGAATCCCCTCTTCACGTTCAATCCATGCAAAAATGGGAACCTTTTCGGAAGTTCCCATTTTTGCCTCTCAAGCTGTCGACACTTTGTCGACAGCTTGAGAGGCGCGTTTTATCGCGCCTCTTGCAGCACAGGATCTGAACTCGGATCAGCTCCGTCTTCTTTTCACGCGAAGGGTGCGGAGCCAGGAAAGGAAGATGACGCCCAGAAGAACACCCACGCTGTCCAGGAGAACGTCCTTCCCTTCCCCGCTGCGCCCCGGGACAAAAAGCTGATGCACTTCATCGGAAACCGCGTAGAGCATTCCGACAAGGAAAGCGCTGAGCCCGGGAAACCGGATCTTCAATTGAAGCTGCAGAGCCATGACATGGAGCAGCAGAGCAAAGCCCAGCACGGCGTATTCTGTAATATGTGCTGTTTTCCGAACGACAAAAGAGACCTTGTGCTCCAGTTCCCATTTTGCTTCCGGATCCAGTGAATCAGAATCCGGTACCAGGATCTTCAGGATCAGAGTGACAAAAAAGCCGCTGGTATCATCGGACTCTTCAGCCGGCTGGGCGGAAAAGGAAAAAATCAGGATCATCAGCGAGAGGACCAGCAGCAGCGTCAGAACGATCGCATGATCCCGGATCCATTGTTTCAAGCCGGAGCCCTCCCCTCTTCAAGCATTTGGCCATTCCCCGCATCCCCTGAGATAGAAAACAAGGACGCGAGCTTTCACTCACGTCCTTTTATACACCAAAGCGGAAGAATTGTCATCCCATTTAACAGAAAGGAATGACGAATCCGATGCACGAACCGGGAATCACAGGGTCTCAGCTCTTCGGAGCAAGCTCTTTGCACACAAGGGTGATCTCCATTCCGCTGTCCAGCACATTTTCCAGCAGCATCACGCCCTCGGACAAGGTACCGTCCAGTGCGGCTCCGCCGCCCTCGGCGTGGAAAACGTCGCCATCCAGAGTCCATTTCAGGTTATAGTCTTTGCCTTCATAATGAAACACGGCCTTGCCTCCGTTTTTCAGCTCCAGAGAGAAGCCGTCCTCAAACACATCGGAGATCTGGATGCTGAGACCGTACATCTGTGCGGATTCCGCCTCATACAGCCCGGCGTTGGGGTCCGGTTCCGCGCTTTCTCCGCAGGCGGCAAGGCACAGTACGAGAACAAGCGCAAGTGCGAGTGCGATCCATTTTTTCATCTTGATCCTCCTTTCGATCAGCAGCTTTCATATTCGTTGACGATGCAGTTTTACCTTTTAGCGATATAGCCTATTATCATTCAAACACAGGGCAGGATCAGAAGTCAAGCTGTTTTATCAAAAAGGAAAAGATTTTTCCATGAAAAAACCCTCTCGCCGTACATCACAGCGAGAGGGTCTCAGCATGACAGTTTTGAAGGGATCGCTCCGGATCGACTCAACAGCAAAGCATTTCGATGCTTCGTCGGAACGAAAAGCTGTTACTCCGAGTCTTCCCAGTTGTGCCAGACGTTCTGCACATCGTCGTTATCCTCGAACATGTCCAACATCTTCTGCATGTTCTTGATGTCGTCCTCATCGGTGAGCTTGATGTAGCCGTTCTGGGGCAGCATCTCCACCTGGGCCTCCAGCAGCTTGTAGCCCTTATCGGTCAGCGCTTCGGAGACAGCGGCAACGTCGTCTTCCCCAGTATAGACGGTCATGGTCTCGCCCTCGGCCTCAAAATCATCGGCACCGGCGTCCAGCGCGTCCATCATCACGGTATCCTCGTCCAGCTCTTCGTCTTCGTTATCGATGACGATGACGCCCTTGCGGTCAAAGGACCAGCTGACGCAGTTGGCAGCGCCCATGTTTCCGCCGTATTTGTCGAAATAATGGCGCATCTCACCGGCGGTGCGGTTGCGATTGTCGGTCATAGTCTCCACGATGACAGCAATGCCCTTGGGGCCGTAGCCTTCGTAGACGATCTTCTCGTAATTCTCGGTGTTGCCGGCACCCAACGCCTTGTCGATGGTGCGCTTGATGTTGTCGTTGGGCATATTGGCGGCCTTGGCCTTGGCGATAACGGCAGCCAGCTTGGAATTGGAACGGGGATCTCCGCCGCCGCCTTCCTTGACGGCAACGATCATCTCGCGGGCGATCTTGGTAAAGGCCTGAGCGCGCTTGGCGTCCGCCGCGCCCTTGGTTTTCTGTATGTTGTGCCACTTGGAATGTCCGGACATAGAAACAGCTCCTCTTGTGCTTAAAATTCAACAACGGTCATTTTAGCACAAGAGGAGGCTGATGACAAGTATTTCGTTTCAGTTTTTCCTAATTTGACGGTGAACGCCTGAGGATACGATTCTGACGCCGTCTTCGGAGGGAAACCTGGCTAAGCTTTCAAAACTCAGCCGGAATCAGCAGGAACTCCGCGTCCTCCGCGTTGAAGGAACGAATCAGATCCTCGCTGGAGAGATATTCTTTGGCAAGGTCCCAAAGACGCTCCCCTCCCCTGCGGACAAGACAGACACTGGGACGATCTGTTTTGACCCATGCCTTCTCTTCGTCGTGAGACAGGATGGTGAGTGTGGAGATGTTCTCCGTCTCTATCAGCTCCCAACGGATCTCGGCACAACCGGAAAGCCGGATCTCATTTCCGTCAGCTTCCGCAATAAGAGATTGCAGGCGCTGGGAGAGAATGAGGGCATTCTCGGGGACATCCTTGACGTCAAGCTTCATGCTCCTCCTGGCTGAAGCAAGGCTTCCGTCGCCGCTGCGGTACAGGATGTCCAGATACATCGGGATCCGGGCTGTACCGCCGCTTCTCTCCAGGACCCCTATTTTGCCCTCTGCGGCAAGAAGCTCCGCCATGTCATCCGGTACGGGGACTGCGCCATCTGTGCTTACAGTGCAGATGCAGGGCTCCACGGAACGCAGCAGTGTGAAGGAACAGCGCTCCGCTTCCAGGGGCATGGCTGTACTGTAGGCGTCCAGGAAGGTGACGACCTCCCGCCGAGTATAGGAACAAAACTGAAGCAGCGCATGGACTTCCAGATCCAGACTGCGCTCGCCCCCGATCCCTTCCGTCCAGTCCAGGTAAAGGGAATTCGGCTCGATCCAGACGCTGCTCTGATCCAGAGTGTCTTCTGTGATGTCTAAAAGCTGGGAAAAAGGAATGTGATAGTCCGCCTTCACAGGATGATTCGATGTATCTCTGCCCCAGAGCCCGAGGAGCATCTCGCCTTTTATGATGCATCGACTTCCGACCTGTTCGGTGTCCTGCAGGGCAAAGCGGAGTTCTTCGGCGTCGATCTGCGACAGGGCTTTTTGTTCTGCGGAAAGGGGTAACTGCTCCCGAAGGGTGAAGGGCTTTTCGGTCGCAGCGGTGAGAGCCAGTGCGGTGCTCTGATTTTTCAGGACATGCAGGCCCTTCCATTCCCCTTCCGGGAGCGTGGTTTCCGCGAGTGCGGATCCCCGATGAAAACTGCGAAGCGCGGCCTGCACCTCAAAGCTTACGCTGAGTTTGCGCGGATTCAGCAGTTTCCCCTGCAGACCGCTGAGGTACCAGCTGAGGTGCGGCAGCGCGTCGGGTTCCGCGGCCTCCGCCTCGAAGACGATCTCAAAGTCCTTCCGCAGCCGGATGCTTTCCAACTGTCCGTTCTCAGTCAGATACAAAACACTGGCCCAGGCCTCTCCGCTGACGCTTACGGCGCGGAGCCCCGGCTCCTTTCCCTTGAGCAGCAGGCCTCCCCGGGTCCAGACGATCTCCTGCACGTCATCCGCGGTGTCCGGAACCACTGTTTCGGCATGAAAGGATACCTGTTGATGAATGGCATCGCCCGCGATCCACACAGGCGCTTCTTTCTGCAGCAGCTTGATTTCCATGGAACTCTCCTTTTTCGTCAATGATCAATCGCGTGTACCGCCGCGCAGCCAGAGCAGGAGCGCCGACAAAAAACGCGGCAGGCGAAAAACATAAACTCGCATCCTTGATTCCTTTCCAATTTCGGCTTCCCTACCAGCAGCGCAGGCACCAGATCCCCAGTCCGATCAGACCGGCAGCCAGGAAGAACCACCAGAATTCCGACGGAAGGATCAGGGCCAGCAGAATGATCAGGCCCAGGCCGATCGCGGCCAAGCCCCAGAGACCGCAGCGTCCTCTTCGCACAGCAAACCGCCCCCCGCACTCGGTATTTCCATACACGATATGCGGAGGGCGGCTGCTTTATGTACTTTTCTCTTTCAGTTCCCAGTCCTTGAACTGCGCGCTTTGCTCATAGAGGCGAAGGTAGGAACGGTACCGGCTCTCAACCAGAACACCGGCTTCCACGGCTTCCCGCACAGCACAGCCCGGTTCCTTGCGATGGCTGCAGTCGGGGAAGCGGCATTTATTGATATAATCCGCAAAGTCCGGAAAATCGAATTGCAGCTTCTCCTTGGCGATGGGCTTCATCATCTCGATCTCGAAGGAGGCGAAGCCGGGGGTGTCGGCAACGTAGCTGTCTTCTCCCAGGCGAAAAAGCTCCACATGGCGGGTGGTGTGCTTGCCGCGGCCCAGCTTTTCGCTGACTTCGGCAGTAGGAAGCGCGGCGCCGGGGATCAGGCGGTTCAGAAGGCTGGATTTTCCCACGCCGGAGTTGCCGGTAAACGCGCAGATCTTACCGCGCAGGGCCTCCCGCAGCGCATCGATCCCTTCCCCAGTTTCGGCGCTGGTGGCGATGACAGGAAAACCGGCCCGGGAGAAGTCCCGGCGAAGCTTTGTTCCCAGATCCAGATCCGTCTTGTTCACACAGAGGATCAGCGCGCAGTCTGCTTCGGCAGCGATCACGGAAACCCGGTCGACCAGGAAGGGATCGGTCACGGGATTGACGTTTGCGGCCACAAAAACCAGCGCGTCGATGTTCGCCACAGCAGGGCGAATGAACCAGTTGCGGCGCGGAAGAACTCGCTCGATCCGACCGCTGCCGTCTTTGTCACGGATGCAGGTCACTCTGTCCCCCACAAGGGGCGAGGTACCGTCCAGGCGAAACTTTCCTCTTGCCTTGCATGTGAGGTCCCCCTCAGGCGTACGCACCGTGTAGAAGCCGCTGAGGGCTTTGATGATGATTCCTTCCGTCATCCTTCCTCCGGTCCCAGGGACACTCGCAGAATGATTTTGGCGTGGGCGGGAACCAGGTTGTAGTTCTCCTCGCTCTGTCCGATGACTGTGCCCGAGGGCAGATCGCTGTGCATGTACTCCGACCCGCCGTAGCTGAGCTCGCTGCTTTCGATCTTCTCAATGGCGGCCAGCTCCGAGAGGCCTACCAGGTTCGGTACGGAGACCTGTACGACCTCCGCGCCGGCGCTGACAGTGAGATAAACGACGGAGCCTTTCTCCAGAGAGGTGCCGGCAGCGGGGTACATGCTCATGACCGCATTGCGGGCAAAGGTCTCCGAGATCTCATCCACGATCTCCACATAATAGCCGGAGACGCGGAGGATGGCGGTGGCCTCCCGGTAATCCAGATTGTAGACATCCGGGACCTGGACGACGCCGGTGCTCACATAGAGACGGACAGGCGTGCCGCCCTTTTTGAGGCTGATACGGGTCCCGGCGCCGGGATCCTGCCGTTCCACGGTATATTCGGAGGGATTGTATTCCCCGGTCCCGCTGGAATTGAGATAGATGATCTCAAAATTGAAAACGGAGTTCTCCGGGTTTTTCAAAATGGAATCCACAGAAATGCCCTGCAGGTTCGGCATCATCATGTGCCCGGAAGCACGGTCCTCGGTGCCTTTATCCGGGAAATAGTCCTTCAGGAAAAACTGAAGCAGAAAGACGAACAGGGCCAGGATCACAAGAAGCACGCCGAAGGTGCCGGAAAGGAAGCTGACTCTGGCAGATCTGCGGCGACGGCGGCGATACTTCTCTTTGGACATCTCGCTGACGGAGCGCACCGGGGCGACGGAGGGGGCCTCCAGGGATTCCGCTTCGGCTTCGTCCTCCTGCTGGGTCTGGGTAAGGGCAAAGCGGTCCAGATCCCGGATCAGCTCCTCGGCGCTCTGATAACGTTCGAAGATATTGGCCTTCATGGCCTTGAGCGTGATATGCTCCAGCTCCGGCGGGATCTCCGGCACCAGTCTGGTGGGCGGCGTGGGCTCGGTATTCATGTGCTTCACGGCGATCTCGCCCAGCGTATCGCCGGTATAGGGCTTCTGGCCGGTGAGCATTTCGTAGAGGACAACGCCCAGAGAATAGAGATCGCTGCGGGCATCCGGGACCTCGCCCCGGATCTGCTCCGGCGCGATATAGTGGATCGAGCCGATGGCGGTACCGCTCTCCTCCCGAAGCTCGTTTTCCAGCGCGGCGATGCCGAAATCCCCGACCTTCAGGGTACCGTCCCGCAGGAGAAGCATGTTCTGGGGCTTGATGTCCCGGTGGATCACGCCCTTTTCATGGGCATGGGCCAGGGCGCGGGCGATCTGCTTGGCAAAGTAAACCGCCTCCCGCCAGGGAATGGGGCCTTTGCGCTGCATATACTGCTTCAGCGTGATACCGTCAACCAGTTCCATGACGATATACTCGATATCGGTGCTGTGGCTCACGTCGTATACAGCGACGATATTGGGGCTGGAGAGCATGGCGACAGCCTGGGATTCGGCAAAAAAGCGCTGCCGGAATTCTTCCTGCTGTGCCATCTCGGGACGCATGACCTTGACCGCCACAAAACGGTTCAGGCGCCGGTCCAGGGCCTTATAGACCACAGCCATACCGCCTTCGCCGATGATCTCCAGCAATTCATAGCGGTCTTCCAGGACCAGATTATTGGGATTTTGCCTGTTTTCCATATGATTCTCCCTCTCCGGTCATTTACTGACAGCCACAACAGTGACATTATCCCTGGCTTCCCGCTGAAGAGCCAGCTCCATCAGCTTCCGGCAAAGATCCTCCGGATCTTTGGCAGCGCAGGCCAGGTCCAGCATTTCCTCATCGCTGACGGTATTGCTCAAGCCATCAGAGCAGAGCAGGAGGAACTCCCCTGCTCTCAAACGGAAGCTGAAAAAGTCCGAATCCGTCCTCTCCTCGGTGCCCAGGGCACGGGTGATCACATTGCGCTTGGGATGGGTCTTGGCCTCTTCCCGGGTGATGGCGCCAAAGCGCACCAGCTCTTCCACAAGAGAATGATCCCGGCTGATCTGCCGGATGCTGGATTTCATGGGCGAGATCTGATAGGCGCGGCTGTCGCCGATATTGATAATATACCCGTTTCCGTTGGATTTGATGATACCGCCGACGAGGGTGGTGCCCATGCCGTTGAATTCCTCACTGAAACGGGAATAGGCATAGACAACGCCGTTGGTCTCGCTGCAGCTCGACTGCAGCAGGCCGCGGTAATCCACAGACTTGTCGGTAAGGGCGGTCAGCTTTTCAAACACTTTTGAAACAAAGGCCTTGATGCAGAGCTGGCTGGCAACGCCGCCGGCTTTTGCGCCGCCCATACCGTCGCAGAGGGCGGCAATCAGACAATCCTTCTCCGGGCAGAGCTCCAGCAGAAAGCAGTCCTGATTCTCCGAGCGGGTCGGGCCTTTGTCGGTAAGTCCAAAACTTTTCATGATTTCCTCATTTCACAGCCGAGACTTCCGTCTCCTGTGTGCCTTTTGCCTGCATCTTGCGGCGCAGCTGGCCGCAGGAAGCATCCACATCGCTGCCCAGTCTTCTCCGTACCGTGACATTGACACCCGCGTCCTCCAGGATCTTGATGAAGGCCTTCATGTGACCGGAGGTGGAGGGCTTGAACTGCCGCTCTTCCACGTGGTTCAAGGGGATCAGATTCACGTGAGCGGCAAGGCTGCGGGCTTCTTTTGCCAAAAGCTTTGCGTGGAACTCCGTGTCGTTGACCCCGTCGATCATGGCATACTCAAAGGAGATACGCCGCCCGGTCCGCTCATAATAGCGGCGGCAGGCCTCCATGAGTTTTTCCACTCCCCTGCCCCGGTTGGCGGGCATGATGCGGGAGCGGGTCTCATCATCCGGCGCGTGGAGCGAAACCGAAAGGGTAAGCTGCAGGTCGCGTTCGGCCAGATCGTCAAAGCGCTCGATCAGCCCGCATGTAGAGAGAGAAATGTGCCGCATGCCGATGTTCATACCCTTGGGATGGTTCACCAGCTCCAGAAAGCGCATCACATTGTCAAAATTATCGAGTGGCTCTCCGATACCCATCAAGACGATATTGGAGATGGGAAGTTCCGAGTCAAGCTGGGAAAAAAGCACCTCGTCCAGGATCTCAGAGGGCTCCAGGCTGCGGACAAGACCGCCGATGGTGGAAGCGCAAAAGGCGCAGCCCTGACGGCAGCCCACCTGGGAGGAGACGCAGACGGTGTTGCCATGCTTATACTGCATCACAACGGTCTCCACAGCGTTGCCGTCAGCCAGTTCCCAGAGGTATTTTATGGTGCCGTCGATCTGAGAGACCTGCTTTTTCAGCACACGGGGCCGGTATAGGCGGTAATTCTCCTGAAGCTTCTGCCGCAGAGACTTGGAGAGATTGCTCATCTCCTCAAAGTCCCGCACGCCGCGATGGAGCCAGGTGAAAAGCTGCTGGGCGCGATACTTCGGTTCTCCCAGATTCTCAAGCTCGGCTTCGATCTCCTCCGGGAGCATGGAGAGAATGTCTTTTTTCATGATGAGTTCCTTCTCATTTTGGCAGCAAAGAAACCGTCGGTTCCGTCGGTCTGTGGCCAGAACGCATAGCAGCCGTCCGTGGATCGGACGTCTCCGACTGAGAAATCCTCCGCCGAGAAATCCGGGTGCGTTTGCAGAAAAGCGGAAACCCGATCGCGGTTTTCCGCCTGCAGGACCGTACAGGTAGAGTAAAGAAGAACGCCGCCGGGCTTCACATAGCGGCAAAGATTATCAAGGATCGCGCTCTGGATCTGCGGCAGAGCCTGCAGCTCCTCTTCGTCCTTTCGTCGGATCTCCGGTCTTTTGCGGATCACACCCAGGCCGGAACAGGGCACATCTGCCAGGACAAGGTCAAAGGCGGACTCCCATTCCGGACGAAAGCTCCTTGCATCGGCTGCAAAGGTCTCCAGGCAATCCTCCAGCCCCAGTCTTTCGGCGGAGCCGCGGATCAGACGCAGTTTCTTTTCGTGCAGATCACAGCTGATAAGCTGACAATTGCCTCCTGCGTCCAGGGCTGCGGCCATGCTCTTGCCGCCGGGTGCGGCACAGGCGTCCAGAATGCGCATACCGGACTTCACTCCGGCTGCATGAACCGCGATTCGGGCTGCCCGGTCCTGCACATAGAAAAGGCCTTCCTCAAAACCTGGCAGGGCAGGAACCTTGCCCCCTTCCAGTTCGACACAACCCGGCAGCTCGGGAAACACGCGGTATGGGATACCAAGGCGCTCAAGGGAGCGTAGATAGTCCTCCGTGCTGACACGCAGAAGATTGAGCTGGATACAGAGGGGCGCGGTCTCATTATTCGCGCGGAAGAAAGCCTCGGTCTGCTCATATCCCTGCTCCCGGATCAGCCTCTCGGCGAGCCAGAGCGGATGACTGCAGCGGATGGCAAGATAAGATGCGCTTCCCTCTCCAGGAACGGGAGGCAAATGGTCTTTATTTTCCGAGAGCCTTCTCAGTACAGCGTTGACAAGAGAGGCGCCGCGATCCAGACGGATAGCTCTGCAGAGCGCCACCGTCTCACTGACGGCGGCGTGGGCAGGGATCTTGTCCAGGAACAACAGCTGATAGGCGCCCAGGCGGAGCACCGTGCGGATCCCGGGCTCCGTCCTGGATCTGCAGTAAAGTTCCAGGGCATAGTCCAGATAACTCTCATTCTGCAGCACGCCCAAAAACAGGCGGGTGGCCAAAGCGGCATCCCTGTCAGAGAGATCCGCCTGACGCAGAAGAGAATCCAGGGTGACTGCGGACCAGGCATGGTCCTTCTCGCAGCGTTCCAGCGCCCGAAAGGCGACGATTCTGGCGTTGGTTTCCATCATTCCGCCTTCAGGGGATGACCGCGCAGGAAGTCCGCCGCAGCCATGCGTTTTTTGCCCGGAGCCTGCAGTTGGGTGATACGAATGGTCTCTCCGTCGGCGCAGGCGATCTCAATACCTTTTTCATCTGCGGCGACAAGCGTGCCGGGGGCCTTGCCAGTTCTGGTGTCCGTGTACTCTGCGGCAAAAACCTTATAAACGCTGCCGTTCAGTTCCATCGTGGCCACCGGCCAGGGCTGCAGACCGTAGATCTGCTTGATCACGCCGCGGGGAGTCTGCTCCCAGCGGATGGGGCAGAGAGACTTGTCCAGCATTTTGACATAGCTGGCCCGGGTATGATCCTGAGGCGTCCTGGGGGCAGTGCCGGCTTCGATATCCCGCAGGGTCTTCACAAGCAGCTCCGCGCCCATGACCTTAAGCCGGTCGAAAAGTTCACCGGAGGTCTCAAACTCTCCGATCGGCGTCTCCGCTGTATAGATGATATCGCCGGCATCCATATCGTGGGCAAGATACATGGTGCTGACGCCGGTGATCCTGTCCCCGTTGAGGACGGCCCACTGGATGGGAGCGGCTCCCCGATACTTGGGCAGAAGCGAGCCGTGGACGTTCACAGCGCCATAGCGCGGCAGAGCCAAGAGCTCATCTGGAAGGATCCGACCGTATGCAACGACCACAAGGATGTCCGGCTGCAGCTCCTCCAGGATCCTGAGGGCGCGGCCGTCCCGCATCTTGTCGGGCTGGAAGACCGGAAGCCCTGCCTGCAGCGCCAGTTCCTTCACCGGAGAAAAGGCCAGCTCCATTCCCCTGCCCTTGGGTTTATCGGGCTGGGTGAAGACCCCGGCGATCTCAAAATGCTCCTCCAAAAGCTTGCGCAGGGAGGCGGCGGCAAAATCCGGGGTACCCATGAAAACTATGCGCATTTCAGTTCTCTTCCTTTTCCTCTTCTGCCTCGACCTCACCGCCCTGAAGTTCTTCCTCGGTGAGCATGCGCTCGCACTTGGAGGTAAAGACGATGCCGTCCAGGTGGTCGAACTCATGGCAGAAACATCTTGCGGTAAGACCGGTGCCCTCCGCCTCAAACCAGTTGCCGTTCCGATCCTGGGCGCGGACCTTCACGTTCATGGGACGTTTGACCATGCCGTATTCACCCGGAACGCTGAGGCAGCCTTCCGGACCGTCCTGCTCACCGGAGGTTTCCAGGATCTCGGGATTGATCAGCTCCAGCAGCTTTTCCGGTTCTCCTTCCGGTACATTGGTCTCGATGACGAGAACAACGCGGCGCAAAACGCCCACCTGAGGGGCAGCAAGGCCCACGCCGTTTGCCTTTTCCAGCGTTTCTGCCATATCGTCCAGCAGCTGGTGCAGGCGCGGATTGAACTCCGTGACGGGGCGGCATTTTTTGTAGAGAGCGGGCTGCTCTTTTGTCAGGATATTACGAAGTGCCATAGGATCTCCCATCTGCCAAAAAGGCTCTTTATGTATTGAGCGGGTCGTTTTCCGCAAAGACAGAAACCCCGCGAAAACGCTTGTCTGTATTGCATTCGATCACCGCCTGGGAAATAAAGCCGCGTATGGACGCCCCGGCGGTGCAGATGATATGTACGCGGTACCGGAATCGATTGTTGACTTTTACCACATTCAGCGGCGTGGGGCCGAGAAAATCAGCTCTTTGAGGCCCGATCAGAGCCTCCAGCCGATCCCGCACGAAGCGGCCGGCCTCCACTACAAGGCTCTCGGTCATGCCCGAGATGGTGACGGAGAGATGATCGGTAAAAGGAGGCGCGTTCTGGAGCTTGCGAACTTCAAGCTCCGAAGCATAGAATGCCTCATAATCCTGCTCCGCCGCAAGACGGATGGTCTCATTTCCGGGCGTATAGGTCTGGATAATGGCGCGCCCGGGCTTGCTGCCCCGCCCGCTTCGTCCCACGACCTGCGTGATCAAAGAAAAGGTCCTCTCACCGGCGCGATAATCGCCGGCATAGAGGCTCTGGTCGGCGGAAAGCACACCAACCAGGGTGACATTTTCAAAATTCAGGCCTTTCGTGACCATCTGCGTTCCCACAAGGAAGGGGATATTCTCCTTCCGGAACTGGTCGAACAGTTCCTCGTGGGAACCCACGGGGGCAAGCGAATCCGTGTCCATGCGAAGGATCTCCTGCCCCGGGAAGAGGGCTTGCAGTTCTTCTACCACGAGCTGGGTACCGGCTCCCACATATTTGAGCCGGCCTCCGCACTCCGGGCACGAATCATCCACTCTCCTGGAGTAGCCGCAGTAATGGCACAGCAGCCTGCGATTGAGACTGTGATAAGTCAGGGATACGCTGCAGCGTGGGCATTTGTAGGTAAAGCCGCAGTCGCCGCAGCTGATGAGCTTGTTTGTCCCTCTGCGATTAAGGAAGAGGATGCTCTGCTCCGCGGCATCCAGGTTTTTCTGCAGCTCCTCTGCCAGCACAGAACTGATACAGCCGCCGTTTCCCTCCCGAAGCTCCTTTTTCATATCTACAATGCGGACACTGGGCAGCTTTTGCGCGTTATAGCGCTTGTCCAGGCGGAAATAGGCGTAACGGCCGATCTGCGCCTGATAGCGGCTCACAAGCTCCGGCGTGGCAGAGCCAAGGAGAAGGGTGCAGCCAGCCTTGCTGCAGATATACTTGGCCACATCCCTTGCATGGTATCGGGGAGCGTTTTCGGAGCGATAGGTCTCCTCCTGCTCCTCATCGATGATCAGGATGCCCAGATCCCGGACCGGCGCGAAGACGGCGCTTCTGGTGCCAATGACCAGATGGGCCCGGCCGGAGCGGATCCGTTTCCATTCGTCATAGCGCTCTCCCAAGGAGAGAGAACTGTGCAGAACGGCCACCTCATCTCCAAAGTGACTGGAAAAGGTATGCAGCATCTGCGGCGTCAGCGCGATCTCGGGAACGAGAAGAATAGCGGTTTTGCCGCGGGATAGCTGCTGGTGGATGAGGTGGATATAGATACTGGTCTTCCCGCTGCCGGTAACCCCTTGCAGAAGAGCGCAGCCGGCCTTGCCGCTGAAGGCCAGTGCGGAGATCTTTTCAAAAACGGCCAGCTGCTCCTCGTTCAGGACGGGAAGCGGTACCCGTTCTTCCGGAGGGATCTCCGCACGGCGAAAGACCTCCCGGTGATAGAGGGATACCAGTTCCTTATCACAAAGCGACTTCAAAGAGGCCCGGGAAGCATTGCCGTGCAGCAGCAGATCCTTTACGGGCAGGGCTTCAAAGCTGCAGAGAAGATCCAGCAGCTCCGCCTGCCTTGGCGATTTGTGCCGGATCCGGTCCGCCATATCGGCGGCATCTTCCGCCGGAACGGCAAGGCGGGCCATTTCCACCGTTTTGTCATTCACTCGGCGGGATCCGTCCGCCTTGAACCAGAGCCCGGTGGGAAGGATGGCCTTTACAGCGTCATAGACTGTGCAGAAAAAGCGTTCCCGCATAAACAGGGCCAGGCGGATCTGCTCATCGGTGAGAACTGGCTGCTCCACGGCAAGGACGATGCCTTCCACACGGCGATTTCCCCTGGAGAAGGGTACAAAAACGCGCATGCCGGGAAGAACCTTTCCGTGAAGCTCCTCCGGGATCAGATAATCATAAGGACGGTCGATCCAGTAGGTCGCCGCTGACACCGCAACTTTTGCTATGAGAACCGGCAAACTGGATCACCGCCCTTTCTGAGGATTGAAATCAGTCGTTCTTGGCTTCCGCAATGGAGAGCTTTCCGGTATACACCTCGTCGATGGCGGAGGAAACCGGTTTTCTATCCAGAGAGATCTGGTTCTCTTCCGCCTCGGCGGAGATGGCTCTTGCCCGGCGGGCGACCAGGTTCACAAGCTGATAACGGCTGCCGATCTTGTCAACAAGCTCAGCTACGGGGGGATAAAGCATCATAATGGATAACCTCACTTCTGCCGCTGTGCGGCGCATATTTAAAAATCTTTCAACAGGTGGATTCTATGGGGAACTCTGCAATGCTCGGCAGTCAGAATGGAAGTAAACTCCCCAGCCGCAGTCTCAAGATCGTCGTTGATGATGAGATAGTCGTAAAGGTCCGCATCCTTCAGTTCTTCGGAAGCCCGCTGCAGCCTGGCTTCGATCACGTCGGCGGCATCGGTGCCCCGATTGACCAGTCTGCGCCGCAGTTCCTCCAGTGAGGGCGGCACGATGAAAATCAAAACGGCTTCCTTCATCTTTTCCCGGACCTGGCGGGCTCCCTGGACCTCGATATCCAGGATCACGTTGAGTCCCTCATTAAGCTTCTGCTCTACGAAGGCGCGGGGTGTGCCATAGGAATGGGCCACATATTGGGCATGCTCCAGAAGCTCGTCCCGATCCACCATCTCCTGAAAACGCTGGGGATCGATGAAGAAATAGTCCTTTCCGTCCACCTCGCCGGGCCGGGGAGACCTGGTGGTGACTGAGGTGGAAAAGCACATGTCTTCCCTCCCCTGGATCGCCTTGTTGACGACCGTGCTTTTGCCGGACCCGGACGGTCCGGAGATCACGATCAGTTTTCCCTTTTCGTTCATGGTTCTTTCGTTTCCTCCTCCAGGGCGCGCCCTTCAAAGCGGGCTGCCAAAGTTTCAGGGGTCAGAGCGGACAGGATCACATTGCCGCTGTCCATGATCAGGACCGCGCGGGTGCTGCGGCCGAAGGACGCGTCGATGAGGGCTCCACGTTCTCTGACCTCCTGGATCATTCGCTTGATGGGGGCGGATTCGGGGCTCACAATGGAGATGACCCGCTCCGCCGAGACCAGATTGCCAAATCCGATTCCGATGAGTTTCATACCGCCACGCTCGCTTACTCGATATTCTGGATCTGCTCACGGATCTTTTCGATCTCAGACTTCAGATCCACCA
This sequence comes from uncultured Eubacteriales bacterium, assembly GCA_900316255.1. Classification (GTDB taxonomy): domain Bacteria; phylum Bacillota; class Clostridia; order Oscillospirales; family Oscillospiraceae; genus Limivicinus. The sequence continues at coordinate 41,413 of ONCI01000004.1, read as the reverse complement.
CCACATGGGCGATCTTGGAATTCTGGCACTTGGAGCCGATGGTGTTGGCCTCGCGGTTAAATTCCTGCACCAGAAAATCGATCTTCCGGCCGATGGGAGAATTCCCGCGGATCATGGTATCCAGCTGGGCCATGTGGCTGCGGAGACGGACTGTCTCCTCGTCCACGGCGATATGATCGGCAAAGATGGCAGCCTCCGCAAGGATGCGATTTTCATCGATCCCGGCAGTGCCAAGGACCTCCGCCATTTTTTGTTCCAGACGCCGTCGATATTCCGCCACGGTTTCGGGTGCTTTCTCCTCCACGGTGGAAACCAGCGCATCGATGGTCTGGAGACGATTGAGCACATCGTCCCGCAGACGCTCCCCTTCCCGGAGGCGCATGGTGTCAAAATCCTGCAGGGCCTGCTCGACGATCTCCAGGATGCCGGCGCCGATCTCCTCGGCATCCAGATCTTTTTTCTCCACAGTGAGCACATCGGGAAAGCGGCTGACACTCAGTGCGGTGAGATCCTGAGGGAGCGCGTATTCCTCGGAAATGGAGCGGATCGCATCCAGATAGCCTTTGAGCAGAGGCTCGTTTACCTTAACGACCACATCCCCGGCCTGGGAGGCATCCACGGTGACAAAAACATCCACCTTGCCGCGGCTGATATGGGACTGGATCCTGGACTTGATGGCCTCTTCCGCAAAGAGGAGGCTCCTGGGAATACGGACGGAGGTATCCAGATACCGATTGTTTACGCTTTTGAGTTCGACACTGATCTCAAGGCCATCGACGACCGCTTTCGCGCTGCCGTAGCCGGTCATGCTTTTGATCATAAAACCTCCAGATCCTTCACGCGATGATATCAAAGGTGATGGATTTTTCTTTATTCTTGCTGCGCTGGGTGTATACCAGCAAAGCAGCGCTGAGAAGGAGCGAGCAAAAACTCACCAGGATCCGGATCCCCTCCCCTGCTCCGGAAAGCGCAGCGACGGCATAGCCAGCAAAGAAGAAGAGCAGGGGCATGATATAGACCAGAAAGGCTGCGCCGAAGATGCGGGAGCTTTTGCTGGAGATGACGACCTTCTGACCAGGCTTTGCCTGGATCAGATTGCGGGCTTCCACGTGAAGCTCCGTCTGGAACATGCAGCTTTCACAGCTGCCGCAGTTTCCGCCGCAGGCCGTTCCCCGGGTGACGGCGACCTCAGCCATTTCTTTGGGCAGAAGCTTGATGACAACGGCGTCCTGGGTCATGGCTGCGCCTCCTCGCCGCGCCGGACAAGACGGATGGCAACGGTGTAGTCGGGCTGTCCGTCCTCCTGAATGGCGCCCACTCCAGGAATGGAGGGGACCGTGACGGTGACGGTCACCATATGGCTGCCAAGGCCCTGCATCAGGTCTGTCAGGTCGGCTTCCGCATGAATGGTGTAAGGCGTGACCCGGGTCAGGAGATTGTGGGGGCCGCGGAGCAGAACGGGGATCTGCTCGGACTCCACGATCACTTCCACATCCTCGTCCAGGCCGATCCAGGTGAATTCTTCGATATCAAAGAGTTTGGTTTCCACGCCAAGAACCTCAATGGTAACGGTGGCCTCCGAAGCACCGGACAGGTTGCGGATCCCGTTGGGAACGGGGATCGAATATGTGGATGTAAACTTGGTGCCGAAGCTGGTGAGGTCAATGGTATCCAGCTGGATCTGGTTGATCTCCGCCAGCACAGCGGAATCTCCCGCCAGCTTCAGGGTCTTGGGCTCGACAGTGATGCGGGTATTCTCGGCAGCGGCTCCGGAGCCTCCCTGAACGCTGATATAGAGCGGGACTTCTTTCACCGCAAGAACAGGAAGAGTCGCCCGAATGATGTCCGGCGCGGCGGTGATGTTCTCATTGGAGCAGGGTTGATCAGTGGCGTCCATCAGGATATATCCCACATCAACAGAATAGGTGCTGTCAAGCGTCTGATCCTTCCCGAAGGTGACATAGGCGTGATGGACATTGCGCAGGTACACTTCCGGCCCGCTCACCGTGATGGTGGAAGGCTCGAAAATCGGTGTTTCCTGAATAAAGCCGCTGTCTGTCTTGCCTTCAAAGCCGCCCTGCACGGGGACCGACTTGCTGGTGAGCTTGGACACCATGAAGCTTACGGAATCCCGGGAACGGTTGATGACCTGAAGGCTGCGGCGATCCACGCCGGAGGGATAAATGATGGTGTAGTTGAGAGAGGTATAGGCTGTCTGCGACAGCTTGCTGACGTCGACCTGGGCGATCAGATCGGTGGCCTCCAGGCCATTGACGATCCTGCGGGGCCCGGAGATCTCCAGCGTGACGGTGGGCGTGTCCAGATCGGTGATCACAAGCTCCCGCATGTTGAGAAGCGTATCCTCCCCAACCAGCTCGACCGGAACGTTGCGAAACGTCTTGGTGGATTCTACGGTTTCCACAGAGACCACATAGATCCAGATGGAAAGAGACACCAGGAAGGAAATGATCATCCAGAAGAGTCTGCTGTCAAACAGTTTTCTAATTATTCTCATTTTGATCTCCTCTGAAGAAAGCTCGGATCTTTTTCTGGAGCTTAACCCTTGTGCTGCTCTCCTCCTCCTGGCGGATGAGTTCCGTACGAAGGAGCTTGTCCAGCGTCCCACCGTTCAGATGCCGTTTGAGAAGTCCCTCTACGGCAAGGGAGATGTCGCCCGTCTCTTCCGAGACGATGATCACGACCGCGTCAGACTGTTCACTGAGGCCGATGCCAGCGCGATGGCGCATCCCCAACTCTTTGCTGAGATTGGTGCTCTGGGTGAGTGGAAGAACACAACCTGCGGCCGCGATCCTCCCCTCCCGCATGATCACCGCGCCGTCATGCAAAGGAGCCTTGTTATAAAACAGGTTCTTGATCAGCTCCGCTGAAATGTCGGAATTGATGATGGTACCCGTCGTCATGATGCTGTTTAGCTTTTCTTTTCTCTCAAAGATCAGCAGGGCGCCGGTATGGGAGGCGGACATCTGGGTGCAGGCCAGAACGGTCTGGCTGATAGCGTCCTCGATCTCGGTGCTGGAGACAGAGCGCTTGGAAGAAAAGCTCCGCCCCATTCGTTCCAGCAGGCGGCGAAGCTCCGGCTGGAAAAGGACCACCAAAGCGATCAGCCCCAGCTCCACCATCCTTCTGAGAAGGAAATTGATCATGGTCAGATGGAAGATATAGGAGAGCCAGAGGACGATCAGGATCAGAACGACGCCCTTTGCAAGATTGTAGGAGTTGAGGTCCGTGATCCCCATGGTCTTGATCCCGTTGAAGGCGGTGACGAATACGCTTGTTACAGCTTCCATGCAATCATCCTTTTCTTTTGCGGAACCTCAATGGTTTTACCGCATACCACTCCACTTTATTCATTCGGATATTATAACGCATTTTCGGGCAAAAGGCAACAGATGGAAGCAAGATAAAACTGAAAATCTCTTAAGATACGGTATCGGAAAGAATGTGACGGAGCACACGGCAGGCTTCCCGGAGTTCCCCTTCCGACAGATAGGGAGAAAAACTGAGGCGCAGGGTACCGGTTTCCAGGGTGCTGGCGCTTTCGTGAGCCAGCGGCGCACAGTGAAGCCCGCTGCGCACGCAGATCTTATGCTCAGAGAGTCTATCAGCAAGCGTCTCACAATCGACCCGCGGGCTGCGAAGCGAGATAACGCCGGATTGATGATTTCCGCCGATGGTGAAACGTTCGCAGTCTGCGCTCTGCAGCTCCCGGATCGATAGGCGCAATAGCGCGTGTTCATATTGGAATATGGCATCGGGCGTTTTGGAAAGGACCGTGTCGATACCCGCAAGCAAGCCGGCAATGCCGCAGACATTCTGAGTTCCGGCCTCCAGGCGCTCCGGCAGATCCTCCGGCATGGTCTGAAGCCTGCTCTCCGAACCGGAACCGCCGTAAAGGAGCGGGTGGGCACGGTCTCTGCACAAAAGGATCCCGGTCCCCTGCGGGCCGAGAAGACCTTTATGACCGGGCATTGCCATAAATGCCGCGCCCAAAGCGTCAAAATCCAGGTCCAGGATCCCGGCAGCCTGAGAGGCGTCCAGGATCAGCGGTACGCCGGATTCTCTGCACATTTCGCAGATCTCACGGTAAGGCAGAATATAGCCGAAGACATTGGATACCACCGTGCAGACGGCAAAATCGACTTCGGTCAGTTCCTTACGAAAGGACCTTGCGGTGTCTTCCGGGTCAAACAGTTTTCTGCCTGCGACCTTTACGCTGCAGCCCTGCGCATACAGCGGTCGGGCGACGGCATTATGCTCAAAGCCGGAGATAACGACCCGCTTGCCTTTCCTGGCAAGAGAAGCGATTGCGATATTCAAAGCATGGGTTGCGTTCATGGTGAACACCACATGATCCGGCCGCGCCATGTGAAAGAGCTCCGCCGCCTTTTCCCGGCAGCGAAATACCATATCGGCAGCAAGCATGGACGGAGCATGGCCTCCCCGCCCGGGACTTGCCATGGAGCGGAGAGCATCCGCCATGGCATAGCCCACAGCGGATGGCTTCAGCAGCGATGTGGCGGCAGAATCCAGATAGATCAAAGCTTCACCTCCCGGAAGTCTCCCCGTTCCGTCTTTTCAAATACCATTCCCCTTGGGATCTGCGCTTCTTCGAGGAGCCTGACAGCCTCACGGATCTGCCGGCGGACGATGACTGCATAACCGCAGCCTTTGGGACTGACGCCCTGCGGAAGGCGAGAGACAATCGCGGTAATGCTGTTTCTTTCCAGGGTGCGCGCGGCTCTTTGCGCGTGGGTCAGCGATCGAAAGGAGATCCAGTATTGCGGCATAAGCGAACTCCCCTTTTCCAAAAAGAAAAGATCCCACCTCCGGCGGGATCTTTTTCCGCACAGGATGCAATCCATCCTATGCGGGACTATTCCATTCGTGAACGGATCATTCTTCCAGCAGCGCGATGGCCTGGGCCGCAATGCCGAGTCCCTCTCCGGTAAAACCGAGGCCCTCCTCCGTGGTGGCCTTGACGCTGACGCGGTCTGTGGAAATGCCCAGAGTATCCGCAATGTTTTGCCGCATCTGCAAAATAAAGGGGGCAAGCTTCGGACGCTGGGCAATGACGGTGCAGTCTACATTGCCCACGTGATAGCGCTTTTCTTTTAGTATTGCCGCGACCTGCTCCAGAAGCTTCCGGCTGTCCGCGCCGGCATAGGCGGGATCGTGATCCGGGAAGAGCTTGCCGATATCACCCAGAGCAGCAGCGCCCAAAAGCGCATCCATCAGGGCATGGAGCAGAACATCCGCGTCCGAATGCCCGAGAAGGCCCTTTTCATAGGGGATCTCAACACCGCCCAGGATGAGCTTTCTGCCTTCCACAAGGCGGTGAACGTCATAGCCCTGCCCGATTCTCATTTCGTTCTCTCCTGTCCCGGAGGATGGCTGCGGCAAGCAGCATATCCAGGGGTTTTGTCAGCTTGATGTTCTCCTCGTCACCCTCCACCAGATAGGTGGTAACGCCGAGGATTTCCATAGCAGAACTGTCGTCCGTAAGGGCAAGGCCCTGCTTCATGGCTTTGGTCAAAGCGCCTTTGATCAGCTCTGCCTTGAAGACCTGCGGCGTCTGGATCCGCCAGGTGGTCTCCCGATCCACGGTGCCGATGATCGCGCCGTCATCTCCGGCGGTCTTCAGGGTGTCGGTGCTTCGGATGGCGGGGACGGCTGCATTCCTCTTCGCGGCCATCTCCACGGTGCGGCGGATCAGATCGCCGGTGACAAGAGGACGGGCGCCGTCATGGATGGCGATCAGAGAAGCCCCGGAGCTGACTTCGGATACGCCGGCAAGAGCAGACTCCGCCCGGGTCTTGCCGCCGGTAATGACCTTGGAGACCTTGCCGATATTATACTCCCGGCAAAGCTCCGTGACCTCACTCAGCTTTTCCAGGGATGTGACGACCACGATCTCGCTGACCGCCTCGCTCTCCTGAAACGGGCGGAGCGTCCTGGCAAGAACGGGAATCTCCCCCAGCTTTGCCAGGATCTTGTCATTGCCCATCCGGACAGAGCTTCCCGCCGCGAGGACAACAGCCGCACAGGTCGGAGTATTTTCACCTCCGGAAAAGATACGGCTGATTCTTTTGATGGTATCCAGCTTGTTGCTCACGAGCAGCATCCCCTTCCGTTCCTCAGCCCTTTAGCTGACGCATCCGATAGAAGTTGCGCATGCCGTCAGGCATTTCCTCCAGGTGCTTGAGCATTTTGCCCGCTCCGTAGGCCGCGCAGGAAACAGGATCGTCCACCACGGAGGTGCGGATGCCGGTGCTTCTCTCGATCAGCCGGTCCATGCCGTAGATGAGGCTGCCGCCGCCGGACATGATGATACCGTTGGTGTCCAGATCGCCCACGAGAGAAGGGGGCGTGCGCTCCAGGACAGAGTGGATAGCCTCCAGGATGTGGTTCATGGGATCCACAAAGGCCTCGATCAGTTCATTGGCATTGAGATTGACGGTCTTGGGAAGGCCGGTGGAAAGGTTGCGGCCCTTGACCTCCTCAACGCCCATATCTGGCCGCTGCATGACACAGCCAATACTGCGCTTGATCTCTTCCGCAGCGCCCAGGCCGATGAGCATGTTGTACTTCCTGCGGACGTATTTCACGATGGCCTCATCAAAGCTGGCGCCGGCCACTTTGATGGATTCGCATTCCACAACGCCGCCGGCGGAGATGATGGCGATCTCCGTGGTACCGCCGCCGACGTCGATGATCATGTGGCCTTCCGGCCTGGAAATGTCCACGCCGGCGCCCATGGCGGTGGCGATGGCAGTCTCCAGCAGGTAGACCTTTCTGGCGCCGGCTTCGATGGCGGCGTCGATCATGGCGCGTTCCTCCACGCCGGTGACAGAACTTGGGACACAGGCCAGCATGCAGGGCTTGAAAAGAGAGAAGGAAGTGATCCGGTTGACCAGCTCCCGAAGCATCTGAGCCGCCATTTCATAGTCGGAAATGACGCCGGCATTCACCGGATGAATGGCGACGATATTGGCAGGGGTACGTCCCAGCATCTTCTGCGCGTCCTGGCCCACCTTGGAAATGCGGCTGGTGACCCGGTCCAGGGCCACGACGGTCGGCTCTCTGGCAACCACGCCTTTTCCCTGCTCAAATAGCAGGGTGGTGGAGGTTCCCAGATCGACGGCGATGTCTCTTTCGAATATAACCATACAGATTCTCCTCTGTTTATTCTTTTCTTCTTGCGAGGGTCAGGCCGATGACCGATGCGGCGCCTGCTTTTTGAAGGACGGAAGCCGCCTCCGAAAGGGTCGCGCCGGTGGTGACGATATCATCGACCAGCAGGATCGTTTTCCCGTCGAGGTCGGCTTCCGGCATAGCTGCATATACGCCCTTTACATTGCGGCGCCGCTTCTCGGCGTTTCCTGTTGCAGACTGCCTGGGATTGTTGCGGATCTTCCGAAGCGTGGGGAGGCACGGGACCGAGAGCCGTTCGGAAAGATCCTCTGCCAATAGGCGCGCCTGATCATAGCCGCGCTGACGAAGCCGCCTCCTGCTCAGCGGCACCCAGCTAATACTATCGCAGGAAATCCGATTTTCGTCAATACATTTTGCCAGAAATTCTCCGTAGACGGAAGCATACATCCGCAGCCCTCCGAACTTGTAGCGAAGCAGGGACTGTCTCACCTCATCGGTATAATAGAGCGGAGAATAGCAGCTATCCAGATGGGGAAAGTCCTGTCTGGCGGCGTAGTTCGTGTAGGGCAGCTTTTCCCGGCAGCGGGGGCAGATCACTGCCCCGTTCTGGGTCAAGCGGCGGCAAAACGCACATTTGCGGGGAAACAGCAGGTCCAGCAGCATATCGATACATTTCATACAGGCCTCTCGATCCCGGCAGTGCGCCGCCCAAGGAGTCTTTTGTTATCTTACACCTTTCTTTGCCCGCGGGCAAGAGCGGATTCCAGTTTTTCCGGATTGTTTTTGGACTGTTCACATCCGGCCGCAAAGTCCGGTGCCAGCAGAATCATGGAAAGGAGATTGGGCACGGCCATGAGTACATTGATCAGATCGGAGGCCAGCCATATCCGGTCGGTGGAAAGAAAACAGCCGAGAACAGCGCAGAATAGATAGAGGAGGCGAAAGTGCCTTTCTCCGATCCCGGTATGCCGGGCACAGAGGCAGCCGGGTACATAAGAGCCCAGCACCGTGCTGAGAGCGAAAAACAGGAGGCAGAGTCTGAAGACCGGAAGGACAGGTAAGGAAACGGCTACGCTGGAAAAAGCCCGAAACCAGAGTTCCGCGCCGGGAAGACTACCGTAGGGAATGGCTGTCCCGCTGCAGAGAAGGGTCAATGCGCTGATCGTACATAAAAGAAGAGTATCCACGCCGACCTCCCATATGCCCCAGAGGGCATGCCGCTCCGGGTGATCGCAGCGAACCAGGGAATGGACCGTTCCCGCGGTTCCCAAGCCCGCCTCGTTGGAAAACACGCCTCTTCGAAAGCCCCAGAGCAGGGCATTCTTTACCGTTATGCCGCCGCAGGCTCCCAACAAAGCGCAGGGCTGCAGCGCTGAGACAAGAATCAGTCGGAAGCAGGCCGGGATAGCTTCCCTGTTTCCAAGAAATACAGTGAAAGAGGATAAAAGATAGAGAAAAGTCATGACGGGAACCACGCAGCTGCAGAGCCGTCCCAGAAAGGAGATCCCTCGACAGAGCGCAAGGACCAGGAAGATGAGAAGTAAAATGCTGAGCCCGAACCGGAAGCACGGACCATAAGCGCGCCGGAACGCAAGAGAAGAGACGACCGTGTTCATCTGCGCCATGTTACCCACAAACAAGGTGTATAACACGGCGAGGAAGGCATATAGGCGGGAGAATACCGGCCCCAGGGCGAAATTGATCGTCCCGATGGCACCGCGGTTGTTTCGCTGGCCGAACCAAATCTCGGCGCTTTTCACGCAGCAGCCAAGCAGTGCCGCAGCCCACATCCAGAACACGGCTCCCGGTCCACCCATGGCAATGGCCTGAGCGGTACCGATGATATTGCCGGTTCCGACAGTTGCAGCCAGCGTCGTTGAGGCAGCATCCAGTGAGCCCAGCCCTCCCCCGGAAGGATCGACAGACAGGCCGGGTGTGGACCTTTGATGTCCGAAGAGTCGGATAAAACCCGGAAAGAGCCTGCATGCGCAGAGGAGAAAAAGCGGAAAAAACAGAAGGATCCAGAGCGTATTCCCGAGAGACTGCAAAATCATAAGCTTTCTTAATATTCACAAAAAGGACTATCTTTTTCCCGGCGCACGTGGTAGTTTATGGGCACCCGAGAAAACCGAACGACATCCGCGGCTCAATAATTGCCGCCGGATCCATTGATATGGATTGTATGAAGAAAGGAAGCTTATCATGAAGAAAGTTATCTCTCTGCTGATGGTCCTGCTTCTGACCCTCTCGGCAGGTATCCCGGCCTATGCTCTCGGGAATCAGAGCAGAGCTGTGATCGCAGCCGACCTGACGGACGAGCAGATCGAGCAGGTCTACAATGCCTTCGGCCTCCGCCGCGGCAGCGTGGTGGAGCTGCGCGTGACGAATCAGGAAGAGCGGCAGTATCTGGACGGTTATGTGGATTCCGCACTGATCGGCACCAGGTCCATCTCCAGCGTGTATGTGGAGATGCTGCCCAGCGGCTCCGGCATGGACGTGACCACCAGCAACATCACCTGGTGCAGCCCGGAAATGTATCTGAGCGCGCTGGCCACCGTGGGGATCACCGACGCGAAGATCATCGTCGCCTCCCCCTATGAGGTAAGCGGCACCGCCGCGCTGACCGGCGTATACAAGGCTTACGAAGACATGACCGGCAAGAAGCTGGACGACCTGGCAAAGCTGATCAGCACCCAGGAGCTCACCATCACCGGCGACCTGGCCAGCGAGATCGGCAGCATGGACTCCACCGGCATCGTGAATGACCTGAAGCTGATGCTGGACGAGACCAAGCAGATGAGCGATCAGGAACTGCGCCAGACGATCCTTGACATTGCCGGGGAGTACAACGTAAAGCTCAGCGACAAGCAGATCAGTCAGCTCATCGGACTCTGCCGTTCTCTGGAAAAGCTGGATACCGAGGCCCTGCGCTACAACGTGGAATACGTTCAGGGCACGCTGAATAAGGTCTCCGGCGCCAAAATGGCAAAGACAGGCTTTCTCGGAACTGTGGGTGTGGTGATCGAATCTGTCAGCAGCTTCTTTGAACGGATCGGCCGCTTCCTGGGCCTCTGATAAACGAAAAAAGACGGAAGTCGTGACTTCCGTCTTTTATTTTTGAAATCTTGCGGCATATCCGCAGCGCTTGCAGAGCGGTTCCACCACTTTTCTGCCGGAGAAGCCCTCGTAGATGGTGCGGGCTCTTGGGCTATCCAGGATCTCCTGCAGTTCCTGCCGAAAAAGATTTCCCAAAGGGATATCCCCCTCATGGTCCAGACAGCAGGGCACCACTGTGCCGTCACACAAAACACCGATCTGATCCCGCAGGCCGTAGCAAAACCCGGTTTCCCGCACTTCATCCAGCTCAAGATCCGGCCAGTCGAAACGCTCTCCCGGATCCAACCATACCCGATCCGCCAGCTTCTGTCCGCTGCGGCTTTCGAGCCACGGATCGGGAAAGGCCCGGTGCAGAAAAGCCAGGATCTCCTGATTTCTGGAATCCAGACCGCCCTGGTTCCAAAGGCGGTATTCGCAAAGAATCCCGCGGGCGGCCGCCTCTTTTACAAAATCCGTACAGCCGAGCAGGTAGCTTTCCAGTTCCCCGCTGTTATTGGCTTCATAGGACTGAAGGGAGAGATTTACCTTATGGACCGCCGGAGCATCCAGCAAGAGCTTTCCCTTTCCGGGAAGAAGGGTACCGTTGGTGGTGATCATGACCTTGAAAGCGAGTCTCTCCGATTCGTCCAAAAAAGCCGCAAGCTCCGGATGGAGAAGAGGCTCGCCCAACAGATGATAATACAGATATTCGGTGAATCCTCTCACTTTCGAGGCAAGAACATGAAACTCCTCCGGACTGAGCATACGCGGCGCACGTTTGGTACCGGGACAGAAGGAGCAGCTGAGATTGCAGACATTGCCGATCTCCAGATAGATTTTACGGAAACGCATATTCTGAGCACCTGTTCTTTCTTGCGGCGCAGATCGATCCATGCTAAACTGAGAAAAAGAAGGTGATGCGGATGAAACGATGGATCCCTGTATGGCTGCTGCTGAGCCTGCTGCTGTGCGCCTGCGGCACAGTCTCCCCCGCTCCTGCGGAGGAAAGCAGCACTCCCTCCGTCCATGAGGCACCTGTCCCGGAGGTCACCAAAGCTCCGACTCCGGTACCGGTGGTGATCCGGGATGCCCTGTATGAATCGGGAGGCTACAGCGACAACCTGGGAAACAGCTGGGATTATTTGCTGCGGATCCCGATGATCGAAACCGCGGGCGAGGATGCGGCCAGGCTGAACCGGGAACTCTTCGCCGCGCTTGATCCCGCCGTAAAGGAAGCGCAGAGCAGCATGGCCGATGGCTGCAGCCTGATCGTGAGCCGGGTGGATTACACGGTCTACGTGAACGGGCAGCTGATCTCCATCCTGTGCGAAACGGACACGGACTGGGGATTTGAATCCTATTACACGGTAAACTACGACGCTTCGACACACAGCGAGGTGAACCGAACGGAGCTGCTGCTGCGCTATGGCATGCAGGACGAGGAGTTCCTCGCTAAGGCAAAAGCGCTGGTGGAAGACTATTTTCAGGAACACTATTCCACGCTTCCCCGGGATGACTTCTACCACGACCGCCATGACAGAAGCTTGGATGCGCAGAATTTCAAAGAAGACTGCTGTCTCTTTGTAAACGATTCGGGACAGCTCTGCATGATCCCGAAGCTCTATTCCTTCGCCGGTGGCGATTACTACTACCACATCTTTGCATTGAATGGATCCTTATGAGGAAACCTGCCGCGCCTTTCGGAGCGGCAGGTTTTTTTGGATGAAGATCAGAACAGGCCGGGGAAACCGCCGAGACCGCCCTGAAGCTTGTTCATGGCCTTGCTGGTCTGTTCATCGGCCTTCTTCAGCGCGCCGTTGACCGCGGTGAGGATCAGATCCTGCAGCATTTCCACATCTTCGGGATCCACGACCTCGGGATCGATGAGGATGGAGGAAAACTCTCTGGTTCCGGTGACAACCGCCTTCACAGCACCGCCGCCTGCGGTGAATTCAAAGTCGGTGGACTCCAGCTCCTGCTGCATCTTCATGAACTCCTAACCGCCTTTTGCCATAAGTCATACTCCGATCTGCCGCTGCGCGGCGTTTTTTTATTCTGAAATGAAATGAACTTCCTTGAATTGTCTGAGATCGTCCAGACTGCGGGTCGCTCGACTCTCCGTCTGCCGCTCCCGTGCCAGGACGCGGACGTCATGCCCCAGGATCTCCCTCCCGACGGACTGAAACTTCTGAAGCACGTCCTGCCGCTGAAAACGCCTGGCCTGAAAATCATTCTGCGTTTCGATCAGGACCGTATTGCCATCAAGGGAGCCGATGACCCGTTCCTCATCCTGCAGCAGCATCTGTACATCGAACGGAAGGGCAGGCATAACAGCACCGCGGATCCTGTTCCACAGCTCGCGACTGTTCCCGGATGGCGCCGGGGCAGAGGGTGCAGGCTCGGGAGAAGGCGCCTGTTCCGCCGCTGCCGGCTGAGAAAAGCTTTCCCGGATCTCCGCAGCATGAACTTCGTCCGAAGTTGTATCCTCCGGACAGGGCTCATCATCTTCCGGCGGCTCCGAGATCGGGTCCTCCGGATAGGGCTCCTCATCCTCATCGCGAGGATATTCCTCCGGAACGGATGACTGCGGCTCTTCCCTGAGGGTGTATGGCTGCTGAGGCATCGGAGCCATGGGCACGCCGCGCTCTACCTGTTCCTCCAGCTTGGAGATGCGGGAACGAAGACTGGCGATGCTGTCCCCCGCACTGTCACAGCAGAGAGACACCAGGCAGAGTTCCGCCGCAGTCCGCGGGTTGCTCACATCCCGCAGGGTGGAGAGCGTTTTCTGGATCGTCTCCATTGCGGCGACGACCTGCTCCGTGGTCATACGCTTCCCGAAATAAAGGAGCGTACGTTCTTCAAAGCCGCCGGAGATCAGGTTTAAGCCAGCCTTCGGCGCAACGAGAAGCAGCATCACATCCCGCAGGAGAGTGCTGAGTTCCCGAAGGACCGAAGCGGGATCCTTCCCCTCCATCCACAAGGCAGCGAAGAGCTGCAGCGCCTTTTCACTGTTATGCCGCAAGATGGCGTCCAGCAGTTCGGAGATCCGCCGCTTCCCGGCAAGGCCAACGGTGCTGTAGACCGCTTCCACATCGATGGTTTCATGGGAGGAGCACTGATCCAGCAGACTCAGAGAATCCCGTACGCCGCCGTCGGACAGGCGGGCGATCAGGTCGGCCGCGTCCTTCTCCAATGACAGCTTCTCTCTTCCCGCGATCTCAAGCAGGTAATTCGAGATGGTTTCCGACTCCAGGCGGCGGAAGCTGTGCCGCTGGCAGCGGGAAAGGATGGTGGCCGGGACCTTTTGAAGCTCCGTGGTAGCCAGGATAAACATCAGGTGCTCCGGCGGCTCCTCCAGGATCTTGAGCAGGGCGTTGAAGGCCTGCAGGGAAAGCATGTGCACCTCGTCAATGATGTAGACCCGCTTCTTTACCGTTGTGGGAGAGAAGACAGCCTCTTCCCGCAAGGCGCGGACGTTGTCCACGCCGTTGTTGGAAGCCGCGTCAAGTTCCACCACGTCCATGACGCTGCCCTCCAGGATGCCGCGGCAGGCAGCGCACTTCCCGCAGGGATTGCCGTTTTCCGGATGCTCACAGTTGACGGCCCGGGCTAGGATCCTGGCGCAGGTGGTTTTACCGGTGCCGCGGGTGCCGATGAAAAGATAGGCATGGGAGAGACGGTCGTTTTTCACCTGGCTTTTCAGCGTCTCGGTGATGTGCTGCTGCCCGATGACTTCATCAAAGGTCTTTGGCCGCCATTTCCGATACAGCGCCTGATACAAGCCGACTCCTCCCCTCTTTTCATAGACTTGTGGCTCTTGACAAGACTGCACACCTGGCTCCGAATCATGCGCTATATCCGTTACCGCCGGCTAATGCTGCTCGGTTCCCCGCCTGACATGGTTCACGGGTCGACCTTGCGCGAGACCGGATCTTCAACGCTGCTTACCGGGGTCAGACGACACAGAACATCCCCTCGGCCAGGAATTCATCCCTGCTATAGCGGATTGCAGGTTACAGGGCACCGCTGGCTCCCCGATTAGTGCAGCCTTGTCAAAAGCCACGATGGCATTGTACTACAAATCGGCAGCAGAATCAATCTTTTTTTGCTCCAGGCACTTTTCTTATACAGAGGATCCTCTTTTGTATCTTGAAAAGGATTCGCTGTCATGTTATTGTATATTTGGAAATTTGTGTACTTTATATACAATTTCATCAATTCTTTTTGGGAGGGAAAAAGAATGGCAAGAGAGATCCTATTTGATCTTGGCAAAATGATCACCGACCGCATCCCCTACAAACTCGGTCTCAAGAGATTGACCGAAAACGACCCTGAGTACATCATTCTGGACCGGGCATGCTCCAGCGACGAGATCGCCGAAGTCATGCTGAAAATGGGCCTGCGCAAGCCCAAGACCACCGCGGAAATCGCAAAGCTCACCGGCAAGAGCGAGCAGCGCATCGAAGAGCTGCTCACCGACGCCGCCAAGCATGGCATTGTGGAGTATCACCGGGAAAATCCCCAGCACGAGAAGCAGTGGTACGTCCAGCTCTTCGTCCCCGGCATCGCCGAGATGACCAACATGGTCCTCTGGCAGGTGGAGAAGTATCCGGAACTGGCAGAATCCTTTGACAAGATGACCTTCCTGCCTCTGGTGGGCAAGACCCATCTGATGCCTCCCGGCGGCAATGGCGTGGGCATGCATGTCATCCCCGTGGAAAAGGCCATTCAGTCCGAGAATCATTCCCTGTCCATCGAGCATATCTCCCACTGGCTGGACAAGTACGACGGCAAGCTCTCCGTTGGCTACTGCTCCTGCCGCAACGCCCGCAGACTCTTCGGCGAAGGCTCCGGTGAGATCCAGGACGACTGTTGCATCGGCCTGGGCGACTTTGCCGATTATCTGGTGGAGACCGGCAAGGGCCGCCGCATCACCAAGGAAGAAGCGCTGCAGATCTGCCAGCGTGCCGAGGAAAACGGCTATGTCCACCAGGTCACCAATATCGACGGCCAGGACAAGATCTTCGGTCTCTGCAACTGCGATCTGGGCGTCTGCTTTGCCCTGCGCACCAGTCAGTACTTCAACACCCCGAACATGTCCGCGTCCTCTTACCGCGCCCATGTGGAAAAAGAGAAGTGCGTTGCCTGCGGCAAGTGCGTGGAGGTCTGCCCCGCCGGCGCCGTGAAGCTGGGCCAGAAGCTCTGCACCCAGACAGGCGA
Source organism: uncultured Eubacteriales bacterium (assembly GCA_900316255.1). Classification (GTDB taxonomy): domain Bacteria; phylum Bacillota; class Clostridia; order Oscillospirales; family Oscillospiraceae; genus Limivicinus. The sequence goes on along the minus strand of ONCI01000004.1, from coordinate 25,924 downwards.
GGTGGAGTATCCCAAGCAGGAGCTTCCCTCCGGCCTGAAGTGGGGAGAGGACAAGTGGAACCCCAACTATGTGGAGGATAACCGCAAGAACTGCCATGAGAGCGGCACAGCTCCCTGCAAGACCGCCTGCCCCGCCCATATCGCCATCCAAGGCTACATCAAGCTGGCCAAGGAAGGCCGTTATCTGGACGCGCTGAAGCTCATCAAGCAGGACAACCCCTTCCCCTCTGTCTGCGGCTACGTCTGCAACCGCCGCTGCGAAGCTGCCTGCACCCGCGGCGCCATGGACAAGGCTCTCGCCATCGACGAGATCAAGAAATTCATCGCCGAGCAGGATCTGAAGAGCGCCGAGCGCTACATTCCCGAGCGTCTCTATCGCCGTCCCATCGACAAGCCCTATGAGGAAAAGGTCGCCATCATCGGCGCCGGCCCCGCCGGCCTGAGCTGCGCCTACTACCTGGCTCGCATGGGATATGAAAACGTTACCGTCTTTGACCGCAATCCTCAACCCGGCGGCATGCTGATCATGGGCATCCCCAGCTACCGTCTGGACCGTGCCGCCCTGAAGGGCGAGATCGAGGTCCTGGAGAAGATGGGCGTCCACTTCCAGATGAACACCGAGATCGGCAAGGACATCACCATCCAGCAGCTGCGCGAGCAGGGCTACAAGGGCTTCTATGTGGCCATCGGCGCCCAGAAGAGCCAGAAGCTCCGTATCCCCGGCGAGGATCTCAGCGGCGTGTACGGCGGCGTGGACTTCCTGCGGGAAGTGAACCTGGGCAACAAGCCCGAAATCGGCAAAAAGTGCGCTGTCATCGGCGGCGGCAATGTGGCCATGGACGTGTGCCGCACCGCGGTCCGTCTGGGCGCCGAGACCTATGTGATCTACCGCCGCAGCGAGGAAGAGATGCCCGCTGACAAGGAAGAGATCAAGGAAGCCAAGGAAGAGGGCGTGAAGTTCTGCTTCCTCTGCGGCCCCGCAGAGATCCTGGGACAGGACGGCAAGGTCTGCGGCCTGAAGGTGGAGATCATGGAACTGGGCGAGCCTGACGAGAAGGGCCGCCGCGCTCCTGTGGGCACCGGCAAGTTCGAGACCATCGAGGTCGATTCCGTGCTGGCCGCCGTCGGTCAGACCATCGACTGGGGCAGGCTGGACGTTGGCGAACTGAAGACCGGCAAGAAGGGCAACGCCCTGGCCGATGCCGTCACCTACCAGTCCGAGCAGAAGGACATCTTCGTCGGCGGTGACGTGTACACCGGACCCAAGTTTGCCATCGACGCCATTGCCGCCGGCCGTGAGGGTGCCGAATCCCTCCACCGCTTCGTGCAGGACGGCCAGAGCCTGACCCGCGGACGCAACCTTCGTGAGTTCTACGAGCTGGACAAGGCCAATCTTGCCTTCTCGCTGGATTCCTACGACAAACCCGCCCGCCAGGAGATCCAGCACGATCCTCTGAAGCTCAAGACCTTCGAGCACGACCGTCTCACCTTCACCGAGGAGCAGGTCAAGACCGAGGCCAGCCGCTGCTTGGGCTGCGGAGTCACCATCGTGGACCGGAACCGCTGCATAGGCTGCGGACTCTGCACCACCCGCTGCATGTTCGACGCCATCCACCTGGAGCGCGACGTGCCCGAAGCCTCTACCATGATCCGCTGCGAAGATAAGGTCCTGCCGCTGCTCAAGCATGCTGCCAAGCAGGCGATCAAGATCAATCGGAAGGCCAAGTAATGCACGAACTGGGAACCATCTATTATGTGATCGACACGGTGGAAAAACTGATGGTGGAAAACCAGCTCACCGAAGTCGGCTCCATCACCCTGGAGGTTGGCGAGGTCAGCGGCATCATCCCCGAGTATCTGATGGATTTCTGGCAGTGGGCCAGAGCCAAGACCGAGCACTTCCAGAACACGGAGCTGAAGATCGAAAAGCTGGAAGCCGTCACCTATTGCCAAGACTGTGCCAAGACCTATTCCACGATGAAATACAAAAAGATCTGTCCTTACTGCGGAAGCGGCAACACCTTCCTGGTCACCGGAAACGAATACAATATCAAAGAAATCGAAGCAATATAAAACAGATCCCCCCGGAGCGTTCCGGGGGGATCGATCTATTTTTCTTTGATATTATTCCGTGCGAAGGGCTTCCACGGGATCCTTCTTGGCAGCAAGGCCGGAAGGTATCAGGCCGGCGATAAAGGTCAGGAAAACGCTGATGCCCACCAGCACCGCCCCGCCCACCGGCGGCAGCGTGGAATTGAGCGCCTTGATGCCGGTAAGGTCGTGGACGATGATGTTGATCGGGATGTTCAGCAGCAGGGTGATCACGATGCCGATGACGCCGGCTGCGAGACCGATGATAAAGGTCTCTGCATTGAAGACCCGGGAGATATCCCGCTTGGAGGCGCCGATGGCCCGGAGGATGCCGATCTCCTTGGTGCGCTCCAGAACGCTGATATAGGTGATGATGCCGATCATGATGGAGGAAACAACAAGAGAGATCGCAACGAAAGCGATAAGCACATAACTGATGACATTGATGATGGTGGTGATGGAACTCATCAACAGGGCCACCATATCGGTATAGCTGATCTGATCCTCTTCGGGAACGGATTCGTTGTAATGCTCGATGGCTTCACCGATGCTGTCCTTGTTTTCGAAGGAATCGGCGTAGATGTTGATGGTGCTCGGCGTCTGCAGATCCACATAGCCCAGAGTCTTCAGCGTGTCCTTCAGCGTACTGGTGGAGTAGACGGGAGGCATGGCGTTATCATAGATCCAGAGATAATCTTCCTCCTCTAGGGAGAGAAGCTTGAAATCCTCCGCAAGCTCTTCGTCTGTCAGATCCTCATAGAGCTCCCGCATCTGGGCGGCATATTGAGTCTTTGCCTGCTCCCCGACCATCTGACTCATGTAGGTCATGAGCATATCATCGTCCATCTGGGTGAGCATGGAGGCGTATTCCGGATAATAGGTCAGGATGTTTTCTTCGATCTCTTCCCGGGTAGTGCCTTCCATCTGCTCGTTGATCATATCCTGCAGATAGCTTTCATCCGGCTCGCACATATACTGGATATAGAGATCCGCAAGCTGCTCGGTGTCCGCCGCGGCGATATACTCCCGTGCGGCATCTGCTTTGCGGTTCTTGGTCATGGCCTCATCCTCCCGATCTAGGAAGGGCAGACCGGTAAAGACCTCGTGCTCCGGATCCTCAAGCTGACGGCGGATCAGATCCTTATTGGCGCTTTCCTCCGAGATATGCTCCACCAGCGCATGAGGATAGCCCACCGCGCCGGAGAGCATGCCGGAGAGGGCGTCTCCGTCCTTGCGGATGATGCCGACAATGTGGATCTCCAGGCCGTTGTTGTAAAGCGTCTTGAGGCCCAGTTCCTCTTCTGTCAGGTCCATATACTCCCCTGTCTCCTCGTTGTACTGGAACTGATCCGCAGGGTAGATATAACGGAAGGACTTGCTGCAAACCTCCTCGTAGCTCCAGCTCTCCACCGTGGCGTCCATCTCCTCCGCGTCCATCATGAGCTGCATGTTCTCTGCGATGGAGTCGTTGGCTTTCAGTCCCAGGGAATAGAGCACCAGGTCCGAGACCTCGTTGTTTTCGTTGACGATCAGGACGGTCTCGTTATAGGCCTCAGGCCAGCGGCCATAAAGGACCTCATACTGCTGCTTCAGGAGCGGATTGATGAGTTCTCCGTTTTCCCCCGGCAGCATCTCCTGCCAGACGTTCAGCGTACTGAACATCTGCCCGTAGGTGGAGAAATAGGAGCTATAGTCCCCGCCAAAGGAGGAGGACAGAGCCGTCTGCATGATCTCCACCGCATCGGTTTTGCCGATGTGGCCGTTCACATCTTCGGCATAAGGAGTCAGATCCACGTCATAGCTGTACTGGACCGAACTGATGTACTGGCGGATCTCGCTGTTCTCATCCTCCAGATAGTTCCGGAAGGCAGCAAGGTTGTTGGATTCGCCCTCCGAGGAAAAGAGAGAGTTGATCATGTTGTAGAGAATGGCGCTGGAATAAACCGCGTCATTCTCATGTCGGTAGTTGGCGGTTTCCGCCTGAGCGCCCATCATGGAGGCCATCATGGTGGTCATATCCACAGTCTCGGCCTGGATGGTGATGGGGTAACTGGAAAGCGTGTCTTCCTGGACCTTATCGATATAAATCTGAATGCCGTTGGAGAGGGACATGATCAGCGCAATGCCGATGATGCCGATGCTGCCGGCAAAGGCGGTGAGCAGCGTCCTGGCCTTCTTGGTCATCAGATTGTTCATGGAGAGTGAGAGCGCAGTGAAAAAGCCCATGGAGGTCTTTTTACCGATGGGGCCCTTGTTCTCCGCTTCATCCACCTGGAAGGGATCACTGTCATCCACGATAAGGCCGTCTTTCAGACGGATGATGCGGCTGGCATAGGAGTTGGCAAGCTCCGGGTTATGGGTGACCATGATGATGAGCTTGTCCTTGGCGATCTCCTTCAGGATCTCCATGATCTGGACAGAAGTATCCGAATCCAGGGCGCCGGTGGGCTCGTCCGCCAGGAGGATGTCGGGGTCGTTCACCAGGGCGCGGGCGATGGCCACACGCTGCATCTGACCACCGGACATCTGGTTTGGCTTCTTGTTGAGCTGATCGCCCAGCCCGACCTTCTCCAGGGCCTGGGTAGCTCTGGCCCTGCGCTCCGCCGCGCCAACGCCGGAAAGCGTCAGTGCAAGCTCTACGTTGGCCAGCACCGTCTGGTGCGGGATCAAATTATAGGACTGGAACACAAAACCGATGGAGTGATTGCGGTAGACGTCCCAATCACTATCCGTAAAATGCTTCGTGGACTTGCCGTTGATGATCAAGTCACCGGAATTGTACTGGTCCAATCCGCCGATGATATTCAACAGGGTGGTTTTCCCGCAGCCGGAGTGACCCAGGATGGCAACAAACTCGTGCTCCCGGAAACTCAGGTCGACCCCTTTCAGGGCATGGACGGAAAAATCTCCCACGGTATAGTCTTTTTTGATGGATACAAGCTTGAGCATAGAGACTCCCTCTCTTGACAGGTTCAGGAAACTGCGGTAGAATGCATAAGCTTCCCAAAGAAGCGATCTGCCCACGTAGCTCAGCAGGATAGAGCGACCGCCTCCTAAGCGGTAGGTCGGAGGTTCGAATCCCCTCGTGGGTGCCAGAGAGCCGCGCCTTGTGCGCGGTTCTCTTTATATTAGCACAGGACGCCCGATTTGTCTTGTGTCGGGCAATTATTTTATGGACTGTTCATAATTCTTTGGCAGAATTTGTTCCTTGAAAGAAACAGCACCCCGGGATATCCTGATCCCGAGGTGTTGTTTTATGAAAAGAGCGATTCGAAAGACCGTTCAGAGGATCCTTTCCGCCAAAAAACCGGCATGGAGATTTCTGATCCGCAGTCTGCAGGCCTGCTGCCTGCTTCTGCTGCTGGCAGCGCTGTTCCAGCTGCGGGGAGAGACGACAGGCGAAGCGCGTCATCTGCAGACGGCGTACATATTCAGAGATCTGTCCCAGATCGCACTTCTTCTGGGCGCGCTGGTCCCTCCCTGTCTGGAAGAGTTTCGAGGCAAAGGTTGAAGAAATCTTCCCGGCTCATCAAAGCGTTGAGTACGTCCAGCATGGCATCGCTGCTGAGGCGCTCCGGAAGCTCAAGGCGCTTCAACAGAGTAAGACGCTTCTGCCGGCTACCCTCTCCCCCGCTGAGTCCCAGGCGGTAGAGATCGGCCTTGGTGATCTCCTCAGAACCGGCGCGATTCTCATCTTCTCCGATAAAGTGTGCGCCGGCACGGCGCAGTGCCTCCAACAGGATCTCCGGGCGCATGCCCTCCACACCAAGCTTTCCTTCCTTGGACGGGGAGTTTTTTCTCTTTTCCTTTCCGTACAGATCCGGGATGTATGCCTGTTTGAGCTTGTCCGGAGGAAGAATGCCTTTCAGGTAATTCCGGATCACAAAGCCGGCACCGTCAGAGTCTGTCAGAAGGATGAGTCCGCGCTGCTCGGCAAGCTTTTGAAAGAGCTTTCGCTTCTCTTTGTCGTGGAAGATCCCGAAACCTGAGGTCTCCAGGATCACGGCGTCCACCACCTGACGCAGGGTGTTTTTGTCGTACTTTCCCTCGACAATGATGACTTCCTCAATCCTGACCATCGTTCTCCCCCGCTGCGATCCGAACGACCAGTTCCTTGAAAATATCCCGATCGTCTCCTCCGCTGCTTTTCAGACGATAGTCCGTTTCGGCGCAGAGTTCCACTGCCTTTTTCAGCTGGGGCAGGCTATAGCCTCTTGCGGCCTGCATAAGCTTTGTGACCTGGAAATCATACTTGCAGCCGCTCACTTCCTTTACATAGGCTGCGCCCAGATTCTGTGCCTGCGCGAGTTTGGCGGCATAGAGTCTTCTCATCTGCAGGCCAAGCATGCCCAGCATGGCAATCGGCTCGTTATTCTTATCGGAAAGAAGCTCTGACAGTGTGGCCAGCGCATTATTGAGACTCTTTTGGGAGATCTGATCGGTCATGGTGAAAATGACCGCTTCAGGAATATGATGTGCGACAGCTTCCACGTCAGAAACAGTGACTCGCTCCCCTTTTGCGTAGGCCGCGATCTTATCGATCTCCGGGATCAGGCGGTTCATCAGATCTCCGCTGATAAAGATGAGACGCTGGGAAGCGTCGAATTCGATGCTTTTTCCCAGGGCGGCGAAGCGCTTTGCGATCCACTTTGTCAGTTCATTTTGCTGCTGCTGGGTAAATTCGATCTCTTCCGCGATGGCGCGCAGTTTCTTGATCTGCTTCAGACGTCCGTCCGGCTCAAAATCCGTCCCCTGGACGAAAACCACCGTACAATAGTCGGGGATATCTGCCAGGACCTTGATTACGGCATCCGCGTCCTTCAGTCGGTTCAGATCCACGCCCCGGACTTCCACAAGACTCCGTTCCGAGAGGAACGGGATGGCGTCCACCGCCTGCTGCAGTTCGACTGCATCCAGGTCCGGGCCATTCATCCGCTTGTAGCTGAAGCTGTCGTCCCCGTCCGGGAGGCAGAGGCCTTTGATCTCCGACAGGAAATACTCCCGCAGATAATCCTCCGGGCCCCAGAGCAGATACAGGTTCTGCGGTCCGTTTTCTTTCAGCTTTCGCACGACGGCTTTGTAATTGAATTTTTCTTCGTTCTTTTTCGCCATATCAGTTTCCCAAAAAGATCTCAACGCTTCCGTTTAAGTCGGTTCGATAGATGTGATATCCGTAGGCTGCAAGCCTTTCCAGCGTTTCGTAGGTCGGGTGCCCAAAAGTGTTATAACCGACGCTGATCACAGCCGTGTCAGCGCCAATACTGTTGAGAAGCTCACCGGAGCTGGAGTAGCGGGAGCCGTGATGGCCCACGATCAGAAGCTCCAGATCCCGGAGCGGGTATCTGGTCAGAAGGTCCTTTTCCGCCGCCTTCGGGGCGTCACCCGTTACAAGCATATCATAGGTGCCGATGGAGTAGACCCCCATCATGCAGCGTTCATTGGCGTCTCCCTGTCCGGCGGGAGCAAAGAGTCTGGCGTGTATCGCGCCAAAATCTCGTTCTTCGTCACAAGAGACATAGCTTACAGACGTGCCGCGAGCTTCCGCTGCCTCCAGGATCTCATCCAGCAGGCCATCCTCATCCTCCACGTCAGCGGGAAGGATCAGTTGCCGGACCGGCAGCATATCCATCAGCATGGTGACACCGTTGCAGTGATCGGCGTGAAGATGGGTCAGAAGCAGCACGTCAATCTGCCTGCGTCCGCTGGAGATCAGATAGGATCCGGTCCGCTCGCCGGCGTTATCCAGGGTATAGATGCTCCCGCAGTCGATGACGAGGGTCTGCTCCCCCTGCATGAGTACAAGGCTCTGTCCCTGACCAACGTCCACCGCGGTCATGACGCCGCGGGAGCGGTCATAAAGATTCCGGGTCGACAGCAGCAGGAGCGAAAGCATCCCCACGGCAAGCAGCGTCGGAAGAAGAAAGCGGAGCCAGGCCCTGAGCCTGCTGCAGGCAAAGAGCAGCACCAGCGCATAGACAAGAAGCACCCAGAGATAGGAGGGCAGAGAGCGAAGATAAAGCATGGCAAAGGAGAGTGAAGACACGCCCCTTGCCACAAGGAAAAGATACCGGGCAAGCCAGGATACAAGCCAGGCGGCAGCGGTTCCGAGAGGCTGAAAAATCACGCCAAGCAAACAGCTCAGATATCCGCCTCCGAAGCAAAGTGAAACTGCCCAAAGGCCCAATACATTGGTGACGGGGGAAAGAAGAGAAAGCGCGTGAAAATGCAGCACCATGAGCGGCGCGGAAAAAGCCAGTACCGCAAGGGAACTTGCGGTGGTGGAAATCGGAGCGCGCAGCCGCTCAGTCCAATGATCAGGCAAGAGACCGGAAAGGCCGCTGTTAAGGGGTTCGGAAAGAAAGAGGATCCCGGCCATTGCGGAAAATGAGAGTTGGAGACCCACACTGCCGGCAGCATAGGGGTTTGCCAGCAGGATCAAGGCCAGGGCCGCCGACAACGATGTGATCGGGTCGTTTTCCCGATTGACCATGGGCGCGACGAGCAAAAAGCTTTGCATCACAGCGGCCCTGACCGCAGAGGCCGGCGCACCGGTGATGCAGACAAAAAGCCACACAAGTCCCAGACAGAAAAGTGAGGAGGAACGGGTCTTGCCGAGGAGCAGCTGCAGAAGGCCAACCAGAAAGGCGATGTGCATGCCGGAAACCGCAACGACGTGCAGGAAGCCCGCCCGGTTCATGGCGAGATACAGGCTTTGATCCTGATAGAGATCCTGCTTGTCACCCAGCATAAGGGATTTCATAAAGGCTGCGGTATCCGCGGGGAAAAGCCGATCGACCTGAAAAGCGATCTGTCTTTGCAGATATAGGGGATAATAACGAAGTCCGGGTTCTCCCGGGATCCGTTCCGGTTCTGATTTGGCACTTCCCGTCAGATAGACGCCTCTGGCAAGATAGGAATCGTAGCGCTCTCCATAACGCTCATCCGCTCGTTTCATACGGGCGGTGCAGCAAAGCATATCACCGGGAGAAAACACGGAGAGCGCATCTCCGTCCGCGTAGAGGACGAGCTTCCCCCTGGGAAGATCCACCCCGTCAAGACGGAGCTCCACTCTGGCGTAGTCGTCATAGATCTGCGGATAGGCACAGACTTCTCCCCGAATGACCAGGGTCTCTCCGTCCAAAGAAAGCGCGGGAACGAGCGTGAGCCGCGCATGCAGGAAAAAAAGCAAAAAGCCAAAAGCAAGCGCAAAAGCGGAAATCACAAAACCCCGCAGCCAACGCTGCCCGGAGAAGAAGAGCAGCAGGCCGCAAAGCGCAAAGCCCGCAGCAAGCCAGGGAAGGGCGCCTGCGCGCAGAAGATAGCAGGAAAGGAAAACAGCAGCGGAAAAATTGAAGCATGCGATCGCCAGCTTGCGCATGAGCGCTCACCACACTTTCGAAAAAACCGCAGAGAGGGATCTCTGCGGTTTTTGTATTGCTGGATCAGAGGATCTTTTCGCTGAGCTTTACGCCGCCGATCAGATGGAAGTGGAGATGCATCACAGTCTGACCGCCGTCCTCGCCGCAGTTGTTGATGACGCGGAAGCCGTTCATCAGCCCCTCCTGCTTGGCGATCTTGGCAATAGCTTCAAAGCACTTGGCAACATAAACAGAGTTCTCCTCCCGGATGCCACGTGCACAGCAGATGTGCTTCTTGGGAACAACAAGGATGTGCACCGGCGCCTGAGGATTGATATCCCGGAAGGCAAAAACATACTCGTCCTCATAGACCTTGCTGCTGGGGATCTCCCCGGCAATGATCCTGCAAAACAGACAATCCTTATCCATACGATCTCCTCCTTACAGTTTGCTTTCCACAAAGCCTTCCACGGCGGAAAGAGCTTCCTTCAATTTGCTGACGTCGTTGCCGCCGCCCATGGCGGAATCGGGCTTGCCGCCGCCCTTGCCGCCGGCAATGGCGGTGATGTGCTTGATGATATCGCCGGCGCGGACGCCCTTGGCCACGGCATCCTTGCCGCAGACGCACTGGAAGGTGATCTTCTCCCCGTTCACGGCGGAAATGACCGCTACCACAGCACCGTCCTTGTCACGAAGCGCATCGCCCATCTTGCGCAGAGCCGCCGCGTCGCACTCGCCCTGGCTGCAGGTGACCACATGCAGGCCACCCACGTCTTTGGCGTTCTTCAGCAGACTGTCGGCCCCGCCGGCAGACTCCTTGTCCTTGTACTGCTGGATCTGGCGTCTGGCTTCCTTGAGTTCGGCATTCTGCTGCTCCACCTTCTGAAGCATATCCGCGGGATTGGCCTTGAACAGGGCAGAAACCGCAGCGATCGCTTCGATATCTCTGTGCAGCGTTTCCAGGGTGCGAAGACCGGTGGTGGCCTCGATGCGGCGGACGCCGGAGGCAACGGAGCCCTCGGAGCTGATGTGGAACAGGCCGGCCTTGGCGGTGTTGCTCAGGTGCGTGCCGCCGCAGAGCTCCACGCTGTAGTCCCCCATGCTGACCACGCGGACCACATCGCCGTACTTCTCGCCGAAGAGGGCGGTGGCGCCGCTTTTACGGGCTTCCTCGATGGGCATCTCTTTGGTATCGACGGAAAGACCTTCCAGGATCGCCGCGTTTACCGCCTCCTCCACCTGTTTGAGCTCATCCGGCGTCACCGCGGAGAAGTGAGTAAAGTCAAAGCGGAGGAAGTCCGGCTCCACCAGAGAGCCTGCCTGGTGCACATGATCGCCCAGCGTATCCCGCAGGGCCTTCTGCAGCAGGTGGGTCGCGCTGTGGGCGCGGGCAATGGCACTGCGGCGCTTGGCATCATAAGCGGCGGTGACGGTGTCGCCAAGCTTCAGGACGCCTTCCTGCAGAACGCCGGTGTGCATGTACTTTCCGCCCTTGTTCTTCTGCACATCGTTCACGATGAAGCAGAGTCCCTCCGCGGAAAGCGTGCCGTGGTCGGCCACCTGGCCGCCCATCTCGGCATAGAGTGTGGTGCGATCCAGAACGACGATGGCTTCGGTCCCGGCGGGGATCTCCTCCCGGAACTCCCCATCGGCGACGATGGCCAGGACCTTTGCCTGGATCTGCTGCTTGTCATAGCCCTCGAATACAGTCTCGGGGATCTCCTTGCCGAAGCTGACGCCGGCCCAACCCAGGTCGCCCAAAGCGGCCCGGGCCTCGCGGGCACGGACGCGCTGCTCCTGCATCAGCTTCTTGAAGCCGTCCTCATCCACGGTCATGCCCTCGTCGCCGCACATCTCAATGGTCAGATCGATGGGGAAGCCGTAGGTATCATAGAGTTTGAAGGCGTCAGCGCCGGAGAAGGTGCTCTCCCCTTTTGCCTTGTGCTCGGAGAGCATGTCATTGAAGATCTTCATGCCGGCGTCGATGGTCTTGGCGAAGTTCTCTTCCTCAGTCTTCACCACCCGGGTGATGTAGGCCTGCTTCTCCCGCAGCTCGGGGTACTGGCACTCGTTCTCGTGGATGACAGTATCGATGACCGCATAGAGGAAGGGCTCGTTCACGCCCAGGAGCTTGCCGTGGCGGGCAGCCCGGCGAAGCAGGCGGCGCAGCACGTAGCCGCGGCCCTCGTTGGAGGGCAGGACGCCGTCGCAGATCATAAAGGTGGCAGACCGGATATGGTCGGTGATGACGCGAAGAGAAACGTCCATCTTGTGGCTCTTGCCGTAGTAGGCGCCGGTAAGCTCGCTGACTTTATGGGTGATGTTCATCACCGTGTCCACATCGAAGAGGGAGTCCACATCCTGGCAGACGACGGCCAGACGCTCCAGGCCCATGCCGGTGTCGATGTTCTTCTGCTTGAGTTCGGTATAATGACCTTCACCGTCGTTATCGAACTGGGAGAAGACATTGTTCCACACCTCGATATAGCGGTCACAGTCGCAGCCCACGGTGCAGTCGGGCTTGCCGCAGCCGTACTTTTCGCCCCGGTCATAGTAGATCTCCGAACAGGGGCCGCAGGGACCTGCGCCATGCTCCCAGAAGTTGTCCTCCTTGCCGAAGCGGAAGATGCGCTCCGGAGCGATGCCGATCTCCTTGTTCCAGATGTCAAAGGCCTCGTCATCCTCCACATAGATGGAGGGATACAGGCGGTTGGGATCCAGACCCACCCAGTCGGGGCTGGTCAGGAACTCCCAGCTCCAGTGGATGGCTTCCCGCTTGAAGTAATCGCCGAAGGAGAAGTTGCCCAGCATCTCAAAATAGGTGCCGTGACGGGCAGTCTTGCCGATGTTTTCGATATCGCCGGTGCGGATGCACTTCTGGCAGGTGCAGACCCGGTGCCGGGGCGGCTCCTTTTCGCCCTTGAAATAGGGCTTCATGGGGGCCATGCCGGAGTTGATAAGAAGAAGACTGGCGTCCCCCTGAGGGATCAGAGAGAAGCTGGGGAGGCGAAGATGCCCCTTGCCCTCGAAGAATTGCAGAAACATTTCGCGCAGTTGGTTGAGTCCGTACTTTTCCATGAGTTTGTTTATCCTCTCAAATAAAAATACGAACAGGGGCGAATTGTTGTTCGCGGTACCACCCTGATTCGCCGCTTACGCGGCCTCTCAGCGCCCTTAACGCGGGCTTACGCCCCGGTCGTCCCGGGGTGGCTCCGAAGTGGCCGCCGGGGAAAGCATAAGATCTCGCACCACCCGATCTCTCTCTGAAATGCCTGAATCCGGCTCGTTTCGTCAATGCCGATGTAACTATACCATAAATGCCTGAATTGTCAAGGAAAATCACAGTTTTCTGCCGCACCACGGGCAATACCGGATGCGAATGAAAGCCCGTCCGCCGTCATGGATTGGGATCCCATAGGCCTGCATTTCATCGGAATAAATCATGACATGATCCGGGCAGGCAAAGGGATCCTCGTGCTCCGGACAGCGATAGGTCAAATGATATCGCATCTCTTCACAGCAAAAGGGATCCGTCATGCCGAGGCGTCCTCCCGGGTGATCTTCCGTACGATCGACAAAGCGGGAGCCTGCATCGGCAGCTTCATGCGATATCGCATCATCACAAGCTTCGTTTCAGTCAGCGGCATACCTTCCTCATCAAAAAGCTCCCCTGCCGTGAACGGAATGGGCGCCCCCTCCGGAAGCAGCAGCTCCAGCGCGTCTCCCGGGGCGATCTTGTTGCGCATGGTGAGCGTGGCCCAAGCGTCCCCACTGCATTCCTCAACCACAGCGGCAACGGACGCGTCGGAGGAATAGGTGACCTTGTCATAGCTCTCGCCGGGCTGGTCAAAGTAAAAGCCTGTAGTATAGGGGCGGTGGCTGATTTTATCCGTCTCGTCGATCCAAAGGGGGTCCAGTGGCTTTCCTGCCAATGCTTCATCCAGCGCATGCCGATAGGCATTGGTGACCACGGCGGTATAATAGGCGGACTTCATCCGTCCTTCGATCTTCAGGCTGCTGACGCCTGCATCAAGAAGCTCGGGCAAATGCTCGATCATGCGCATATCCCGGGAGTTCATGATAAAGGTGCCGCCATCCTCGCTGATCTCGAAATACTGCCCCGGACGGGTCTCCTCCACCAGATGATACTTCCAGCGGCAGGGCTGGGCGCACTGGCCCCGGTTGGCGTCCCTCCCGGTGAGATAATTGGAGAGCAGGCAGCGCCCGGAAAAGCTGACGCACATGGCGCCGTGGACGAAGGCCTCGATGCGAAGCTCTTCCGGGGTGTTGGCCCGGATCTTGCGGATATCCTCCAGCGGTGTCTCCCGTGCCAGCACCACCGTATCGGCGCCGAGGACGTACAGGGCGTTGGCGGTTGCGCTGTTGATGACGCCAAATTGCGTGCTGACGTGTCTGGCGACCCTGGGGGCATGACGCTTGGCAAGCTCCAGCACGCCAAGATCCGCAATGATCAGTGCATCCACGCCCGCATCCTGCAGGAATTCCAGATATCCTGGCAGCTCCCGCAGCTCCTCCTCCCTGGGAAGGGTGTTGCAGGTCACATAGATTTTGACGTCTCTTGCATGCGCGTACGAAACAGCCCAGCGAAGATCCTCATCGGAAAAATTCACAACACTGGAGCGCATGCCGAAGCGGTGTCCGGCGAGATAGACCGCGTCAGCACCGTATAAGATGGCCATTTTCAATCGCTCCCGGTCGCCGGCCGGGGACAGCAGTTCCGCCTTACGCGCCATAGCCCTGGGATGCGACGAACTCGTCAAATTCATAGCTGTTGATGAAGAAGCGATGCGTTCCGGTCTCCTCATCCAAAGCGTAGTAATAATAACTGGTGCTGGCAGGGTTCAGCGCTGCCTTGATGGATGCGAGGCCCGGGCTGCAGATGGGCGTAGGCGGCAGGCCAACCCGATCACGGGTGTTATAGGGACTGTCTTCCGCCAGCATGGCGGCGGTGGGAGCTCCCTCGTGCTCCGGATGCACATAGAGAATGGTGGCGTCAATGCCGAGAGGCATCCCGGTATTCATACGGTTCATGATGACAGAGGCGATCAGGGGCCGTTCCTCGTCATTGGCGGCTTCCTTTTCGATCATGGAGGCAATGGTCACCACATCCCGAATGTCCATACCGCTGTTTTCCAGCTGGACCTGCAGATCGTCGTTAAAGACGTAGTGGAAGGTCTCCAGGAACTTGTTGATGGCGCTGGCAGGCTGCATGTTCACATAGAACTCATAGGTGTCCGGGAACAGGTAGCCCTCCAGACGGCTGGCGTCGCCGCCGTCAAGATCCTCCAGGAAGCTGTATTTGAACTTATAAGTGGCAGCCGCGTCCATCAGCTCGTCAAAATCACTGACGCCGTTCTCCTCCAGCAGCAGGAACATCTGCCGCATGTTGAGGCCTTCGGGGAAGGTGACCTTCACGGTGAGCGCGCCGCCGGAATAAGGCGTCATATGCTGGATCAGCGCACGGTAGTCATAGGTGGAGTGCAGCTCATATTCCCCAGGAGCAAGCTTGGTATCCGCGTGGGAAAACTTGCAGAAAGCGTTGAAGAGCCATTTGTACTCAATGAGGCCGGCGTCTTTCAGCACGTCCGCCACATAGTCCATATCCGCATGAGCAACCCGCTTGGTCCCGTCGGGGTTGCCGTCTTCATCGTATTTGGCAACGGTCTCATACTCAAAGATATTCATGGGCAAAGACACGGTAGCCGTAACCGTCTTTTTGTTCAGCGCAAGCATATCACTGGCGGCCATCCAGCCCAGACAAGCCAGAACCAGACTGAGACAGATGATGAAAAGGAAGTACATCACGCCGCCCAGGCAGCCCGAGCGATATTCATGGCTCTGCCGGATGGGGCGGTAATCCCGCTCGGATTCGGCGTC
This sequence comes from uncultured Eubacteriales bacterium, assembly GCA_900316255.1. Lineage (GTDB taxonomy): Bacteria > Bacillota > Clostridia > Oscillospirales > Oscillospiraceae > Limivicinus. The sequence continues at coordinate 10,577 of ONCI01000004.1, read as the reverse complement.
ACCGGTGTAATTGGCAGCCTGGCCGCGGCTTTTGTTCAGCAGCAGACGGTCCACCGGGTTTTTCGTCTTCCGGCTGCTTTGGGGAGAGGCAGAGCTTTTCTCCTCGGGTCGAGACTGGACACTCCCCTCATACAGTTCATACTGTTTATCGAAATCTTCGTTCATCAGGAACCTCCTGGTGGTCATTTGAAAGGGTAACCGCAGCGCATCTGGCTGCATAGGATGGTCTGAACGGCGGAAAACCGCCGTTCCGGATTCTGACTTAACGCGCCGCCGGGTCCGCATGGCGGCTGCGTATTCTTGAAATGCGGAGAAAGGAAGCAGCTATGTTCTGCAACAATTGCAATAACGGCGTCTGGATCATCATTCTGATCATCCTGCTTTTCGGTTGGGGCGGCAGCGGATTCGGCTGCGGCTGCGGCTGCGAAAACAACAACGGCTGCGGCTGTGGCTGCGGCTGCAACTGATCCAAAGCACAGATAGCTCCCGGGCCTCTTCGGAGGCCCATTTTTATTGGATCGCGGCGCGGAGGATCCGGTAGATCTCCTCGTTTTTCTCGTCCACATCCCGCTCCATACCGTCTTTCATGAAGGGGATCCTGGTCCAGCCGAAGAACTCCGCAGCATGCTCGGCCGTTCGGAGGCAGCGGCGCAGATATTCGATGTCCTGCTCGTGGATATCCGCATGGGTGTGGTTTTTGGCCTCCCGCCTGCGCATGCGGGCCAAGGAGGTCTCGATGTCCACATCCAGGTAGATCACAAGATCCGGCCTGGGCAGGCCCATCTTTTCATATTCCAGATCGCTGAGCCAGCGGAAAAAGTCGGGCAGTTCCGCGTCTGCTAGCTTCGAGCCCTGGTGCACCGCGTTGGAGGTGGTGTAGCGGTCGGAGAGGAAGAGTCCCCCGCTCTCATAGGTGGAACCCCAGTCCTTTTTGTAAGAGGCAAAACGATCCACCGCAAAGAAGGTGGACGCGGTATAGGCGTTCACATCATCGGGGTGGGTGCCGAATTCACCGGCAAGGTACATGCGGATCAGGGCGCTGCTGTCCTGGTCATAGCGGGGAAAAACAATATGATTATAGTCGATTCCGTCCTTTTCCAGTCTGGCGCAGAGGCGGCGGAACTGGGCCGATTTGCCGCTGCCGTCAATGCCCTCCAGGACGATCAGTTTTCCTTTGTTCATGCTTCTGTCCTCTCAGATCTGACTGAATACATCTCCGATATTGGCGTGGATCACAAGGTCCGCATAGCTGTCATAGGGTGTGGCGCTGCGATTGACCAGGACAAGCTTGCTGCCGCGATAGTAGTTGATGAGCCCCGCCGCAGGGTAAACATTCAAGGAAGTGCCGCCGATGATCATGATATCCGCCTGGCGGATGTAATGGACCGCCTCGGAAAGGATATCCTGATCCAGAGGCTCCTCATAGAGCACGATGTCAGGCCGGATGACGCCGCCGCAGCTGCAGCGGGGAACGCCCTCGCCGTGGTTCATCTCCTCCGCGGAGAAGGGCTTGCGGCAGCGGGAGCAGTAGGCGCGCAGGATACTGCCGTGCAGCTCCAGCACCTTTTTGCTGCCGGCAGCCTGATGCAGCCCGTCGATATTCTGGGTGATGACGGCCCTGAGCTTTCCCTCCTGCTCCAGTTGAGCGAGACGCCTGTGGGCGCGGTTGGGCTGAACGCCGTCGATGACAAGCTTTGCCCGGTGGAAGCGATAGTATTCCTCGGGATAGCGCTCAAAAAAGCTGTGGCTCAAAATGGTCTCGGGCGGGTATTTCCATTTTTGGTTATAGAGTCCGTCCACACTGCGAAAATCCGGGATACCGCTTTCCGTGCTGACGCCCGCGCCGCCAAAGAAAACGATATTGTCGCTCTCGGCGATCCAGTTTTTGAGCTGCATGATCTTTTCATCCATAACGAGTCCCATCCTTTCCATAGCTTTTCAAGGTATTATACACCGCAGGCAAAAAAATGGCAAGTTAACAGCCTATGAAGAATTCATAAGAAAAAGCCATCCAAAAGGGGTGCAAATTAAGAAGACGACAGGTTTTGCACCCCCCTTTAGGATGGCTTTTTCATTGTAAGAAGAGATCAGGCTTCCAGCCTGTCGATCACACGCTTATAGAGGGGATCAATCTCCTGCAGCTGCAGCTCGTTCTCCCGGCGGATCACGTAGCGGCGGGTGTCCTCCGTGCTGAGATCGCCCCAGTAGATGCAGACGCGCATGCAGGCGCGGATCGCCGCATAAGCCAGGTCCGCGCTCTCCGCGGCAAAGTGCTTTGCGTCGGAAGGGCAGAGCGCAGCCAGTTCCTCCAGCAGCTCCAGCTCCTTCTCCATCATGCAGACGATCTCGCTGCAGACCGCGCCGGCGGTCTGGGTGGCGGCCTCGATCTTGCGGGGATCAGCCTCCTTCAGAGCGCGGCGATAGGGGCCGCGGGCCTTCACGTCTTCATCGATAAGATTCACCATGTAGGTGCGAAGGATCTCGGCATTGCGCACGATATACTCCACCCGCTCATTTTCTGAAAGCTCTTCCCGGGTCAGCTTCGCCGCCCGCTCCAGGAGCGCTGCGGATACAGCGGCGGTCATGGCGGCGCCGCTGCCAGTCTGAGCCCGGCTCTCGGGGTCGGCAAGAGATTTGGTAAAGTCCTCCGCGTCCTTTTTGCGGTAGATCTCGATCTTGATGGATTCTGCCATGGGTGTTCCCCTTTCTCAGTCTCGGTTAAACTCTCTGAGGCGAAGGCCCTCGTTCTTCTGCAGGGCCCAGTTGATGCACCAGGAGGAGGTAAAGAGCAGCAGATTGTTGCCCTTGAAGTCCTGCACCCATTTGGTGTCGCTGGTGAGGTTCAGCTTGTGGATATCGAAATCCTCATTCTCCACCCAGCGGACCAATTCGTAGGGCAGGCTGCGGCGGCGGATGTCCACGCCGTATTCGCTCTTGAGCCGGTATTCCAGCACCTCAAACTGCAGCACACCCACCACGCCGACGATCACTTCCTCCACACCGGTATAGGGCTCGTGGAAGATCTGGATGGCACCCTCCTGGGCGATCTGCTGGATACCCTTCTCAAACTGCTTGCGCTTCATGGTATCCACGCGCTCCACGGAAGCAAAATGCTCGGGCGCAAAGGTGGGGATACCCTCGAAGCAAAGGCTCTGCCCCTTCTCGCAGATGGTGTCGCCGATGGAGAAGATTCCAGGATCGAAAACACCGATAATGTCGCCGGCATAAGCCTCGTCGATGATGGCGCGGTCCTGGGCCATCAGCTGCTGGGGCTGGGCCAGGCGCAGAGGCTTGCCCCCCTGGACGTGATAATACTCCTTGTCCCGCTCGAACTTGCCGGAGCAGATACGCATAAAGGCGATACGGTCCCGGTGGGCTTTGTTCATGTTGGCCTGGATCTTGAAGACAAAGGCGGAGAAATGGGGATCGAAGGGATCCACGATCTCATCCCCGGAGATACGCGGGAGCGGCGGCATGGTCATCTTCAGGAAGTGCTCCAGGAAGGGCTCCACACCGAAATTGTTGAGGGCGGAGCCGAAGAACACCGGAGAGAGCCGACCTTTGCGGACCTCTTCGATATCAAAGTCGTAGCCGGCGCCGTCCAGCAGCTCAATATCGTCCGCCAAGGTCTCCCGCAGGCGGTGGCCGATAAGCTCATCCAGCTTTTCCGTCTCGTCAAGGCTGCACTCTATGGCGCGGATCTTGTTCTGCCCGCGGTGAAACTCGGTGAAGGCCAGGATCGCCTGCTTTTCCCGGTCGTACACGCCCTTGAATTCCTGGCCGCAGCCGATGGGCCAGTTCATGGGATAGGTACCGATGCCGAACTCGTTCTCCAGTTCCTCCATCAGCTCATAAGGACTGCGGGCTTCCCGGTCCAGCTTGTTGATGAAGGTGAAGATGGGGATGTGGCGCATGGCGCAGATCTTGAAGAGCTTCCGGGTCTGGGGCTCGATGCCCTTGGCGGCGTCGATGACCATCACGGCGGAGTCCGCGGCCATGAGGGTACGGTAGGTATCCTCAGAAAAGTCCTGGTGTCCCGGGGTGTCCAGGATGTTGATGCAGTAGCCTTCATACTCAAACTGCATCACCGAGGAGGTAATGGAAATACCGCGCTGCTTTTCCAGCTCCATCCAGTCTGAAACCGCATGACGGGCGGTGGCCTTGCCCTTTACGGAGCCTGCCAGCTGGATGGCTCCGCCGTAGAGGAGCAGCTTTTCCGTAAGGGTCGTTTTACCGGCGTCCGGGTGGGAGATGATGGCGAAGGTCCTGCGGCGCTGGATCTCGTTTTGATATTCCGTCATTTTTCAAATCCTTTCTGTACGTTCTCACTTGGTCGAAAAATGACTTTATGGCGGCGTGAGCATACAGGTTCATCCTTTTTTACATGATAGCAGTTCATGTTACCATATTCTCCGGAAAAAAGCAAAGCTTTTATACAAACAAAAAGGCTTGACGTTCCTGCTGAAAAGGACTACAATAGCAGAGCAATCAGATGGGCGCTGGGTACTCCCGGCTGAGACAGAGTAATGGAGCTCTGAAACCATGGAACCTGATCCGGGTAATGCCGGCGTAGGAAACGGAGAAGCGTCGACAGGTTCTTTTTGCGGAACCTGTCTTTTTGTTTCCCTGCTTCCCAAAGAAAACAAGGAGGAAACAAAATGAAGAAATCCAAACTCACCCTTCGCGCTTTGACAGAAGGCGCGATCCTGATCGCAGCCGCTCAGGTACTGAGCTACCTGAAGCTGTGGAGAATGCCCTGGGGCGGCAGCATCACGCTGGCCATGGTGCCCATCATTCTTTATGCGGTCCGCTGGGGCCTGGGCCCCGGGCTGCTCGCCGGCTTTGTCTACGGCATCATGCAGTTCATGTTTGACGGCGGCATTGCCCTTGGCTGGCAGTCCATCATCGGGGACTATCTGCTGGCCTACGGTGCGCTTGGCTTCGCCGGTCTTGCCCATGGCAAGAAGGGCGGCATTTTCATCGGCACCGTCATCGGAGGTCTCTGCCGCTTTCTGGTGCACTATGTAGTGGGCGCCACCGTGTGGGGCGAATACATGCCGGAAAGCTTCTTCGGCATGACCATGCATAGCCCCTGGTTCTACTCACTTCTGTACAATCTTGCCTACATGCTGCCGAACATCCTCATCTGCCTGCTGGTCTTCGCCCTTCTGTGGGTCCCCATGCGCAAGTACCTCACCGGCGCAGATCTGAAGAAAACCTGATATTCTTTTTCCGTATATTGAAAATCCCCCGGAGCTTTACTCCGGGGGATCCTTTTCATTTCAGGATGACCTTATTGAAGTTTTTCTTGCCGCGCTTGAGAATGACTCCGTTTTTCAGTTCCTCGGCGCTGAAGCTCTTGCCGATATCGGTGACCTTCCCATCGTCCACCGTGACGCCGCCCTGCTGAATGTTGCGGCGGGCGTCGGACTTGGTGGTGCAGAGGCCCGTCTTCACCAGCAGGCTCATCAGGTCGATGGCGCCGTCGGCAAGATCCGCTTCCGTTAACTCAGTAGTGGGCATGTTCTCGCTGACACCGGAGCCGGCAAACAGCGCTTTGGCAGAGGCTTCCGCCTTTTTGGCCTCCTCTTCGCCGTGGACCATGGAGGTCAGCTCAAAGGCCAGGATCTCCTTGGCCCGGTTCAGCTGGCTGCCTTCCCACTTGGCCATCTCATCGATCTGCTCCAGGGGCAGGAAGGTCAGCATGCGGATGCACTTGAGAACGTCGGCGTCCTCCACGTTCCGCCAGTACTGGTAGAAGTCGTAGGGGCTGGTCTTGTTGGGATCCAGCCACACGGCGTTGCCGGCGGTCTTGCCCATCTTCATGCCGTGGGAATCGGTGAGCAGGGTGATGGTCATGGCGTGTGCGTCCTTGCCCAGCTTCTTGCGGATCAGCTCCGTGCCGCCCAGCATATTGCTCCACTGGTCGTCCCCGCCGAACTGCATGTTGCAGTTGTAATGCTGGAACAGGTAGTAGAAGTCGTAGCTCTGCATGATCATGTAGTTGAACTCAAAGAAGCTCAGACCCCGCTCCATGCGCTGCTTGTAGCACTCGGCCCGCAGCATGTTGTTCACGGAGAAGCAGGCGCCCACCTCCCGCAGCAGCTCCACGTAATTCAGATTCAGCAGCCAGTCGGCGTTGTTCACCATGAGGGCCTTGTCGGGCCCAAACTCAATGAACTTTTCCATCTGCTTGCGGAAGCACTCGGCATTGTGGTCGATATCCTCCCGGGTCAGCATCTTGCGCATGTCGGTCCGGCCGGAGGGGTCGCCGATCATGGTGGTGCCGCCGCCGATAAGGGCGATGGGCTTGTTGCCCGCCTGCTGCAGCCGCTTCATCAGGGTCAGCGCCATGAAGTGGCCGGCGGTCAGGCTGTCGGCGGTGCAGTCAAAGCCAATGTAGAAAACAGCCTTGCCTGCGTTCACCATCTCGCGGATCTCTTCCTCGTTGGTCACCTGGGCGATCAGGCCGCGTGCAACCAGTTCTTCATAAATACCCATAATTGCATCTATCTCCTTTTACAGATTCTCTTTGATGATCTCTTCGGCATGCTGCGCCGCCCAGGCGATCAGTTCGTCACAGGAGACGCCGTTTCGCTTGAGGTCCTGGCAGCGGATGCAGCCGAATTGCTTGATAAAATCCCGGTTCATGGCCACGGTGAGCCTGGCGATCTTCGCCTTTGCCTCGGCATTCTCTCCGTCCGCATAGGGAAAGGCCAGACCCAGGGCCATCACCGCGCCGGAAGCCGCGCCGCAGATCTCGCCGCAGCGGACGCCGCCGCCAAAGCCGCCGGAAACGGCAAGCGCGGTCTTCTCGTCCAGTCCGGTATAGCTGCCGAGCGCCGCAAGCACACTCTGGGCGCAGTTGTAACCACAGCTGTGCAGGCGAAGGGATTCCTCCTGAACGCTCATACTGAAACCTCCTTACAAAAGATAAGCCCCCTGTCCTTTCGGACAGAGGGCATAAAATACGGTACCACCTCTGCTGCGCCCTTTCCTCGCGGAAAAGGCCTCAGGGAGTTCATGACTCCACGCGCGATATCGGGCGCACCCGTCACAGCCTACGCACCTGAAAAAGGCTTCAGCCCCGCCGCTCCGAACGGTACTTCACCCGCTCCCCTCTCCCCCTTCCACCGACCGGGGGCTCTCTGGACAGGAAAAAGCGCGCTACTTCTGTTCTTCTTCGCGTTTACCCGTGCATTATACAAAGACTTTTTCATGCTGTCAAGAGGGCTTTGCGGGGATTTCTGAAATGCACGTGCCCCCTTGAAGGAAAAAAAGATGCATGATAGAATATCATCATGACTATAGAGAGGTGATATCATGGATCAGGACAATACGCTATGGATCCGACCCTATCTGGAGCCTGGGGAGCAGATCCTTTGGCTGGGAAAGCCGGAAACACTCCATCTTCTCGCAGCTCAGGATGTTTTTCTCATTCCATTCAGCCTTCTGTGGTTTGGATTTGCCGTGTTCTGGGAAATAACCGTGTTCCGCATGGGAACTCCCTGGTTTTTCCCTTTGTTTGGCGCCTTCTTCGTTATGATCGGATTGTATCTTACCGTCGGCCGCTTTCTCTGGAAAGCCTATGTGCTGAGACATACGCTCTATGCCATTACTGACAGGAAGACGCTGATCCGACACGGGAATCACGTTGAAGCCCTCCAAAAGTACGAATGTCCTCCCCTGTCCGTCACGCACTATCGGGACGGGACCGGTACCATCCATTTTTCCACGCCTTCTTCCATGCTGTTCAGGCGCTCCCTTTCTCCCAACCTGAGAGAATGGCACATGCTCCACGGCGTCTCCCAGCCGGAGCGCCTTCTGCGTCTGCTTCAAAACGACGCCGGCATCTACATGTGATCAAAATGCGAAGAAAGCGGCCCTTATTTGAATTCTATTTTGCACAGAGCCAATGGCTTTGATCCTGTTCCCGGAATTCCCGCAGGGCATCGGCAAACGGCTCACAGATCTGACTGAGCCTGCCCTTGTCCCGCACAAAGGGATCAATGCAGCGCTTTTTCGCAGGGACCACCCGGCGCAGCTCTGCCGGGGCCAGTTCTTCTTCGCAGATCATGCGCTTCATGGCCCGGAAGCTGCTCCATTCCGCCGCAGCTTCCGGGTCCTTTTGCAGCTTTTCGATCAGAGCCGCTTCCGTCCCCATCAGATCCTCTTCCGACAGGATCTTCCGCCGCAGCGCCCGGTCCAGCAGCTCCGCAAGCATCTGCATGGCATAACGGTCCTCGTCTGCCACATAGATGCGAGAGCAGCGCAGGGCGTCGAAGCCGAAATCGATGGCGGAGGCCGCATCGGAAAAAGCCAGTTCCTCTTCCCCGCTCTCATTCTGCGCCACGCAGAGCGCATGATAATAGAGCTTCAAGGCGGTGATAGGTCTGAGGCGGTAGTTTTCCAGGTTCCCAAAAGTGTATTCCAGCCGATCTGCCGAGAGTCTTGGCGCGTCGTTATCCGCAATGGGATAGCGGTGATAATCCAGTACAGCTTCGACAGGAATCCCGTATGCCTTTAAAATCACTGCGATCTCATCCGCGTCTCGAATGACCCGTTTCGTGGCCGCCTCCGTCGCTTCCTGCTTCAGGTGATCTCCCCGCAGGAAATCCACTGAATGTGCAAAAGTAGGCGTGGCTATATCGTGAAACAGTGCCGCGGTGCTCTGAACGGGATCTGCCGTAAAATGCCAGACGATCCTGGCCGTGCCAAGGCTGTGATCAAAGCGGGAATAGTTCCGCAGCTTTCGGAAACGACGAAAGGCCGTATATTCGCAGCCGCAGTTCATCCCCACCTGCCGCAGGCGCTGCATCTGAGGCGTCTCGCAGAGCTTTTGCAGCAGTTCGGGCGTTCCGCGATGGTAAAAACGCTCGATCCTCATTTATCAAATCTTTCCTCGTATTCCGCTTCCCGGAAGCCTGTCAGAACAAAGTCCTCCGAAACCAGCAGCGGGCGTTTCACCAGCATCCCGTCGCTTGCCAGAAGCGCAAGCTGTTCTTCCTCGCTCATCTGCGGCAGCTTCTCCTTCAGATTAAGCGTCTTATACTGCAATCCGCTGGTGTTGAAAAAGCGCTTCAGGGGCAGTCCGCTGCGGATCTGCCATTCCTTCAGCTCCTCCGCGCTGGGATTCTCCTCCCGGATCAGCCGAAGCTCATAGGGGATCCCTCGTTGATTCAGCCAGGCCTGGGCTTTCTTGCAGGTGCTGCACTTGGGATAACAGAGAAATACCATTTTTTCCTCTCTCCTTCCTTCAATTCTGCCGGGGATCCGCCAGTGCCCAGATATAAAGGGCCTGCTCCGCGGGGTTGGTGTATTCCGTAAGGCCATAGCCTGTCAGGGCCACATGGGCGTCCACCGTCCAGGGCACTCGTCCGTGTTCACAGCCGTAAAGCAGCGCCGCTTCCGTAAACAAGGTGCATCCCAACGGAACGTGATAATCGCTTGTAATGATGGCGATGCTTCTGATCTGCGGATATTGCTCCGTCAGGATCTTCAATGTGAATTTCGCGTTTTCCTCGGTTGTGGAGGAGCGGTCCTCCAGGATGATCCGGCTCTCGTCGATGCCCTGCTCCCGGAACCACCGGGCCATCACACCTGCCTCGGTGACCGCGGCGTTGCCGACTGCCGTTCCGCCGCCGGTCACGGCCAGGAATGCATTGGGATACTGCTTTGCGGCGGCCAGCGCCAGCTCGCAGCGGCCCAGCATTTCCTGTGACATGCCGCCGTCCGGCAGAAGCTGAAAGCCCAGCACTACGATGCAGAGGCTGTCATCCTTCGGAAGGTCCTCCGGCAGTCTGTCATAGTTCAGTGCCAGCCTGGTATCGGCATAGTCCCAGTATTCCATGATCCCGCCCCAGGCTTCGCCCAGCGGGGCGTCATGCTCCTTAAGCGCCGAAACATCCGCCGCGATGATCCTGTCCCGATCTTCCACCTGCATCCGGTAAGCATAGACCATATCGGTCACCAGCTGATAACTCCGCTGATCATACACAATGGGGCGAAACGTCTCCTGGTGTGCCGGCAGCTCTGCCGGGGCCGCAGTCGGATCATCCGATTCGCTTGCAGGCTTTGACGATACCATCACAGGCGTTTCCGTGATGACTGCAGGAGTCAGGTCAGGGCTTGCAGCTTGGTCCTTCTCTGCAGGAGCAGAGCTAGGTTCGATGGGAAGTGCTTCTGCCGTCACGGCAGGCACAGGAGCATCCTGTGTCTGCGTTTTCTTTCCCGGATACAGAAGCAGTACCGCAAGAGCCAGCATTCCCAAAGCCATTGCGACCCGCATCCCGGGATGAAGCGCTCGGGATTTCCCGGTCCTTGCCGCCATACCGCAATCCCCCTTTCTCTCTTACTTCGTCTGTGCGCCGCCGCCTTCCTTTTGGATCTTCTCCAGCGTATCGAAAAGGATCTCGTTACGCAAAGCTGTCAGCCAGTCCGAGAAGGCCACTGCATCAAAGGCATAGCGCTTGTTCAAATCAAATTCATTCTCCGACCAGGTATCCAAAGGCGATTCATTGTGCTGGATCAGCGCCTCCAGCTTGTCCAGGGCCTTATAGAGCTTCGCTTCCCCCGTC